>JAGWMQ010000040.1 GCA_028873125.1 Verrucomicrobiota bacterium | reverse complement strand
TTGGACGGCCAGCTTGCGCTTTTGGTAACGCGCCTGTTCAACGGCGGTCGGCGGGCGCTTGGGCGCTTGCATCGGTTTGTTTCCATGTTTCATGCACTCAAGTTACCCAATCCTACTACAATATGCAAATACTTTTGCAACAATCTATATCACTGCAACGAGTCCCTACACCGTGGCACTGCAAGGGAACGGATTAGCACAGACAGGCTCTTTGCAGGTGACAATTAATCCTTCTGGTGCAATCAGCGCCGGCGCGCCATGGCAGGTGGACGGCGGGGCTTGGCAAAATAGCGGAGCGACAGTCTCGGGATTGACTGTGGGAAGTCATAACTTGTCATTCAAAGCGATTTCTGGCTGGAATACACCAAACAGCCAAAATGTGACGATCAATAGCAGTTCGACCACTCTGGCCACCGGCACTTACACACAGCAGACCGGTTCCTTGCAGGTGACGATTAGTCCGTCAGGCGCAGTGAGCGCGGGAGCGCAATGGCAAGTAGATGGGGGTGCCTGGCAAAATAGCGGAGTAACGGTTTCTGGCTTAACCGTGGGCACTCATACAGTCCATTTCAATTCGATCAACGGTTGGTCTTCCCCGGGCGATCAAGATGTAACAATCAACAACGCTGTTACCGCCACGACGACCGGTACCTACTCAACCCAAATCGGCTCACTCCAGGTGACGCTTGCACCAGCGGGTGCCGTGAGCGTGGGCGCACAATGGCAGGTAGATGGTGGAGCGTTCCAGAACAGCGGGGCGACGGTTTCTGGGCTGTCGGTAGGGAGCCACTTGGTTGCGTTCAAGCCGGTGAGCGGCTGGACGACGCCCAGCAGCCAAAATGTGACAGTCAACGCGGATCAGACCACCACCGCAACCGGAACTTATATCCCCATATCGTCAGGTCAGCCTCAATTGTCGGGAGTCTCCATGAGCAAAGACGGCATGTTCCATTTCACGTTGAACGGGCCAGTTGGCACCAATTACGCGATCGAGGTATCCTCCAACTTGGTGAACTGGATGATACTTTCGACAAACACCATTCCCGCAAGCGGGGCGACGAACATTATCAACGCCGTCCAGCCCAATTGGCCGATGCGGTTTTATCGCGCGGTGCCAATAAGTGCTGTCGGGTCAGCGGCACCAGTTCTCATTGCCAGCAATTTGAACAATCCCAACAATCTGGTGCTCGACAGCGGCTATATTTACTTCGCCGACAGCACATCAAGCGATGGGATTCTAAAGCGGGTCCTCTCGACTGGCGGAACGGTCGCGACATTAGCAACCGGATTATCCACTTCGGACGGACACACGCCCACAGCGGTTGTTGCGGGGAGCACTCTTTACGGCGGCGTTGGCGGATATAGTGCTTACGATGTATTTTCGCTTCCAGCCAGCGGTGGGTCCGACACAATACTGACTTCAACGACGGGTGGCATCTTCCTCGGTGTGTCGGGATCAACAATTTATTATTCGAGCGGCTTCTCGTATGTCAATGGCATTCCAACTTCAGGCGGAAGTTCTACCCAACTCGCCTCCGGCAACTGGGTGCGGTCGTTCGCAATGGATGACAGCGCCATCTATTTCTGTGAGTATTCCAGCAAGGACGTGCGGAAATTCACATTGTCGTCGCACGCAATCGCGACGCTTGTCACCGGCAACTCATCAGAGGTCGGCGTTTTTATTGACACGAACAACGTTTATCTCAACGACAACGGGAACATTAAGGTTGTGCCTAAAGCCGGCGGAGCAGAAACAACATTAGTTTCGAGCGGCGTCGCAAACGGCCTCGCCTCGGACGGCACAAATGTCTATTACCTTGAAAATAGCGTCATCAAATATATCCCTGTGACGGGAGGCTCATCATTGGATTTGACTGCCATTCCCACCAACAGCCTCACCAGTTTTGTAATTGGCAGCGCCAATGTTTATTGGAGCGATACCAGTGGCGGGGCCGGTGCCGGCAAAATTTGGCGCATGGCAAAGCCTTGACCAATTCGAGCAAGTAAGCCAGTGCTGCGTTAAAAAAATTTGCGCCCGTTCGTGAAATTCGCGTTTGACGCCATCAACCGTTGCCTCTCAAAATCGCATCGTAATCTTTGGATTCCAGTTCCAGCGCAAGGTTCATTGGGGGTGGACACGCCGTGCAAACCACCACCAATCTCGCTAATCCGGATCCCTGGCTGACGCTGACAAACGCGCCGGCCATTGTGAATTTGCAGAACACGGTCACAAATCCTACGACCGGCAATCAGGGATTTTATCGGCTGATTTTACCGCAATAGTCAGCGACGGTCAAAGATATGAATCCAGACAATAGAGCAGGCGGAAAATTTATTTTCCAACTGAAAAAACAATAATTCTGCCGCATGCATTGCAGTAGAACCGGACGGTGTACAGATGATTGTTGACATTATAGACCAAAATGCCGTTACTCACGGCCATGAACACAATTGCAACCTTGTCAGCGCAGCAACTCCAGCGTGCTGCGGAGATTAAAGAAGAGATCGAATCCCTTCAGCATGAGCTGAACCGGATTTTCGGGCCTTCAAATTCAGAAACGACCAGCGCCACTTCCAAGCCCAAACGCAGAATGAGCGCCTCTGGTCGGCGCAGAATCGCCGCCGCGCAGCGGGCGCGCTGGGCGAAAGTTAAAGCCGCGAAAAAGGCCTAAATTCGCTTCCACCACGGAAACCATTTTGAAGTTGTTCCGTCGGGTTCCAGGGGCGGCAGAATCGTTTTTTGGAAACCCTTTTCACAATGCACAAGGACGCATTGATGTTTCCGCAGAAGGCGCGGTCCCGAAACCATCCTGTCCCGCCCTGCTCGATCGCGACGCGCCGGGGAAGAAACCGCTTTGCATAAAGCCGGCGCGATCAGGGCGCCCGTTGATAATGAAAGGTCGCCGTGTCTGGCGCGTTGGTCAGCACAACCACCAGCCCGTCGGCCATCAACTGCTGTCCGGTCCAGACCGAGCTGCCGCCTTGGTCGAGATTGGCGACCTGATAATCGGCCGCCGGATCAAGCCCCTGAAGTCTTAACCCCACGCTTTCAGTCGGATTGCTCGCGCGCCGGAACGCCTGCACCAGTCCCTGGCCCAGGTCTGGACGGTCAAACTGCCAGGCTATCCAGACGTTTTGATTGGTGCTGTAAGCAGTCAATGGATAGAAATCGCCCGAAAAGAGCGGCTGCAACGGCTTGTAGGATTCAATCAATCGAGTCAGAGAAGCCCAAAAACTGTCCGTCGCGCTGTAATAGTTGAAGGCGTAGGTGACAAAGGTTCCCATGCCGCTGCGAAAGTCGTAGTTGTCGGTGAGCACCGCGCCCTGCCCCGTCAGAGGCAGCCACAGAGAAAGCGCGTAGGTCATGCATTGCGCCCCCACCGGGTCCCACAGATAGTCCGTTCTCAGCAGGGGCACCGTCCGCCGCATCATTTCGAAGTCCAGACGGCGCCCGCCACTGGCGGAATTGTCCATGAGCAAATCCGGGTGGTCGCGCTGGAGGGTGTCAAAATAGTCGTAAAGCCCCATGACGTATTTGATTTCCTTCATGCCTTGACGGTCCGGGGCTTCGCCATTCCGCCAATAGTAGAGCGGATCAATGTTGCAATCGTGACGGTAGATATCAATGAAGTCGTCGCCGATCATGGCCGAGAAATTGGTTTCCGCCCATTGCAAGGCCGCGGGGTCCCCCAGATCGAGCAACGTCCAGTTGGTTTGATAGGCCAGCGCCGGCGGCAGATTGGACGGCGCCAGCAGCCAATCCGGGTGATTGGTGCGAAGCCACGTGCCGGGCATCACCCGCTCCGGCTCGAACCAGACCAGAAAGCGAAGCCCCGCCTCGTGGGCGCGCAAGCCCACCGGGCTCAGGCCATTTGGAAATCTCGCCGGATCGGGAGTCCAGGTTCCCATGCCCAACGGAAAGCCGCCTTCCGACCAGCCGGCGTCAATCCAATAAGTGTCCACCGGCAAGGCGTTGGAGGCGATGTTGTTGATGGCTTGAATTTGGTTGCTCTCGCTGACGTTGTTGAAGCCGATGGTGGCTCCGGACGCCGCCACCGGCGGCACGGGCGGCAGGCCGCCGGGCCGCGGCGTGTAGTGCGCCAGCATGAGCCGGCGGAACAGCCGTTGTCCCGTCAACCAGTCTCCGGAATAGCTCATGGCCAGGACGGCGGGCGTGCGGATTTTCTCGCCGGGACGCAGACTCACATTCATCTGTTGGAGGCCGAGGTTGATCGTCAGATTGGTGCCCGCATCGCGTTGAAATTGCGCCTCCCATTCTCCGGTCCAGCCCACCGCGATCACCAGGCCGGTGCCGTCCGGATTTTCGACGTTGAAATAGGGCATCACCCCGTCCGAGGAACGTCCGCCAAACGGGGTAAAATTCGTGCTGAGATTCGGCGCCAACGTCAGGCAATGTGGCTGAAAATCACTTATCAGGGCGGTGCTGCCGTCCGCATAGTGCAACTTGAATTCGCCGGTCGCAGGCCGTGACAGGATAATGTGCCCCGGCCAGACATTGGATAGGACCGGAGCGTTTGCGGAAGTCAGGGTCAGTGCCGTTGCAGACGGCCCGGTGATCTGAAAGCCGTTCACCACCGACAGCAAGGTTCCCCCGCCGACGTCAACCTCGCCGGTCACGGTGACCACCAGTTCTCCCTGCGCATCGGCTTGCGTTGTGAAGTGGACGAAATCATACCCCTCACGGAACGGCGTACCCGGCCCGGCCACGGTCATTTTTGACGGACTGCCGTTGACGCTGAAAACACCCCCGGCGCCGCCACCGTCGTTCGAGGCAAACAAATACATCTCGTAAATGGCTCCGGGTATCAGCCCGCCTATCGTCAGGCCAGCCGGACCCACTCCGCTTGTTTGCACAATATAGTCGTCAAAAAGCTGATTGGTAGCGTAGTTGTCCGTGCTGTAGTAGTCCGCTCCGGCAAAGTTGCTGATCGAAAGACTCAGCGTTGTGGCCGAGCCATCCTGGGCCAGAAATCCTGTCAGCGGCGAAACGGTATTTTGCCCTCCGCTGGGCAGCAACACGCCATTCCAAAGGTTGCCCGCCCCGAAGCCCGCGCCTCCGGGACCGCCGCCCGCGCAAGTCACAGGCAAGGGATCGCTGCCGGGCGTGTAGCCGTTAAAATCCACCGAAACGGACAGCTTCGGATTGATGCTGTGCTGCACATTGTCCACGTGGATGTAGGCCGGTTGCACATTGGGGGTGATTTGAATGGTGTCAAAGGCGTTGCTGACGCTGCCGAACACGTAAATGTTGCTGGTATTGACTGATCCAACCGGAGCATTGGTCGAGTATAGAATGGCGCCGTCGCGAATAAGATCGAAAGTGGCGGCGGTGCTGCCGCCTTGCACGATCATCGCAAAGGCGGCGTTGGTTACCGGTTGGGTGAAGTGGATGGGGAAGGAAGGCTGTGTGAAACCCGGACCGTAAGGCTGGTAATTGAGGATTTCGCCGCCGGTCACGTTGTCGGTGAAATTGTTCGTGGACCAGTAGGCCGGGGCCGAACCATCAAAAAAAATTCCCAGGTCGGAATATTCGGTGACAATCCTTTGGGCCGGATTGCCTGAATCGGGAGCATTATAGCTGTGTTCCGCGAAAGTCACCTTCGCAGACGCGTTCGTGAGCCCGGTGTTGTCAATGTAGAAAACAGGAGGGAACATCTGGGAAGGATTTGAAAGGTTTTCGAACCACAGCAGCCAATCCCGCGCGGGAAAATCGGAATAATCAATGGACTGGAGCCGCGTCTGAAAGGCTCCGTCCGGCTGGGTGTAGGTGATGAAACGCTCCGTGGTGTTCGTATCCGGCTGGGTCACGGTCTCCGATGAAGGCCAGGACGTCTGGATTGTCCCGGATGTTTGCGTCCCAAAGTTGAAGGCAAACGCCGGATCCGGCGCCGGTGGCGGAGGGGGTTCCGCCGTGCGAAAATATCGCGCCGGACCGGCAACGGGTTCGGTGATGCTGAGGGAATCCTGATTCGTGGACACCGGCCAGGGCGTCGGCAACCAGTCCAGCAAATCTGTGCTTTCCTCCAGGAGCAGGTCGCCGGCATTCGGAGGCCAGGAAACGGTCGCCAGCGAGTCACGCAACGAAAGCCGAAGCAGAGGCAACACCGGGTTTGGCCGGAATGCGTCAGGCATGGGCGTGATGCCGGGCAGCCCGTCGGCCTCGATGAGCACGTAATCCACCTGAAAATTGCAGAAATTATTGCTGCTGTCCAATATCCCCGCCCTGAAACCGGCAAAGCCGCTCCTTGGATTGGACACACTGGGGCTGTAGTCGTAACTCTGCTGCCAGTTGGTCGGCTCGGAAGTGTCGCCATCGGCGGGCCAGATTTTGGCGTAAGCCACGGTATGGCCGGTCGCCGCGTCGGTCTCCTGTTGCAACCGCAGCCAATACCACACATTCGTCTGCCAGGAGAAGCTCAGCGCTGGCCCAAACGCAATGTAGTCGTCAAGAAATGCCTCGTAGTTGGAGGCCGGACCGCCGTAAGCGCCGGGGTTCAGGAGCAGCAGATTCATCCCCCCTGGAGGGCTGGCCGACAGGCTGTTCGTCGGGACCCCCACGGCGACGCCCGCGAAGGCAGTTTGTTGCGCGCTCGTTCCCGTGATGCGAAGTCGCGCCAGGATCGTTTCGTTGGCACCCCCGTAAGCGGGGTTGGCGTAGATAAGATCATTTGGATCCCCGCCCCCCGAACTGACATTGAGCGTGCCGTCGCTCTGAAAATACACGTCCGGCCCCTGCGGAATCCAATCCGGGTTGCGGTTTGGCGAATCAAAATCATCCTGGAAACCGTGTATCACCGTGCCCATCTCGGCGGGGAGAATGGGAGAAATGCTCACCATCGTTACTGCATTGGAAAGACTCTGGGCCAGCGTTGCATCATAAACTCCCGTGACATGCAACGTCGGGGCCGGACCGTAGTCAATCGGGCTGGTCGTGAGGACAATGGAGGCATTGTCGGTCCCCGGTCGAGCGCTTTGAACCGACGCCAAATCAATCTTATAATGGCGGGGATCGCTTGCAGAAACCGGATCTACAGCCTGCGAAAAAATCAGCGTCACCCGGGTGTGGTCGCTCCAACTCCTGCGCGCGGATTGCAGCGCAAATTGGGCGAACGCCGGATAAAACGATGCGGACAGTAATACCGCGATGGTTGATAATGCTCTTTTCCGATGTCGCGGCAACAACCAGACGGTTTCAATGCCGGGGCCGGCGTTCATATCGCACAATAGCTCGAAGCATCTCAACTGACCCGGCACGCTACAGTCAGCGTGCCCGATCTGCAAGGGTTGACGCCAGGTATCGTAAAAAAAAGAGGAATTCGGACCAATATCGCATGTTTTTTCGAGCCCACGGCACGGTTGCCCGTGCGCCTGATTCGATTCAGAAGATCGTGAATCGGCGTCATGGCGCGTGGGCCAGCCAGCATCACACGTCAGTCCCATGCTGTCAGCACTTGCTTGCGCCTCGCCAGCCAGCCGATGATTTTTTCTTTGGCGGCCCTGCTTTGACCCTGCTTTGACTTTTCATTTTCGGCGCATTGACTAAATTTTCGACTGCAAATGATGGCTGAATCGAAAAAACACATTTACGACGAGAGCAAGATCAAGACGTTGTCCTCGCTGGAGCACGGCCAGCAAACCCGTGACCCATCCCCGGTGGAGGTGAAATCGCCGAAGACGCGCGGCCGGCAAGTTGCCATCAAGGACGTTTCCTCGATTACCGCCGAACCGACGCGCGGCTGGGACGAGAAGGAAACCATCGCCAGGATTGTGTTTACTTGAGTTCGACGCCCTCCCAGGAAACATTGCAGCAAGTCGAGGCGGAGGACGAGGGGTTGCCGCCGCCTCAGGGCTGGCGCAAGGCTTTTTCCGCGCTGCGCAATCCCAATTATCGCCATTTTTATTTGGGCCAAACCGTTTCCCTGACGGGCACCTGGACCCGCACCGCCGCCCTGGGCTGGATCGCCTTTCAGTTCACCCGTTCGGAATTCTTGTTGGGCGTGGTGTTCATGCTCAACTCCCTGCCCATTTTCCTGTTCGCCGTCTATGCCGGTTCCCTGGCCGACCGGATTCCCAAAATCAGGATATTCACCTTGACCAGTTGGTTCTCGCTCCTGTCCTCGTTGACGCTGGCCGTCCTGCTGTTCCGCGGGCCGGTGCCCATTGTTTGGCTGATGGTCTTTGCCTTTCTTTGGGGATCGTCCATGGCCTTTGAGATGCCGGCCCGGCAGACCCTCATGGTGGAACTGGTGGGCAAAAAGGATCTGGTCAACGCCATCGCGCTCAACAGCGCCATGGTCAACGCCAGCCGCGTTGTCGGCCCCGCCATTGGCGGCCTGTTGCTGGCCTCGTTCGGCGCGGCCTGGTGTTTCCTTTTGGACGCCCTGAGCTACTTGGCGGTGCTTTACGCGATTCACAAAATTCAACTGCCCGCGTCGCATTATGCGCCCAGAACAGTCAAGGCCGATTGGAAATACACTTTGGAAGGATTCAAATACTTGAAGGCAAACCCCGCCATCGCCCAGGCGGTGATCTTGCTTTTCATCATGGGTTTGGGCGGCTGGGCCTACCGGTCCCAACTGTCGGCCTTTGCGGTCACCCAATTGAAGATGGACGCCCAAGGCTACGGCTGGCTTCTGGCCTTGAACGGTTTGGGCGCTTGTGCCGCCGCTCTGTTTGTTGCTGCGGAAGGTTCCCGGATCGTGCGCGCAAAAACGCTTTACACCGGCGCCGGCATTTATGCGGCCTTCATCGTTCTGTTCGGGTTCATGCGCCATCCGGTCGGCGCGGCCTTTCTGCTTTTCTTCGCCGGCTACGGCATCACGCTGTTTTTTTCCATCGGCAACAGCATCATCCAAACCCAATCGCCGGATCATCTGCGCGGGCGGCTGATGGGCATCTGGGCGCTGGTCTTCGGCGGGAGCATGCCGGTTGGAAGTTTCTGGATGGGCGTCCTCGCCCAGCGCGTGGGTTCGGGCCACGCCTTGCAAGCCGGCGGACTTTTCTGCGCCGTAGGATCTCTGGTCGTCTTTCTTTTGGGCCGCAGGAATCTGGCTTAACCTCCGGGGCGGCGAAACATCATCGCTTGCGCGCGGCGGAGTTTATCGCTATCCAAAAAACAATGGAACCGAATCATCCGCATTTATTTGAACCGCTGACCGTCAAGTCGGTCACGCTGCGCAATCGAGTCAGCGTGTCGCCGATGTGCCGTCTTAACGCTGGCAACCGGGGCAGAAATACGTGCCGCGCCCGCCCAGCAGTAGGCGTTGAATGGGTGTGCGACACCGGTAGCAGGGTTTGCCTTTGCGGTCATAGACCTTGAACCTTTGCAGCTCGTAAATTTCCGGACCATAGGCGATGGCTTTTTGCAGCACACGGACGATGTCTCTTCGCAGCCGTCTCAATTCGTCCACCGTCAACCTGTTCGCCGGCCGTTTAGGATGGATACGCGCGCGCCACAGAGCTTCGACGGCATACATGTTGCCGATGCCCGCGATCAGCCTTTGATCCAGCAGCGCCACTTTGACTGGCCGACGGGTGTGCTTCAGACAGGTCAGATCAAATCCAGGTGACAGCGGTTCGGATCCCAACTTCGCCAGGATTGCCCGCTCTTGCGCCGCGGATACCACGCGCATTTGCCCGAACAGTCTGAGGTCCTCAAAATAGGCGGTGCCGTCATCGGTGCCGATGGCCATTCGGTAGCGAGGCGGCGGGGTGAATTCAAACCAGCCCGTCATGCCCAGATGGATGAGGACTCGCCGACCGTCATCCAGATTAAGGCTGATGAATTTTCCACGCCGGCAAACTTCCGTGACTTTACGCCCCGTCAAATCCGGCGGCAGACGGAGCTTGCGGTCATGGACTTCAACCTGCCGGATCGTCCCGCCGCCCAAGCGGGTGGACAATTGACGCGCGCAAATCTCGACTTCGGGCAGCTCGGGCATGATCTTGGTGGGTGGCGAGCGTGATAAATGCGACGAGTTGTTCAACCAAGGTCGCTGGAGCCTCCCGTGGTTCGACTTTTGGATGTCAGGCGCCCGGCGGCGTCAAGACGATTGAGCAGCATGTGAAAATATACCAAGCCCGCGTAAGGCTGCCATCGAGTCGTGATGCGCCGCACGCCGTCGTAATCCAGCGGCTTACGGAGTTTTCGCCAGCGCTGCAAATTGTTGCGCGCCCCAACGTCGTCGCCGGGAAAGACGTTCAATCGTCCCAGGCCGCGCAGCAGCGCGTATTCGGCGCTCCAACGGCCAACGCCTTTCAACTCGAGCAACCGTTCGACAACCGCCTCGTTGCTTAAACCATCCAGCGACTCCAGGTCAATCTGGCCGCTGGCGCAGGCGCGTGCCAGCGTGATAAGCGACTCCCCTTTGGCACGGCTGAAACCCAGTCGCCGAAAATCCATCGGCTTGAGGTCGGCAAGATCTTCGGGCCGCGGAAAGGCATGAACCGGCTCCGGCGTGTCGTCCGTTGCCAGGCCGAATTTCTCCGTCATCCGGCTCAACAGCAGAATGCCCAGAGACAGGGACATTTGCTGGCAGGCAATGGCGTTGGCCAGAGTCTCGAAAACCGTCGGGAACCGCGGCGGTTTCATGCCGCGAAAACGTTCCACCAAGGGAACAAGTGTGGCATCCGCTGCGGCGTGCCGGTAAAAGTCCGACAAGTTGATCCGAAGGCCCAGCAAACGCTCCAGCGATTTCACCGCCGCCGTTTTCAGATTTGGCGCAAGTCGCTGTCCGGTGAGCGCGACCTGCAGGAGCGGTGAATCCGGCGGACCTGATTGGGTCACGGCGGCTTCGACCGGCCGGCCGTTCAGCGCCAGCGCGCGCCGATAAGTCATGCCGTCCCAGCGATCAATCGCGTTGCTGGGACGCCGTCGCAGTGTCCACACGGTCAAATCGAGCCGGAACGGCGGAACCGGTTTGAGCAGGAAGGTGATCGTTGTGGTTGCCGAATCAATGGTTTGCGCGCGGTCCTCGACACCGAGCCCGCAATCAGCACGCCCTTCTTTGGCAAGTTGGTTCGCGCTTCGTTTCATGCGACCGGCACCGTGCTCTTCCCGTTTGCCGCGGCGGCACATAGCATCGCCAAATTTTCGTCAATCGCTTTCACGGCGTCGGCGGCCCCAGCAAGCCCGTGCCACGATGCAATTGAAGCGACGCGACGGTGGCTCAACCACACCCGTCCAGCTTCATCCCGCCACGCCAGGGCCCGCACTGGCAGGTCCAGACCGACGATTTGACGCTCCTGCATTAGAAGCGTTCTCTTTTCAGGATGTCCGAACACCAACTGCTCGGTCGGGCGCAGTTTCAAGCGCGCCTCAGCGGCTGCCGTGGCGTGGTTGATACGGGCAAAAACCCGCAATCCTTTGGCAGTGATCAGCAATGAAAGCCTATCCAACGTTTCGGACACGCCATACTCACTGCGGATGGTGACAACGTCGCCATCTGCCCCACGCGCCATAACTACTTCCCAGGTTCATCCGTCACCGGCGGCTGGGTGGCCGGACTGCTGCGATCGCTCAAGGTGTTGATATACCAGAGTCGGCCAACCCAGCCCGCGCACGTAGGCCTGCGCCGCAAACACCGCCAGCAAACTGCACAAGGCAATCCCCAGGTGATCAAGAAAGTGCAGCCAGTGATGGCCCATCAGGTAGGCGTATTCCGAAGGCCACATCAGCGCCAGGCCGGCCACCGGCGCCAGAACGGCCGGCAGAACCCACCCACCCCGCTCCCGGTCTCGCCGCGGCAAATTGGCTGCCAGCGCCATGGCCAGCAAGCCGGCCCCCGCCGCCATCCCACTGTGAAGCAAATGATGCACGGGGATGGTCGTCATCTCGTGCGACCGGAATGGCATCGTGAGGCCGTCCAGCGAAATGACCACGCCCAGGATTCCCATCCCCACGTTGACCATGCGCTTGCGCGGAAGATTATCCTTCATGTGACGCCTCCTCTCTCAATTCTCCCGGCCACAACGGACGGTCAATGGCACGGCTCCAGCGCAGGCGCAAACCCTCGGCGAACGCCAGCGCGAATCCGGCCAGCATGATGGCGGCGCCGACGGTGGCGATTTGCGCCAGGATCGGTCCAGGCGCCGGTTCCGTGGCGTATCTCCGCGGCACGCCATAAGCGCCGCCGAAGTAAAAATCCAGCAGAAAGACAATCATGCCGCCGAACGACAGCGCGACAATCGTCCCGCGCATGATTCCGCTTGTTTCGCGCGCGCTGCGTGATTCGAGCAACAAAAACACCCAGCCCAGAACGAACAGCAGGCAGCCGCCCAGCAGGTAGGTGTGAAAATGCGCCGGCACCCAGAGCGTGTTGTGCAGATGCAGATTGAACGGCACGCTCGCGTCAATTTCCGCGCCAATGCCGCCCACGACCCAGCCGATCAAGCCCGAATACAAAAAGATTGCCCCGAGCGTCCACCGCGTGCGCGATTGCCAGACCGGCATCAGGGCGCTGAACACCGTTACCGCCGTCACCGGCACCGCCGTCAGGTAGGACGACAATTCGCCGAAATACTGCAAAATTCCCGGCTGCACAAAATCCATGTAGAGGTGGTGAAAATAATTGGTCAGAATGAAAATCATCGAACTCCACCAGCCGATCACCAGCACGACTGAAATGTGATAGCTCCGCCGGGTGGCGTAAGGCAGGCCGACGTAAATCAGCGCCGCGAGCATGTAGATGATCAAATTGGCGAACGTGTGCGCCCAAAAATAGGTCAGGTTCTTGGCCCAGAACGGATTGATGACCACGCGCGGGTCCAGCCAGCGCACCAGCAGCGAGACGCCCAACAGCGTGGCATCCATTCCCGCTATCAATCCGTCAAAACCCGCCACCAGGGCTGGAAACGCTTCCGGTGGCGGCGGTTGCCGGCCTGCGGCCTGGAACGCTTGCCGGTGCCAGACATAATCCCACGCCAGCGCTCCACGCAATCCGCCGAAGGCCCGCAGAACCGCGCCGAGCATTTGCAGGCACCAGATCATCCAGCCGACGTTGACCAGCACCAGGCCGATGAGAAAAACGCCCGTGGACCAACCCGGCCAGTTCCCGTGAAACGGCAACGGATAAAGAAACGTGTATAACCCGCCGAATCGCCCGACCAACGTCGCCACAATCACGCCGACCACGCCCAGCATGATCAATGCCCACGCCAGCACCGCCAACGGTCGGCTCAGTTCGATGTGCCGGCGGATGAGAAACCACAGCCCACCCAACGCGCACACCGCCAGCGCCACGATCATCCCGGCGCCGTGCAGCGTCAACAGGGCGTAAAAGAGGTGGCGGCAGCGTCAGCCATCCCGCCTGCGCCGTCCGCAGGGTCAGACCGGCCACCAACATCAGCGCGGTGATGATCAGGCCGGAGACCAGGTAGAGCTTCATCACGCCGCGTCCGGGAGAGGAGTTATTCGAATGGGTTGCTTTCATTGCTGCTCCCAACATTGTTCGTGCTTGGCGGCTGCATCATCGGCATTGGGGCCGGCGGAGCGCCTTCGACGGTAAAATCTTTTTCCATTACCGCGTGCCCCACTCCGCAATATTCCAAACAGCGCACGATGTAATGCCCCGGATGGTGGAACGTGACCGCCAGATAATTCACGTAATCCGGCATCGCCTGGGTCTGCGCGATGAGTTGGCCTTCGGGATTGTAGATGCCAAAACCGTGGTTGACGTCGCGCGAGGTGACCTCGAATAGAATCCGGCGGTTCAGCGGAAATTGGCCGGGCATGATAAAAGCGAACTGCTGGGCGATGACCGGCACCTTCTCAGCCGGCTGCAAGGCCGCCGCCGCGGCCAGGTAAGGAAAGAATGGAATCGTGCCGACGAAAACGGCCAGCAGGAACAACGTGATGCCTGTGAACCATCTGCCCGGGATGACGTATCCCCGATGCTGCACTGCAGCCTGTTCTTGTTCCGGCAGCCGCGTGGACCAGCCGACGGCCACGAACACGGACGCGGCCACCGCGGCCAGGATGATGAACGTCAAAAGTAATTTTTCGGCTGCATCCATATCGGTTTTCGGTCTTTAAGCGAACCGCACGGTCAAAATAAATCCGGCGAACTCCCGGGTTCCTTGACTTGGGTCAAATTTTTTTATCCGGCGCGTCATGGAGAATTATTGGTTTTCAGGTGCGCGGGGTTTGACGCCGCGCAGCCGCGTCAAAAGGCGGTTGATTTGCGGTCCCATGCGCTGCAACTGTTTCCGGTGAACGGCGGAGAGCTTTCCGAGAACGGTTTCGCCGCGCGAGGTAAGGGCCAGTCGAACCTGGCGGCGATCCTGCTTGTCAGTCACCCGCCGGACATGATGCTCCGCCACCAGCCGATCGGTCAGGCCCACGGCGCTGTGGTGGCGGATCTGCAACCGTTCGGCCAGTTGGCCGATGGTGATCCGGTCGCGGCCCGGAAAGCCTTTGATGGCCAGCATCGCCTGATGTTGTTGCGGGGTGAGACCCGCCGCGCGGGCGGCGTTTTCGCTGAAATGCTGGAATTGCCGCAGCGCGTAGCGGAACTCGGCCAGCACCTCGTAGTCGGCCTGGGGGAGTTGTTGCTTGCTCGCCATGCGTTTCATTCTTCGGCCAAAGCCCGGCCAATTCGCGCCGGCCAAAAATGGTTGAGTTATATCGTAACACGATGTATTGTCAAGAGACGGCAATTGAAAAACGGTCCGATTCGGAAGGCATGACGGCGGCTCCTGCATGGGGGCCGCCCGCTGATTCGTTGGGAGATTTCCGCACCGACCAGCGGATGTTGTTGTTGTCCGCCCTGGCGATCCCCATCGGCGTCATCGGCGCGCTGGGCGCATTACTGGGACATTGGCTGCCCGCCGGCGATCCAGGATTGTGGGTCGTGGTGGGCATGGGAGCAATCATGGGTGGCACCATGCGCTCGCCGTTAACCGGCAGGATTTTCATTCTGGAACTGACGCACGATTTGAACGCCCTGCCTGCCTTGTTCATTGGCAGCGTGGCGGCGCTGGGTGTCACCGTGCTCGTGCTGCGGCGTTCCATTTTGACGGAGAAACTGGCCCGGCGCGGCCAGCACATCGCCCGGGAATACAGCGTGGATTTGTTTGAGCTGGTGCGGGTGGGCGAAGTGATGGATCGCCAGGCGAGCGCGGCGGCGTAATGCGGGTCGCTGATGATCATCCCGCAATCGGCGCAGGTTTCGTAACCGTAACGAATCTGCGGAGGGACCAACGCCGCTTGCCGGCTGCAACCGGCAACACCCAATGCGAACAAGGCCAAGCAGAGAAAGCTTCCGTCAAATATTGTTTTCATTCGAGACGATGCGGTCGGAAATGGGGAGCGCAGCCGTCCCGGCTGCACCAGTCGGCGTCGCGCCGACTGGATCGCACGCGCGAAACGCAAACCCAATAGTGTGCTCCCCGCGCGTTCAGGGTGTTCGGCGCGACGCCGAACACCGCACGCGAGACACGTGCGCTCCCCGCAAACACTTGAGGGTGGTGGATTTGCCGGCGCCGTTGCCGCCCCAGAAGGCGATCGCCCGACCGCGCGGAACTGAAAAGCTCAATTCCCGCAACACCTGCCGGCGCCCGAAGGATTTGCGCAAACCGTTCACGATGACCAATGCGGTCGGCGGCGCGGCCGCGTCTTGGAGCGCGGTGGCTGTGACACCGCTTCGAGACGACCGTGTCTTTGTAATCGCTCCAGTAATTGCCGAAACCGCGCAGTGGAAAGGCATCGCGCTTCAGCGGGCCGTCGCTGTCCTTGGCCACCTGCTGGCTGTTGTTCATGAAGGTGTAAATGATTGAAAAATTCAACAGTCATCATGAAAAATTATCTCGCCGCCAACCGGTTCCTGTTGTCATCTTGGGCCGCAAAAATATGAGCTATCAAACGCTCAAAATCCTGCACATCGCCGGTCTGGCGTTGACATTCATGGGACTGGCGGGGGTGTTGGGCATGAAGATGAACGGGGGCGGCCGCCCCAAGCGACATTGGGTGTTTTTCGTGGTGCATGGCGTGGGGCTGCTCCTGTTGCTGGCCTCCGGTTTCGGCCTGGTTGACCGGTTGGGACTGATGCGAGGCACACGTGCTCTGCCCGGCTGGGTGCAGGCCAAGCTGGTCATCTGGCTTCTGGCGGGCGCCGCCGTCTCGCTGGCCTCCCGCTTGAGCCGCTATGCCGAACTGGTCTTGCTGTTCTTTACCGCCCTGGTGGTGGCTGGCGCCTGGCTCGCCATCACCAAACCGTTTTGATTTTTCGACCCAAGGAAGGGGCTGCTTTTGAGATTCGCCCCAGACGGATGGACCAGCGCCTCAACGGCAGCCTTCCATATTTGAAACCCCTTTGATGCGTTGCGTCTGCACTTGAATCTCCCGCTAGAAACGTCTTGACATTCCCCGCGTCGGCCTCCTGGCCTTCGGCTCCGTGCGGTCCGGCAACGTCATCTGGTCTGCCGCCTGCATGAGCCAACCTTTCTCGTCGGGGCCGCGGTGAGGGTCGAATCGCCGCCGGACAAAGAGGTCATAGGTTTTCATCCGGTGACGACCGACCCTCAGTTCTTCGCGTTCTTTTCGCCCTTGGTCCTGCCGATGCGCACGCGCCAGGTCTCCGGCCCCCGTTCCTCGTAGGCCCAAGTGAACAAACCGGCGTGTTCGGCGGAGAATTGGTAGTAGAGCGGCTTGGGATCGTGGTCGTTGACCAGCACAAAGGATTCGCCTTTGCCAAAGCCGTTGTAGGTCTCAAAAATCAGCGAGTGCCGCCGGGCCGGCGGCACGGCGCGGACGTCCAGGAGGCCGTTGACCAGCACTCCCGTCACGGCGCCGCTCTCCGCCGACGCCGCGTGGGTCGAACCGCCGCAGCAAGTGTGGGTTGGGGAGGAAGATGTGTTCGTGTTCATGCTCGATTTCTTTTTGTGCTTCGATGTCGCGCGAATTCGCGCCGCCCGGCGGACCATAGCGTCCGGTCCCGTCTGCAGGCGCTTAATAAGCCTACTCCCTCTTTGCGGCCGTTGTTTGACCTAGGTCAAAATTGTTCCAGATGAGACAACATATGCTTGGAACCGGTCTGATTTAGGCGGGGAAATGCAACCGGCAATCGAATGCGCCTGAAGACGAACCAATCGCTCTGCAACCCGGAGTATGAACGGGATGCCTGTGGCGTTGGATTCGTGGCCAACGTCAATGGCGGGCGCGAACCCCGGAGCCTGGCGTATGCCGGTCAGGCGCTGGGCAATCTCGCGGGGCGCTTGGCCCCGCGCCAGCCAAGCCCGACGACAAACCCTGCCTGGCGGCGGCGGAACTCCGGCCCCAACCCGCCAAGGTTGACGGATTTGAGCGAAATGTGGCACAATTAGAATCTTAAACAAGATAATCAATGACCGTGATAATCAATGGCCGAAATGGAAACATTGCGGGAACCTGAAAACCATGCCGACGCGGCCATCAACCGCGGACTGACGCCGGAGAAAAAAATGGATATCCTGCGCCAGATGCTGCGCATCCGGCGTTTTGAGTTGGCCGCGTCCAAACAGTATCAGACCCGGGGGCCACATGGGCGGGTTTCTCCATCTTTACGTCGGCCAGGAAGCCGTCGCCGTCGGCACGATTTCCCTGTGCGACGAGGACGACCAGATCATCGGTGGCTATCGCACGCACGGACACGCCCTCGCGGTGGGCCTGACGATGAACGCCTGCATGGCCGAGTTGTTCGGCAAGGCCACCGGCTGCTCCAAGGGCAAGGGGGGTTCGATGCACTTTTTTGCCCCGGACAAAAATTTCTGGGGCGGGCACGGGGTGGTGGCCGGACAAACCCCGCTGGGGCTCGGCCTGGCCTTCGCCCTGAAATACAAGGGCGTGAAAGGCTGCTGCCTCTGCTTTCTCGGCGACGGCGCAGTAAACCAAGGCGCCTACCACGAGTCGCTCAACCTGGCTTCGCTCTGGAACCTGCCGGTGATTTACATCGTCGAAAACAACCGCTATTCGATGGGCACCAGCCTGCAGCGTTCCTCAGTTTACAGGAAGTGCCTGGCGGCCCGGGCCGAAGGCTACGACATCGAGTGGGACCGGTTCAACGGCGAGGACATTTACGAAGTCCGCGCCCGGACGTGGAAGGCGATCCAACGGGCCCGTCACGAACCCCGGCCCAGCGTGCTGGAGATCGCCACCTACCGCTACTACGGCCACTCCGTTTCCGACGCCAACGCGAAGAAATATCGCAGTCCGGAGGAGATTGAAAGGCACCGCAAACTTCACGACCCCATCCAGCTATGGCAGAAACGGCTGTTGGAAGAGGGCATCCTGACGGCGGACCAGGCCGCCGAGATGGATGAGGGGGCCGCCGCCGAAGCCGCCGAGGCGGTGCGTTTCGCCGAGGAAAGTCCCTTGCCGCAAAAGGCCGACCTCTTCTCGGACGTCTATTACGAAGTGGACCGCCAGACGCGGGCCGGCCGCACCGGAAGGTATTTTTTCAACGACTAACCGCCGTCGCCCGCTGCTTTTATGCCTGTCATTACCTACCGGAAAGCCCTCAACGACGCGCTGGCGGAAGAACTCGCGCGGGACGAAAACGTCGTCATCATCGGGGAAGAGGTCGCGCAATACAACGGCGCCTACAAAGTCACCGAGGAACTTTGGAAACGGTTCGGCGACAAGCGCGTGGTGGATGCGCCCATCAGCGAGGCCGGCTTCATCGGGCTGGGCATCGGCGCCTCCATGCTCGGACTCCGGCCGGTGGTGGAACTGATGTTTTGGAGCTTCGCCTTCGTGGCCTATGACCAGATCGTCAACAACGCCGGCTGCATCCGCTACATGTCCGGTGGCCTGGTCAACCTGCCCCTCGTCATTCGCGGGCCGGCCAACGGCGGCACCACGCACTCGCACACTCCGGAGAGCAGCCTGGCCAACCACCCCGGCGTCAGGGTGGTCTGCCCGGCCACGGCCTACGACGCCAAGGGTCTGATGAAGACGGCGATCCGTGACAACGACCCGGTGTTCGTGATGGAGAACACCCTGCTCTACGGCGAAACCTGGGAGGTGCCGGAGGAGGAATATCTCATCCCCCTGGGCGTGGCGGACGTGAAACGCGAAGGCCGCGACCTCTCGCTCATCGCCCACGGTCGCGCGGTCATGACCAGCCTCAAAGCCGCCAAAATCCTGGCGGCCGAACACGGCATCAAAGCGGAGGTGGTGGACCTCCGCTCCATCCGCCCGCTGGACGAGGAGGCCATTCTCCAATCCGTGCGCAAGACCCATCGCGCCGTTTTGGTGGATGAAAACAAGCCGTTCTGCGCCGTGAGCGCCCAGATTGCGGCCATGATCCAGGAAAAGGCCTTTGACGATCTCGACGCCCCGGTCCAGCGCGTCTGCGCGCTCGACGCGCCGGCAATTTACAGTCCGCCGCTCGAAAAACAGCAACTGCCCACGGCGGAGCGCGTCGTGGAAAAAGTTCTGAGCATCGCCTGACGCTTCCACGTTATGCCTTACATCGAAATGCCCAAATTGAGCGACACGATGACCGAGGGCACCGTGGTCAAGTGGCGCAAGGGCGTCGGCGACCCGGTGGACGTCGGCGACGTCATCGCCGAGATCGAGACCGACAAGGCGGTGATGGAACTGGAGGCATTCGACGAGGGCATCCTCAAGGAAATCTACGTCGCCGAAGGCGGCAAAGCGCAGACCGGGCAAAAACTGGCATTCCTGCTGGGCGCGGACGAAGACATGCCGCAAAAGGATGGACCGTCAGGCCGGCGGGAGAAATCCGGCGCAACGGTTGCCGGTCGGAGCCTGGCCGCTCCGCCCAAAGCCGGGACGGTGGCTTCGAGAACCGCCGCGGCGGTCCCCGGCGACCGGGTAAAGGCCTCTCCGCTGGCAAGGAAAATTGCCGGCGCAAAGGGCCTGAGCCTCAGTTCAATCCAAGGCTCCGGTCCCGGCGGACGCATTGTGGCCCGCGATCTCGAGTCGGCTCCTGAAGCAGCGAGGCCGGCGAGGCCAATCCTGGTTCCGGAGACTCCCGCCGGCCAGGGCGATCGGCGCATCCCCCTTTCCAGCATGCGCAAGATCATCGCCGAGCGCCTGCTCGCCAGCAAAACACAGATTCCGCATTTCTACCTCAACATCGAGTTGGACGCCGGCGAACTGGTCCGGCTGAGGACGCAGTTGAACGTCCACCTGGAACAGGCCGGCCAGGGCAAGCTCACGATCAACGATTTCATCCTGAAGGCGGCGGTGGCGGCGGCCACGAAGGTTCCCCGCGTCAACGCCTCCTTCGCCGGCGACGCCGTCATCGAATACGCCGACGTTCACCTTTCGGTGGCGGTGGCCGTCGAAGACGGCCTGGTAACGCCGGTGATTCGCCGGGCGCAAACCAAATCGCTGCGCGAAATCAGCGGGGCGGTGAAGAATCTGGCCGCGCGCGCCCGCACCAAGAAACTCAAACCCGAGGAATATCAGGGTGGCACGCTCACCGTCTCCAACCTCGGCAGCTACGGCATCAAAAGCTTTTCGGCGGTCATCAATCCGCCGCAGGCCGTCATCCTTTCGATTGGGGCCATCGTGAAGCAGCCAGTGGTCAACGCGCTGGACCAGATCGCGCCCGGCCACCGTCTGGCCATCGGGCTGAGCGCCGATCATCGCGTGGTGGACGGCGCCGTCGGCGCGCAATACCTCGCCGAGCTTCGCGGGCTGTTGGAAAATCCCACCTGGATGCTGCTTTGAATTTATGAGTTACGACTTGATCGTCATCGGCGGCGGCCCCGCCGGCTACGTGGGCGCCATTCGCGCCGCGCAACTGGGCAAAAGGGCCGCCTGCGTCGAGAAGGAGCGCGCCGGCGGCACCTGCCTCAACTGGGGCTGCATTCCCACCAAGTCGCTCCTGCGCAATGCCGAATTGTTCCACCTGATGAGGCTCTGCGGCGGTGAATTCGGGTTCAGCTTCGACAACCTCCGATATGATTGGGGTAAAATCATCAAACGCTCGCGTGAGGTCGCCGATAAGAACGCCGCTGGCGTCGAATACCTGTTCAAGAAGAACAAGGTGGATTACGTCCGCGGCGAGGCGTCGCTCGAAGGGGCCGGCACGGTGACGGTGAAAGGCGCCGACGGCAAAACACAGAAACTCGAAGCCGCCAAAATCCTGCTCGCCACCGGCGTGATCTCGCGCCCCCTGCCCGGCTTTCCCTTCAACGGCAGAACGGTCGTCGGCAGCCGCGAGGCGATGGTGCTGGAGCGACAGCCCAAAAACATCATCATCATCGGCGCCGGCGCCATCGGCGTCGAGTTTGCCTATTTCTTCAACGCCTTCGGCACCAAGGTCACGCTGGTGGAGATGATGCCGAACATCCTGCCGCTCGAAGACACCGAAGTTTCGCAGGCGCTGGAAAAGTCCCTTGCCAAACAGGGCATCAACGTTCTCGCCGGCGCCAAGGTGGTCAAGGCCGAAACCGGCGCTCACGGCGTCACGATCGCCGTCGAGGGCCGGAAGACGGAAACGCTGGAGGCGGAGGTCTGCCTGGTGGCCATCGGTGTGCAGCCGTTGCTGCCGGCCAAGCTGACCGCCAGACTGACCGAGCGCGGTTACGTCCAGACAGACGAACGTTACCAGACGAGCGTGCACGGCATTTACGCGGCTGGCGACATCATCGGGCCGCCGCTGCTCGCGCACGTCGCAAGTTATGAGGCGATTCAAGCGGTTGAAGGGATGTTCACCGATCATGTCCCGAAGAGAACCAACGTCTTTCCCGGTTGCACCTATTGCCAGCCGCAGGTGGCCAGCATCGGCCTGACCGAGCGGGCGGCCAAGGAAAAGGGATTGAAATTTCGGGTCGGCAAGTTTCCGTTCAGCGCCAGCGGAAAGGCCCGCGCCGTGGGCGAAGTGGACGGCTTCGTCAAGCTGCTCTTCGGCGAACCCCACGGTGAACTGCTGGGAGCGCACATCATCGGGGCGGAAGCGACGGAGATGATCGCCGAACTGGGCCTGGCCCTCACCTTGGAAGCGACTCACCAGGAAATCGAGGCCAGCATCCACGCCCACCCCACCTTGAGCGAAGCCGTCCACGAAGCCAGCGGTCAGGCCTTTGGCGCGGCAATTCACATTTAGTTTGCCGCGGCCGGCGTGGCCGGGAATTCGACTCGGCGTGACGGACAGCGGACCTCCGGACCATTCTTCAAATCGTCGTTCCTCATCCCCGATGGCATGGGAAAGCCGTCCCGGTCCACGGGTCGTTCGTTGGCGAAGTGATTGTGCCGAACCCACCGGCGGGCGTTGAGGCCGGAAACTCTGAGCCGAACGTCAACAGCGGTTTGAGACGCGCGTTCGCGGCGGCTTGGCCTTGGTCCCAGATAAACCGCGGCGCCCCTGCGGCATCGAAAGCGAGGCAACAGGCGTTGGCGCCCCACATCGCACGGAACCAGGCCGGATGACCGCAAAGAGATGCCGCAGTCCGGCGGACACCCGAGACGGACCGAAAAAGATTGGAAATCCGGCGAAAAGAAGTCGCTCCAGACGCCGGTCGCTCTCTATGTTGAATTCCTGATCCAAACGAAACTCAAATAGCGTCCAGCCAAGGTATGAGGACCTTACTCACGATTCTTCCTGCGACAATTCTCCTGAACTTCTCCGGCGCGGCGGCTTGGGCCGTTTCCCCCTCCGCGGCCGAAATCGGAATTGCGCGAGAGTTTGCAAAGTCCACACTCACCGGCACGAATGCCAGTCCGCCGTTTTCCTTTTTCTATGACGGAAAGTCGTCCGCCGAATTGTTGCCCACTTGGAATGTCCGGCGCCAAATCCGCCCACTTGATTCCGGGCGCACGGAAGAGACGATCACCTACACGGATCCCAAGACGGGCCTGGAGGCGCGCTGTGTAGCCATCCAACAAGCGGACTTTCCGGTGGTGGAGTGGACCCTTTATTTCAAAAATACCTCCGGACAGGACACTCCCATTCTGGCCGACATCCAGGCACTGGACATCAAGTTGCAACGCGGCGGGCAGGGAGAATTTCTTTTGCACCACGCCAATGGCAGCCAGGCCCAGGTCAATGATTTCCAACCGCTTTTGACGACTCTGTCTCCCAACTCAGACACGACCATCGCTCCCAACGGAGGCCGCCCTTCAAATGGCAACCTGCCCTATTTCAACATTGAATGGCCCGGCGCCGGGGTGATCATGGCTGTCGGATGGCCCGGACAGTGGCAAACCCGGTTTGTTCGCGACGCCACCAACGGGCTGCGGGTCTGCGCCGGACAACAGATGACACACTTCACCCTGCACCCCGGCGAAGAAGTGCGCTCCCCGCTGCTTGCCTTGTTGTTCTATCAAGGCGGCTGGATCAGGTCCCAAAATTTGTGGCGGCGCTGGATGGTGGCAGACAACCTGCCACGCTTGGAGGGGAAGCCTCTTCAGCCGGCCATGTTTGCCTGCAGTTCGCATCAGTTCGGGGAGATGATCCGGGCCAATGAACAGAACCAGAAACTTTTCATCAAACGTTATTTGGAGGAA
Source organism: Verrucomicrobiota bacterium (assembly GCA_028873125.1). GTDB lineage: Bacteria > Verrucomicrobiota > Verrucomicrobiia > Limisphaerales > UBA11358 > UBA11358. The sequence continues at coordinate 3,441 of JAGWMQ010000040.1, read as the reverse complement.
GGTCTGAAAATTGACTACTGGTGGATGGATGCCGGTTGGTATGTCAACAACGGTTCCTGGGTCAATACCGGAACGTGGGAGGTGGACCGGAAGCGGTTTCCGCATGGACTGCGGGCCGTTTCCGACTATGCCCACGCGCGCGGTGTGAACATTCTGGTATGGTTTGAACCGGAACGTGTTACCCCGGAAACATGGCTTTACAACCAGCACCCGAACTGGTTGCTGACCCCGCCGCCGAACCCGGGCGGCCAGGCTTATCAAATGGACTGGCGACTGCTGAACCTTGGCAATCCGGGCGCCTGGAACTGGCTGGTCAACCATGTCAGCGGCCTGATCAAAAGCCAAGGCATTGATCTCTATCGCCAGGACTTCAACATTGATCCCTTGTATTTCTGGCGCGCCCATGACACCGCCGACCGCCAGGGAATCACCGAAATCAAGTATGTCACCGGCTATCTGGCCTACTGGGATGCCTTGAAACAACGCGACCCGGCCCTGCTGCTCGATTCCTGTGCCAGCGGCGGTCGCCGGCTCGATCTTGAAACCATGTCCCGCTCGGTTCCGAGGACGCGCAGTGATTACCTCTTTGAACCGGTGGGCGAGCAATGCCACACCTATGGTTTGGCCCTCTGGCTGCCCTACTCCGGTACGGGATTCCTGGATCCGGTGACCTATCAAAAGGAAACCGAGAATTACTTTGGCCCGATGAGCACCAACGATGAATATGTTTTCCGCAGCGACATGTGCCCTTCCATGACCTGGTGCTGCGACGTGCGCCTGTCCGATTTGCACTACGTCGTCCTCCGCAAACTATTATCCCAATGGAGGCAGGTTTCACCTTATATGCTGGGCGATTATTACCCGCTCACGCCGTTTAGCACTTCGAAAACCGCCTGGATGGCCTGGCAATTCGATCGGTCCGATCTGGGCGGGGGCATGGTGCAGGCCTTTCGTCGAAGCCAGAGCCTCTACGAGGCCGCGCGCCTCAAGCTTCACGGACTGGATCCGCAGGCGAAATACAGGGTCGCCAACTTGGACGCACCCGGAGGACACGGCTACACAGGCCGTCAGCTCATGGAGCGGGGGCTGCTCGTGACCATCCCCAATTGCCCGGGAGCTGTCATCGTCACTTACAAAAAAGAAAATTGACCTTCTGCTTTCTGCCAGCACGCCGCCCATGAAAATCACCAAAATCGAAACCCTCTGGTTTGAAGCGGTTCCTGAAGCCGAATGGCGAAAAACCCATCCTAACTCCCGGCAGGCTGCCCCAAACAATCTGTGGGTGCGTATCCATGCTGACGACAGCCTGGTCGGCCTGGGGGAAACCTACTATCTGCCGGGGGCGGTCGCTTCCGTGATTCACGACGTGTACGCGCCGCTGCTGATTGGCCGCGACCCGCTGGACATTGAAAACCATTGGAACAACCTGTTCGCCTTGGTCAATTTCTGCGGCTTCGCCGGCGCGGAGATGCGCGCCCTCTCTGCTATTGACCTCGCGCTCTGGGACCTCGCGGGCCAGCACCTCGGCCAGCCGATCTACAACCTTCTGGGCGGACGCACGCGTGATCGCATACCGCTCTACAACACTTGCGTGGATTCCGGCAAATACAGGGATCTTAGTGATTTCATGAATGGCCGCGCCGGAACGCTCGCCGAGGACCTCCTGCGGCAGGGCATTCGCGCAATGAAGATCTGGCCCTTCGATCAATTCGGCCCCACGCTGGCCGGTCCGGAAAAATTCCGCCAGCCGGTCGTGGTCTGGGGGGCCACCACCGCCGCCGGCGTGCTGGGTCACTCCCTGACGAACGAAGAATTAAAACGAGGGGTGTCGGTGGTGGAAGACATCCGCCGGGCTGTCGGCGACCGGATGGACATCGCCATCGAAGGCCATTCGCGCTGGGACCTGCCGACGGCAATCAGAATTGCCCGGGCGCTTGAACTTTACGGCATCATGTGGCTGGAGGAAATCATGCCGCCGGACAACGTGGAGGCCTACGTCAGGCTCAAGACGGCCACTCGCATCCCCATCTGTCAGAGCGAGCGTGTGTTCACCCGGTTTGGCTTCCGTCCGTGGATCGAGAAGCACGCAGCGGACATCATCATGCCTGACCTTTCCTGGGGAGGCGGTCTCACGGAAGGACGCAAGATAGCCAGCCTGGCCGACACCTATTATCTGCCGGTGACCTGCCATGACACCATTGGACCGGTGGCGCTTTGGGCAGCCGTTCATTTCATGCTCCATATCCCGAACGCGCTGATCATGGAAACCGTTCGCGGGTATATTGACGGCTGGTATAACGAGGTGATCACCGACCGCATCCCGATCAGCGAAGGTCATCTCTCCCTGCCCAAAAAGCCCGGGTTGGGAACGCGCTTGCAGGACAACCTGACGTCCCGCCCCGGTGCCCAGGTGAAAATCACCACGGAAGAAACGCTCCGCCGCTGGTAATCGTTGTCCATGAGCCGATTCAGAGTCTTTTACACCGGCGACTATCTGACCGAGCGCGGTGAGATGGCCGTGCCGGACATGGCGTTGGACCTGTACAAGATCCATCCGTCCATCGAATACGATTTCTTTCGCGACCAAAGCCCGAAGCCGGGTGAGAAAAATTATTGGGAACGCCTTTACTCGTTGGAAGTGCAGCCGCAGCACATCGCCAAGGCCAACGGCATTGTCATCTTCCGGCCGTGGGTGAAAGCTTCGGCCTTCGTGGCCGGCGCGGAAAATCTCGTCGTCATTGGTCGGGCGGGCGTGGGATATGACAAAATTGATCTCGAGGCCTGCACCGCCAATGACGTGGCGGTCTTCAATACGCCGGATACTCTGACCCACTCCACCGCCTCCGCCGCGTTTCTGTTCATCCTGGCCCTGTCCAAGCGGTTGCCGGAACAGGAGCGTCTCGTTCGGACGGGTCGCTGGGATTTGCAGCCCCGGACCACGGGCGATGATCTCCCAGGAAAGACGCTCGGCATTGTCGGCCTTGGGGCCACCGGACGGGAATTGGCTCACTTGATGACTCCCTGGCAGATGCGCGTGATCGCCTATTCACCCCGCGCGCAACCACAACAAGCGGCCCAACTGGGTGTGACCCAGGTACCCACGCTGGAACAGCTCTTCCACGAGTCGGATTTCATCAGCCTTCATTGCCGGCTCGAATCGCGCACGCGCGGCATGATTGGCGAGCGCCAATTCCGCCTGATGAAGCCGACGGCCTGCTTTATCAACGTGGCCCGCGGCGAATTGGTTCAAGAAGGGGTGCTGGTTCAGGCCCTGAGGGAACGTTGGTTTGCCGGCGCGGGACTGGACGTTTTTGAACACGAGCCCCTGCCCGAGGACCACCCCTTGTTAAAACTTGAAAACGTGATTTTGACGCCTCATTGGCTGCCGGCCACCCGGCGCGCCGCCCGACTGACCATGAGGCAGATTTCAAACGGCATGAT
>JAGWMQ010000039.1 GCA_028873125.1 Verrucomicrobiota bacterium | reverse complement strand
CCGCCACCAGGTCTTGCTGCGCTTCGGTGCCCTCGCGGAAACGGACGTCGGTTTCCACCGTGCCGTTGCCCATCACCGACCGGATGCTGACGAGGTTGGGCAGGGCCAGAATCTGACCTTCCAGCGGCCGGGTGATTTGCGTTTCCAGTTCCGCGGCGGTCGCGCCCGGCTCGTGCGCGACAACGCTGATCTGCGGAAAATTAAAGCGCGGCAGGACTTCGACGGGAATTTTCCAAAAGGCATAAACGCCGCAAGCGAGCAGCGCCCCGTAAATCAACGCCCAGAACAGAGGCCGTTGTAACAAACGCCGGATGCCTGTCCCTCCATTCATGGCCTCAATCGGGCGGGCGATAGTTCTTGGAAATGCCGCGGTGAAATTCCAAATAGGCGTTGTCCACCACCACTTCGGCGCCCGGCTCCAGGCCGCGTTCGATGAACGTTTCCCAGCCGCGCGCGGGCCCCGGCGTCACGGCTCGCCGGTGGTCGCCGTGTTCGGTGCGGACCAGCACCCACCATCGCCCTTGATCAAGAATGAGGGCGCGCGTCGGCACCGCGACCAGCGAACGAACCGCGCCGTTCAACGTCACCGTGCCGAACTCGCCGCTGCGCCAGCCGGGGGCCGGCCCGGTGGCGAGCAAGCCCACGGATTCGCCCCCATCCGGCGCCAACGCGCCGAAGACCGTGCAGACCTTGACCGGCGCCGGTTCGCCTCCACCGGCTGGAGAATATTGCCCGGTTATACCGACGTGGATCGCGGCCATATCGCTCCCGTAATAGGCAGCCTTCAACCACAGCTTGTCCGCCGGCTGCAACGTCAGGATCTTCTCGCCGGCGCCGACCCGCTCGCCCTCGGCGGCATTTACGGCCAGGACCGTGCCGTCGGCTGGCGCTTTCAGCGTGACCGTCTGCCGCACAGATTGGAGTTGCGCTCGGGCCGAGTCGAAGGCCGCCTGTGCCTGCGCCGCCGCGCCTTCGGCCTGAAGAACGGTCCGCCGGGTGACCAGATGGGCCGCGAGTTGTTGCCGCTCAATTGTCAGCGTTTTGCGGGCGGCAAAAAGGTTTGCCCGCGCGCTGCGCACCGCAGCTTCATCTTGCGCCAGCAACGCTTGGATTTCCGGCCCGCCGAGTTTGGCCACCTCCTGTCCAGCCCGGACCAGCGCCCCCGGAACCATTCCCGGGCCGGTCACGACCCCGGCTTGCGCGGCGCGCAGCGGCAACACGGCGATGGGTTCAACCTGGGCGATGGCCTCAAATTGGTTGGTGACGGTCACGGCCCGCACAATCACCACGTTTGTGTCCGCCCGCGCCAGACCGGCTGCTCCCAGCAGTCCCGCGCCGAGCACCCGCCAGGCTGCCGCCCAGTTTCCAGCCGCAAAAGTGCGAGTGCCATGCTTCGCTCTCACATCTCCACCTTAACAAGCGATCCTTACAACACGCTGATGCGAAGCTGACATTTTTGTCAGCTTGCGATGACTCAACGGACGTGCCTTGCGGGATGTTGCCACCAACGGGGACAAGGTCGGTTCGGATTGGTCGGTTCATTCGTTGCGGGCGAACACCCAGGCGGTCGGAGGTTTCGTCTTCCAGCCCGGGCGTTCTATTTTGCGGTCCATCTCTCCGCCACGCCAAAATCGTTGCCAATTGACGGGCGGTGGGCAAAATGGCGCCGTGAATTTCCGCGACAAAATCCTCGCGTGGAACCGGTTGCCGGAGTGGCGCGCGGCCCTCCGCGCGGGCGGCGGGCAACTGGTCGTCACCAACGGCTGCTTTGACCTGTTGCACCTGGGCCACGTGACTTATCTCGAGACGGCGCGCCGCTTTGGTGACGCCCTGCTGGTTGGGGTCAACGGCGACGACGCCGTGCGCGCGCTGAAGGGGGCGGGCCGACCGGTGAATTCGCAAGCCGACCGCGCGGCCGTCCTGGCCGCGCTGGAAAGCGTCACCGCAGTCTGCATTTTTCCTGAAAAAACGGCGGTGAAATTCCTCGGCGCGGCCCAGCCGGACATTTATGTCAAGGGCGGTGATTACACCCTGGACACATTGAACCAGGACGAGCGGCGCGCGGTCGAGTCCGCCGGTGGAGAGATCAAAATCATCCCGCCGGTGCCGGGCAGGTCCACGACGGCGCTGTTGGGAAAAATCTCGAGGCTATGAAAAACCAACGGCCAGCGGAAGGGACACAAAGTTGAACGGCCGCAACGGAACACGGAGAATACAGCGATGGACGAATTTCCTCCGGTGTTCGTTGCGTTCTGTCGCGGAGCATTACACGCCGCGCAATCCCAATTGAAATGAAAATCCTGGTCATTGCCATGGCGGGCATCGGTGACGCGCTGCTGGCGACTCCGCTCATTCACGAACTGCGCGCGAATTTTCCCGGGGCGACGATTGATGCGCTGGTGCTCTGGGCCGGCTCGAAGGATTTGCTCGAAAAGAATCCTCACCTGAATCGCGTCCACCAGAAAAACCTCATCTCTTGTGGCAGATTTGAGGGACTGAGGTTTCTCTGGCTGCTGCGGCGCAACCGCTACGACGTTTCCATCAATACGCATCCGCAACCGCGGATTCATTACCGCATTGCTGCGCGCATTGTCGGGGCGCCGCTGCGCATCAGCCACGAGTACGAATGCTTCTTCTGGCTGGACCGCAAGCTCGTCAACAAGGTCTTGCCGCAGGATTATTCGCGGCATTCGATTGAAAACAATTTCGAGGTGCTGCCTCTGCTCGGAGGGAAGGTAAAATTGCCCAGCCACGAAATCGAAATCTTCCTGACGCCCGACGAGGAAAAATGGGCGGATGAATTTCTTGCCAAGAACAAGCTCGCCAGGCAGAAAATCCTCGGCGTCCATGTCGGTTCCGGCGGCACGAAAAACCTCTCCCTGAAACGCTGGCCGCTGAAAAATCACGCCGGGCTCATCCGGCGGTTTAACAAGGAACGGCCGGACATCCGCGTTCTGCTTTTCGGCGGGCCGGAGGAAGCCAAAGACCATCAGATCGTGCTGGCGCAAGCCAACCCCGATTTGACGATGAAGGCGATGACGCAAAACCTGCGACAGACGGCGGCGCTGATAAAGAGGTGCAGCGCATTTTTAAGTGTGGACACAGCCCTGATGCACATCGCGGCGGCGATGAAGACGCCGAACCAGATTGACCTCGAGGCGCCGACGTTGAACACGACCAATCTGCCGTATGGCAATCCCTACACGCTGATCAGAAACCCCGTCATCGCCGGGCGCAATCTGGATTACTACCGCTACGATGGCGGCGACATCAAGGGCACCCGCGAGGAATTGCTGGCGTGCATGGCCTCCATCAGGGTCGAGGACGTGTTCCAAGCGGTTACAAAACTGATTTGAGAACGAAGGACCTGGGACATTTTCAGTCTCGATTGGCGATTTGCGATTGCCGCGCCAAGGTGAAAATCAAACCACCGGCCAAGCCCAAGCAACCAGGCGACTCCAGTCGGAACGCGCAATTGCCGTCGCCCCTCCGGTTGGGTAGAGTCAGCCCGCATGAGTTACCAGCCGATTGAGAATTACGGCCTGATCGGTGACCTGACCACGGCGGCGCTGGTCAGCCGGGACGGCTCGATTGATTTCCTGTGCTTTCCGAGCTTTGATTCGCCGACGATTTTTGCCGCGCTGCTGGATTCGGAGCGCGGCGGACACTTCAAAATCGCGCCGGCGTCCGGGGAGTTCAAAAACCGGCAGCGCTACTTTCCCGACACGAACATCCTGCTGACGCGGTTCCTGGGCTACGAGGGCGTGGCGGAAATTTCTGATTTCATGCCCATGCGGCACCTGGGCCACCGGCACAACCTGGTCCGCCGCGTCAAGGTCGTTCGCGGCCAGATCCGCTTCCGCATGGCGTGCGCGCCGAAATTTGACTACGGCCGCGCCGGCCACACGACGGAACGGAAACCGCAGGGCCTGCTTTTTCTGCCGGATCGCAAAAATCTGCCGGCCCTGCGGTTGAGCAGCGGCATCCCCCTGCGCGTGGAGGACGGCGCAGCGACCGCGGAATTCACGTTGCGCGCGGACGAAACCGTCTCGTTCGTCCTGGAAGAAGCCAATCCGGGCGAAGCCCCGCCGTCCGCCAATCCCGACTACGTGTCCGAGGCCTTCAAAGAAACGATGAATTACTGGCTGGCGTGGGTGGCGCGCTCGAAATACCGCGGGCGCTGGCGCGAGATGGTCAACCGCTCCGCCCTGACCTTGAAACTGCTGACCTCGCAGCCGCACGGCTCGATTGTGGCCGCGCCGACCTTTGGCCTGCCCGAAAGCATCGGCGGAGCGCGTAACTGGGATTACCGCTACACTTGGATCCGCGACGCCTCGTTCACGCTCTACGCGCTCATGCGGCTGGGCTACACGGAGGAGGCCAAGGCATTCATGGGATGGATTGAAGACCGCTGTCGCGAACTCAAGCCGGAACGCCCGCTGCAGGTGATGTATGGCCTTGACGGCCGGCGCGAGGCGCCTGAAAAAATCCTGCCCCACCTCGAGGGCTATCAAAAATCCCGGCCGGTGCGGATCGGCAACGGCGCCGTGAGCCAACTGCAACTGGACATTTACGGCGAGTTGATGGATTCGGTCTCCATCTATGACAAACACGGCGAGCCCATCTCCTATGATTTGTGGATGTATCTGGTCCAAATCATCGAATGGGTTTGCAACAATTGGCGCAAAGCCGACGACGGCATCTGGGAAGTCCGCGGCGGGGCGCGCCCCTTCCTTTATTCGCGCGTGCTGTGCTGGCTGGCGGTGGACCGCGGCATGCAACTGGCGCAACGCCGATCCTTTCCGGCGCCGCTGGTGCGCTGGCGCCGCATCCGCGACACCATTTACCGGGACGTTTATGAGGAGTTTTGGAATCCGAAACTCCAGGCCTTTGTGCAATATCGGGGCGCCCGGACCGTGGACGCTTCGTCGCTGCTCATGCCCCTGGTCAGGTTCATCAGCCCCACCGACCCGCGCTGGCGCTCCACGTTGCAGTGCATCCGGAAGATGCTGGTCGAGGATTCCCTGGTTTACCGCTACCGCCCGGAGGCGGCCGCGCCCGACGGGTTGCGCGGGAGCGAAGGAACCTTTTCCATGTGCTCGTTCTGGTACGTCGAGTGCCTGGCGCGCGCGGGTGATTTGAAGCAGGCGCGTTACCATTTTGAAAAGGCCCTCGGCTACGCCAATCATCTGGGGCTTTACGCCGAGCAACTGGGGCCGTGCGGCGAGCATCTGGGAAACTTTCCCCAGGCCCTTTCGCACATCGCCCTCATTAGCGCCGCCTGGACCCTGGACGATCGGCTTTCGGATGCGGATTGACCGCTGGCGCCAATATTGGAGGGGACAACGCGGGTCAACCGCGTTAACGTCAGGCATGCATTACCGAAATCTTGGCAAGACCGGCCCGCGCGTGTCCGTCATCGGCGTGGGCGCCTGGCAGTTCGGCGGCGAATGGGGTCTGGACTTTTCGCAGGCACAGGTGGATGCCATCCTGGACGCGGCGGCGGAGTGCGGCATCAACTTCATGGATACCGCCGAGTGTTACGGCGATCACCTGTCCGAGCGCTTGATTGGCGATTATCTGTCGCGCCGCGACCGTGCGCGCTGGATCGTGGCCACGAAATTCGGCCATCGGTTCCGGGGGTTCCTGGAGCGCGAGGACGATTTTTCCGTCGCCGGCGTGGGCGCGCAACTCGACGCCTCGCTCCGGGCGCTGCGCGTGGAGGCGATTGACCTCTACCAATTTCATTCCGGCTCGGACGAATTCTTTCAAAACGGGGAACTCTGGAATTTTCTGGCCGGCCAAAAGCGCGCGGGCAAAATCCGGCATCTGGGCGTCTCCATTTTGCAGAAGGGCAGCGAATTGCAGGCGCGCGAAGCGGCGGCATCCGGCGCCGGAGCGTTGCAGGTGCTTTACAACCGGCTGGACCGGCGGCCGGAGCAACTGTATTTCCCGCACGCGCGGCGCGACCAATTGGGCGTGCTGGCCCGCGTGCCGCTGGCCAGCGGCCTGCTTTCGGGCAAATACCGGTCCGGCGCAAACTTCGCGCCCAACGACATGCGCGCCGCGTTCAACGCCGAAAAATTGAAGCGCGATCTAGCCGAAGTCGAGCGCATTCAAGAGACTGAAGCGCCCGCCGCCGTTCCGATGGCCCAGTGGGCGCTGGCGTGGTGCCTGAAGAATCCGCTGGTGTCCGCCGTGATTCCCGGCTGTAAAGACCCGGCCCAGGTGAAAACCAACGCGGGCGCAGCCGACTTGCTGGCCGCGGAATAAGTCTCCGAAATTCCGAACGACGCGAATCCGCCTGGCTATCTCTTCAGCCGGTTCGGATTTTCCGGCGCTCCGGACGTCTCGACATTCAGCGGCGGGGACTGGCCTTGTTTGTCCTTGCCGAAATAAATGGTCCGGTGCGGAAAGGGAATTTCGATGCCCAGTTCGTCGAATCTCTTTTTCATGCGGCGGTTGAACTCCCGGCCGACCCGCCACTGCTGAATCGGCTTGGTCATCGTCCGCGCCTTGATGATGACCGCCGAATCGCCGAAGGAATCCAGTCCCAGGACTTCCAGCGGCGCGAGGATGTCATCCTTGAATCCGGGGTCGCGCCGCATTTCTTCGTCAATGGCCTTGAGCACGCCGATCACTTCGTCCACGTCTTCGCGGTAGGCGACACCCACGTCAAAGACGTAGCGGGAATAGTCCTTGGTCATGTTGGTCACCATGTCAATTTTGCCGTTGCGGATGAAGATGGCGTTTCCAGCCAGGTCGCGCAGGACGACCATGCGGAGGTTGATTTGTTCGACCATCCCGCCCTTGTCGTTGATCTGCACCACGTCGCCCACGCGAATCTGGTCTTCCAGCAGGAGGAAAAAGCCGGCCAGAAAGTCCTGAACCAGATTTTGCGCGCCGAAGCCGATGGCGACGCCCGCCACGCCCGCCGCCGCCAGGACCGGCCCGATGTCCACGTTGAATTCGCGCAGAATCATCATGAACGCGACGACCAGGACCCCGACGCGGAGAATCCAGCGAAGCACGCCGCTCAAGGTGCTGGCGCGCTTTTTGTATTCGGCGTCGGCGCCCTTTTGCCCCAGCAGTTCTTCGATTTTGGCGATGAGCACGCCGCACGCCTTCAACAGAATGAGCGTGCCGATGACGATAAATACGATCCGAGCGCCGCTGGTCAGGAACCAGTCGCCCAGCCTGTCCATGCAGGCTTGAAGATTAATTTTCATCTATTTATATGCTTATTGGTTGCGGAACAGGCCGGCGCAACTCGCCTGAATTTATTTGCAAACCGCCCGGAAGCAATGGCGGAATTTATGATCCCCCGCGCAACAGGATGGACGCCCCGTCGTGTTCGGATGCGAATGGGCCAACACGCCGGAAGTCTGTCCTAGGCCATAATCCAGCCGCCGCCGACAACCAGGTCGTCCTGATAAAACACGGCCGCCTGGCCGGGGGTAATGGCGCGCTGCGGCGCATGCAATCTGACCTTCACCGCGCCGTCGCCGCCCGGCGTCACGGTGGCGGGCGTGCCGGGATGGTTGTATCGGATCTTGGCGGTGACTTCGATTGGCCCGGCGAGCTTGTCGAACGGAACCCAGTTGCAGTGCGCTGCGGTGAATTCGTCGCGGTCCAGCGCTGATTCATCGCCGACGACGACCCGGTTATGCTCCGCGTCCAGCTCGACGACATAAACCGGCCTGGGCGTGGTGATGCCGAGACCCCGCCGCTGGCCGATGGTGTAGAACTCGATGCCGTCGTGATGCCCGAGGAGGTGGCCGCGCAAATCCACGATCTCGCCACGGTGCCTCTGCGCGAGACCGGCCTGCCGGAGGAAGCCGCCGTAATCGTTGTCCGGCACAAAGCAGATTTCCATGCTCTCCTCCTTGTCGGCGGTCTTGAGACGGCAGTGCCGCGCCACTTCGCGCGTGTCACTCTTGGTCTTTTGGCCGAGCGGAAACAACGCGCGCGCCAACTGGTCCTGCCGCAGTGAGAACAGAAAATAGCTCTGGTCCTTCTTCAAATCGCGACCGCGCTTGAGCAGATAGCGCCCCTCACCCGGCTTCGCCACCCTCTCCCTATCCGATGGGGAGAGGGGTTGTTCAACCCGCGCAAAATGCCCGGTGGCGATGAAATCCGCGCCGAGTTGGTCGGCGCGGTCAATGAGCCGGCCGAACTTGAGGTTCTGGTTGCACATCACGCAGGGATTGGGCGTGTGGCCGGCCTTGTATTCGTCTGCGAAGTATTGGATGACGTGCTTCTGAAACTCTGCCGCCTCGTCAATCAGGTAATACGGGATGCCGAGCTTGTGGCAGACCGCGCGCGCGTCGGTGACGGCCTGCGGGCCGCAGCACTTGTCCTCGGCGCGGTTCACGCAATCCTGCGGCCAGAGTTTGAGCGTGATGCCGATTACGTCGTAGCCCTGTTCAAGCAGCAAGGCCGCCGTGGCGGAGGAGTCCACTCCTCCGCTCATGCCGCAGACCACGCGCTGACGCCTTTGCGAGTTCACCGGGGAGCATTATACAACGGGCGCGGGGTGTGTAAAATGGTTTGCCTCAAAAGCGTAACGCCATCGCGCAGGACAGAGACGCGGAATCCGAAGCAATTGAAATCAGATGGCCGGCGCGCAAACCGGGGCTTCAGGCCTCCCGTGGAACGGCTTCCTGCGCCGGCGGGGAAAATGGCCGGGAGAGAAGAGCCGCCTGACAAAACTGAAGGCCGGTTATCCGTTTCAGCGGATTCCGGCGCCTCGCCAGTCGGGCATCACGAAGCAATAGGCATCGTAGCGGATTTCGCTCCAGGCCAGTTCCGGCAGCGGATGGCCGGGAAACAGCGGGATTTTGACCGGCCTGAATTCGACGCGCACCCGGATGGCCGAACGGCCCCGGGTCAAATTCCGCGGCACGAGAAATTCATCATCGCGGAAACGGCGGTTGGAAGTTTCCACCTTGTGCTGGACGGCGCCCAGTTCGCCTCGGGGATTGGAATAGACACAGGTGTTGGCGCCGGCCAGATACCAGACGCCCGCCCGCTTCCAACCCGGCCCGGCTTGCGCCCGGCCGGCGTCGGCGACATACACTTCCGCCCGCTGATTGGGAAAGGAGTAGTCCAGCTTGCGGCGCAGCAACACGCCGAAGTTGTCGGGAACGAGCTTGAGGGTGAACTCCGACCAGCCCGTGGTCTTTCGGCCGCAGTCCGTTTGGGCGGGATAAACCACCCGGCCGTTGATCGTGTCCACGCCCCATTCGTAACGCGAGGTGATGGCGTAAGGCGCGGAGGCTTGAGGCGATAGATAATGGTGCGCCGCCTCGCTGGCGGGATCGCCCACCTTCAATTCGTCCGTCCTGACCAGCGACGGCGCGGGCGCGCCATACCAATAAGCCAGCGTTTGATAATGTTCGGTGGATTGGTCGGTGCCGCCGTGTTCGAGCCGGATCACCGCATTCCGGCCGAACGGCATCAAGTCGCCCAACAGAAAACGGTAGGCCGACTCAATTTCATCGTCCGGGCATTGTGCCGCGGCTGGATTGGGTGCGCCGGTGGGATGACCGGCAAAAGGCAGCGTCATGTCGTGCCCGCCCCAGTAATCGCCGCCGCCGCACCATTCTTCCGTGCCGGTGCCGTAGGCTTGCGGCGTCTGGCTGTCGTCGAAGAAGAACCGGGGATCGCCCTCCAGGGTGCTGAGATCGGCGCGGCGGGAAAAAACCAGGGAGGTGCCGATGAAACTGCCGGACCAATCCCCGCCGCCTTCGGCCTGGCGCGTATCCAGCAGGACCAGATCCTGGCCCGGTTCGGGACGGGGAAAATCGCGATAGGTGGCATGAAAGTAACCGACCAGCGCGGGTGGATCGTGAAGGGGCCGGAAGCCTACCGTCCACGTCACGTTGCTCAGAACCGCGTCCGGCGGACCGGTCAGCTCGAAACGCGCCGATTGGAAAAAGGGCATCGGAAAAAAACAGGCCAACTCCACCCGCTCCGAATCGAAGCGGACAAAAACCGGAAAAGCCTTGACGAGGTATTTCCGGTCATCGCGGTTGTAGAGGGTGCCCGCGCCAAAGAAGAGCGCCGCGGGCGCCTCCACGGAGGGGTCTTTTCTTCCGTCCCAAGTAATCCACAGCCGCGCCCGACCGAACGCAAGGGCTTGCTCGCGGGGAACGGAAAAGGCCAGTTTCCGGATCATGGAAGGAGCATTGGTCAGCGTGAGCCACGCCACAGTCCGGCCCGGGTCGAGTCGCGGAACTGAACCATTGAGGACCGCGTCATCGGCGGGCGAGAGGTCGGTGCCCGCGCGTTCGATCAGGTCCAGCACGTCGCGGGCGGGCGGCGTCCGCCAGTCCCAGTCGCGGATGGGTTGCGAGAGAGCCACACCAGGTACGAACTGGTCGTAGATGTAATAGCCCGTTCCGTAATGGGTGCGGGAATAAGCCATGCGGAAAGACTTCTTGAACGGAATGGGCACCCACGACAAATCAGATCCCCTCGTTGCGCTCCATGTCAGGGCCAGCGGCGGTGGAAATAGATCCGCCGGCAGGAACGTCGAGCCGCTCGTCGGATGCCCGGGTTCGGCGGTGCTCGTCTCCTGAACAACGTGGTCGGTTCCGTCCACGATGTAGTGCCACGGACTGCCGTGCCAGTGATTGTAGCGGGCAAACATCAGAATCCCGGCGCCCCCGACGTCCAGCGTCACGTTGTCGTCGTCGGCCGTTTGATACAGAAAGTGGCTGGCATCCGCGCTTTCATTGCCGCCGCGGCGGTCATAGGTGCTGCGCATATACGCCCTCATGCCGAGACGCTGACGAGGCCAGCGCGCCCACTGGCGGTAGGCGTCCAAACCGACGGGAATCACCGGCGGCTCCAGTCCCGGGTCGGCCAGGGCGAAAGTCACCGCGGCCGGACCGAAGCAAAACATCAGTCCAACCACGACCAGGCCCGGCGCCGGACGGCCGATGAAGGTCAATCGTTCCACGTCAGGCTCCTTTTTTCCCAGAAAAAGATCCTCCTCACAAGCCTCGTTGCGCCCGGGTTTTGCGGGATCCTGAAGCAGCGACCCATCACCCAAAGATGCGATTGTCGCCCGTGGCCTTTGAAGTAAGGTGCCATTTGAATTTAGCCAAACTGCTTCAACCATCGAAATAACTTGTGCATATGAAAACTCGCGAGCCGTCCAACAATTCGTCGAAGGTTCCACGGATTATTTTTGCGTCGGTCCTGCTGCTATGTGCTTCGGCATCCCGGATGCGCGCGGGGGTCATGCTGGACCTCTTTTACCAAACCGGCTACCCCGGCGAGACGGCCGTCACAAATCTGACCCAGGGCGACATATATTTTCCCGGGTCTCCGGATGCCATTCTGGCGCAGACCAACGGGCTCCAGGATGTTCAAGGGGTGGGAACCAACTACGGCATCTGGTCGCGCGGTTTTCTGGAGCCGCCGGAGACCGGCCAGTATACCTTCTGGATCGCCAGCGCCGATGACAGCCAATTCTGGTTGAGCACCAACGCCACCACCAACAATGTGGTGATGATCTGTCAGAACGTCGGCGCGGTGAGTTATGAACAGTACCACGTCAAGCCGGCCCAGCAGTCGGCCCCCATCTCCCTGGTGGCCGGCCAGAAGTATTACTTTGAAATGTTCCACGTGGATGCGGCCAACGCATCCGGCCACGCCGAAGTGTCCTGGCAACTCCCGGACGGAACGACCGAAGCCGTCGTCTCGGAAAGCCATTTGTGGGCTTTTCCGGAAGCCGACCTCACCGGGGCGCCGCAGCCGATGGCGCCCGAGATTTTAAACCAATACCAAGGCTATCCGGTCGCCTCGTTGGCCGGTTCGTATTCGGTTTTGCAGGACCAGCCGCTCGACTTGGAGATCACCGCCGAGGCCAGCCAGCCGGCTTACGTGCAATGGTACAGCAACAACGTGGCCATTCCCGGCGCCGATCTGGCGGACTATCTCATTCCCGAAGTCAGCTTGGACGCCAACGGCGCCACTTACAGCGTCATCGTTTCCAACAGCCTGGGCACGACGACGGCGTCCACCACGGTGTCGGTGACGCCGGACACCACGCCGCCCACGCTGGAGGACGCGCTGAATTTGGGGAACCCCGGAGGCGACGTGGCAGTGGTGTTCTCCAAAGCCGTGGATCCGGCCACCGCCACAAACACCGCCAACTATGCCATCCCCGGGGCAACCATCCTGGGCGCGCGGGTCGGCGCCGCCCCGGACACCGTGCTGCTGCGAGTCGCCGGTCTGGCCGTGGGGACGGCCTACATGGTGACGGTCAACAATGTCAAGGACCTGCCCGGCAATGTGATTGCGGCCAACAGTTCCGTGGCCATTGACCAGGGATTGCTCACCTGGCTGCCGGTGGATGAAAGCGCCGGGCCGACGGTCCATGATTTTTCGGGGAACAATCTGAACGGCGCGCTGGTGAACGGCGCTTATCCGGGTTATGCCGGAAAGGTTTTCAAAGCGGTAAACCTGGACGGGGTGGATGGCTACATCCAGCTCCCCAACGGCTACGCCGATTTTACGAACGGCCTGACCATGGCCGTCTGGGCCTATCCAACCAGCAGCGGCAAAAGCTGGGCGCGGTTCTTTGGCCTGGGCAACGGCGCCGCCTCGGATAACATTCTCTTCGGCCGCCAGGGCATCAGCGACAACGTGGCGTTTCAAGTCTATCAAGGCAGCGCGGCCGGCAGCCAGGTGGTCGCCAACAACGCCCTGTCCCTGGACCAATGGCAGCAGCTCACCGCCACTCTGGACGGCGCCGGGAACGTGACGATTTACAAAAATGGCGCGGCCGTGGCCACGGGCACGACCGCCGTGCCCAATGCGTTGACTCGAACCCAGTGTTACGTGGGAAAGAGCGACTGGGTGTTCGACGGTTATTATCAGGGCGAACTGGATGACGTGCGGATTTACAACCGGGTGCTCAGCCCCGCGGCGATTCAGGCCCTGGCCAACGGCGGCGGTCCCGACGACGCCAGTTCTCTGCCCACGGTCTCGATCCTGGCCACAGTCCCCACGACGGCGGAAAACAACACGCCACCTGGCGTCTTTAGCGTCACCCGGACCGGAGACACCAACAATGCGCTGACGATCCAGTATGCGATCAGCGGCACGGCCATCAACGGCGTCAATTACACGATGATCAGCAATTCGGTGGTCATTCCCGCCGGCGCCACCAACGGGGAAATTCAGATCGCGCCGGTTGATTTCAGCTTCACCAATGACGCTTCACGCAGCGTCATCCTCAGGATCACGGACACCACCAATTACATGGTCGGCGTTGCCGATTCCGGCACGGTCACCATCCTGAACAACGACGTGCTTCCCACCGCCATTCTGGCGACGGCGGACAATGCCCTGCCGGCCCAACCGCTCAACCAGGTGGACGTTTGGTTTGCCGCGCCGGTGACCCTGCCCACGGCCACCAACCTGGCGAACTACACGCTGAACGTCTCCGGCGTGAACGTCACCAGCGCCACGCTCCGCACCAACTTTGATCTCGGCGTGGTGTTGCAGTTGGATTCGCCGGTGCCGACCAACGCGGTGTTGAGCGTTTCCGGCGTGCAGGACGCGAGCGGACACACCAGTCCGAGCCAGATTCCGGTCCAGGTTCGCCTGGAACCCTTCAACGTGGTCGCCAATGTCTATCACGGCGCGGCCAACGACCGCGCCACGGCCTTTGCCTATGCGAGCGACGGGGTGGTGAACAATGCCAACAACAACGGCACCGGGTTTGACACCTGGAATGGCACCCCCAATCTGACGCAATTCGCCGGCATGATTTACGAGACGGCCGTGACCGTAAGCGCCGTCAAGGTGGACCTCGGCCAGCAATTCGTGGATGGCGGCATTTGGAAGACCAATCCCTTTGTGTATATTTCCTGACCCGGCCGGTGGACACCGGGTCCACCCGCCCGGAAACGGACACCAACGACTGGGTGCGGGTGCCCGCCACGCTGGTCAGCGGCAGCCAGTTTGCCGGGACGGTGAATCCGAATCCCTCGCCCAACACCCCGATCGTCTTCGATTTTTCCAGCCTGCCGGCGGATCAAAGAACCGGCTACGGCTGGGCGGTCGGCGGCGTGACCGGTGTCGGCGCCAACAGCTTCATTTCGCTGGACGAACTGCGCGCCTACGGCGCCCTGAGCGCCGCGGCCCCCGTAACCTTTGTTCAACAGCCGACCAGCGTGACCGTGACCGCCGGCCAGCGCGCCGTCTTCTCGGCGCAGCTCACCAACTTCCTGGGCATCACCTACCAGTGGCTGGAAAACGGGAACCCGATTCCAAGAGCGACCAACGCGGTTTACACCACGCCCCAGGAAACCACCGCGGACAACAACGCGCAATTCGTGCTCCAGGCGGGCAACGCCTTCTTCTCGACCAACAGCCAGACCGCCATCCTGACTGTGTTGCCCCGGACCAACCCACCGGTGGCCACCGCCGCCGCCATTGACCCGTTTGGAAACCTGGACGTCTGGTTTGACGAGCCGGCCGATCCCGCCACGGCAACCACGCTGGCCAATTATTCGCTGAATGATCCGGCGATCACCCTCACGGGTGTCAGCCAGGACGCCTACGGCACCCGCGCGCAATTGACCTTCTCGGGCGCGCCCAGCATCACCAACCTGACCCTGACGGTTTCCGGAGTCGCCGACACGTTCGGCAACACGATGACCAGCCAGTCGGTTCCCGTCCTGCCGCTAAGCTGGCCGGCTGAAAACCTGGTGGCCAATTCCTATCACCAGGGGCGCGCCACCATGCTGGGCGCGTTCACCAATGGAATCGCGCAATCGTCCAGCGCCGCCAACACGGATAACGGCGACACCTTTACCGGCGCTCCCTTCAGTCCGAGCTTCGCGGGCTTGATCTACAAACAACCGCAGGTCTTCGGCGTGGTCAAGGTGGACTTGGGCTACCAGTTTGTGGATGGCGGCGACTGGTCGGCGGTGCCTTACGTCTATCTCCTGAAAGCGCCGGTGGACACCGGCACGAGTCAGCCGCAAAGCAATCCCAACTGGGTTCAAGTCCCGGCCACTTTGGTCAGCGGCAACATCTTCTCCTGGGAGGTGGACGCGCCCGTGGGCACCACCCCGCCGCCGAACAGCCCCATCGCCTTCGATCTCTCTCACCTGCCGCTCAATGAACGCACCGGCTACGGCTGGGCCGTCGGCGGCGTCTTCGGCAACGCCCTGGCCACCACCGGGACCGGCATCAGCCCGGCCAACGAGTTCGTCTCGCTATCCGAGTTGAGCGGGTTTGGCGTGTCGCCCGGCGCCATCAGCGCGTCCGGTCCGCCGCAAATCATGCTGGATGTCGCGCCGGCGAACGTGACGGTGGCCAGCGGCTTCCCGATGGCCCTGACCGTTTACGCCACGGGCACGCAGCCCATCCGCTATCAGTGGAAGCACAACGGAACTAGCCTCGCGGACGACGGACGGATCACCGGGTCACAGTCCAATGTCCTGAACATCGCCGAGGTGTTCGCCGGCGACGCGGGCAACTATCAGCTTTTCCTGACCAATGCCGACGGCAATGCCGCCAGCGCCGCGGCCACGCTGACGGTGGTCAACCGCGAGACGTTCAACAACGGCAACATCTGGACGCAAAACGGCGGCGCCACCGTCACCAACAATGCGCTGGCCTTGACCGATGGCGCCGGTGGCGAGACGCGAAGCAGTTTCCTGAACTACCCGCTCTATATCGGCGCCTTCAAGGCGACTTGGACGTATCAGGATGTGGGCGGCGCGGTTGGCCAGGGGGCTGACGGCGTGAGTTTCTGCCTCCAGAATGATCCGCGGGGGGCGTCCGCCCTCGGCGGCGGCGGCGGCGGCCTGGGCGTGAGCGGCCTTTCTCCGAGCATGGAGATGGAGTTCAATCTATACACCGGCAACAATCAAAAGGTGGGTTACACGGTCTTGACAAACGGCCTCACCGGCGCCGGGGGGAACAACGGCAACTATCTGACGCCCGGCAACGTCGTCATTGACAGCAGCGACCCCATCGGCGTCACGATGGATTACGCCCAAGGGCAGTTGTCCCTAACCTTGACCGACGCGGTGGCCCAGACCTCGTTCAGCACAAATCTGGACCTGGACATCACCAACATTGTCGGCGGCAACACGGCCTATGTCGGCTTCACCGGGGCCGACGGCGGGGTCGCCTCCACTCAACGGATCAGCGACTTCCTGTTCTACAGCGTCCCCAACCTGAACCTGGAGGCGACCAACGGCAATGCCTTTGTCTTCACGTGGTCGGCCTCGGTGGGCGGGTTTGTGCTGCAACAAACCTCGGATCTGAACAATGCCAACTGGGTCAACGTGACCAACGTGACCACCCTGGCCAATGGCCAGAATCAAGCGATCGTACCGGCGTCACCCTCGGGCAATGTCTTCTATCGGCTCTCATTGCCCCGGTAATTGAACATGCAAACAGTCACGGAAGCAAAGGAACGGTTGGGAGGCGGCCGGCCGGCGCCTTGGACAAGTCCCAAGGCCCGTCCCCGCCGGGGACAGGGCTTCACCCTCATCGAACTGCTGGTGGTCATCGCCATCATCGCCATCCTGGCGGCGCTGCTGTTGCCGGCCCTCGCGCGCGCCAAGTCCAAGGCCCAGGCCATCGGCTGCCTGAGCAATCTTCGGCAGATTGGCATCATGTTCCAGGTCTATACGGACAACAACAACGACGTCTTCCCACCCCACCGGAATTCATTGCTGCCCGACGGTCCGTCCGCCAACAATGTACCGGAGGCAGAGTTCGATTGGTGGGGCACAACCATCACCGGTCATGCCGGAGACCAGAACTACACCAACGAACTTTTCCACGACCCGGCCCTGACGGGCAGCATCAACACCTATGGCCTGATCTGGCACTGGCGATTCAACGCCTACTGGGTGGGTTACGGCTACAACGGTTATTTTCTGGGACACCATCCTTATGCTCCCGACAACCCGCCGTTCACCGTGTTTGGGCATGTCTTCGCTGATACCGAGTCCTTCAAGCGGTCGTCGGTTCGTCATCCGGTGGATTGTCTGTTGGTTGGAGACAAGGATCCCTACCCCACCGGCAATGAGGCGGTCAATTCCGTGGCGTGGGCCAGCAGTCTCTGGTTTCCCAACGCCTGGATGGATCCAAACGGCAGGGCCGACGGCAGCCCCAACGAGGGGGTTGACCCGGTACGCCATCTGGGCATGGGCAACATGATGTTCGTGGACGGCCACGCCGAGATGCGGCATGACCGGGACATCAATCCGCAAGGTCCGCCGTCGGAACCCATCAAGTTCCTGAAAAATTCCAAGTATTGGGACCCGCTCCAAAGGTGAGGCGGCACGGAATTGCGGCCAAGCCCGGTTGGGTTGGACAATGGGACGGAAATAGTCCAGGAAACTTCATGCGCAAGTGCAACTGTTCGGGACTTTGCGGACCGCAAAGCAGCCGTTTGACCCGGCGTGAATTTCTCGGGCTGGCGGGTGCGGGCGCGGTGGGAACCCTGCTGGCCGCCCCGAACTGGGCCGCCTTTGAACTCCAGCCCGAAGAATTTCGGCGCTGGCAGGATGACGTCATGGCGCCGGCCCATCCGCGGATCTATCTCTCCGATAAACACGCCGACGCGCGGATGCACCTGGGGGGTCTCGGCACCGGAAATTTCGAAATCGGCGCCGACGGCCAGCTCACCACCTGGCAGTTGTTCAACACGTTGCGTGACGGCAATGTGCCGCTCTATTTTTTGGCCAACGCCGGCGGGACGACAAAACTCCTGCAAACCACCGGCGGTCCGGACTGGCCGCGCGTGCAACAAATTCAAATGACCGGCGAATATCCCGTCGCCGTGCTCCGCTTCACGGACCCCGGCCTGCCGGTGCGGATCGAACTGACGGCCTTCAGCCCGTTTGCGCCGCTGGACACGCGGTTCTCCGAGATGCCGCTGGCCGCGTTCGTGTTCCAAATCCGGAATCCGACCGGCCAAAGCCAGACCGTTTCGCTGGCCGCCTTGATGCAGAATCCGGTCGGCTACGACGCGCGCGGCGAGAATCGTTCCGCCACCAACCCCGATTTCGGTGGGAACGTGAACGACGTGCTGCGCGAAGCGCGGGCGCGCGGGCTGTTCATGCGCGCGGAACCGGCAAAGGACGCGACGCTCGATGGGCCCGTGGCCATCTACGCATCCGCCAACTTGAGCCGGTTGGAAACGCCGCCTCCGGATCGTCCAGACCATCTCACCGTCAATCTCCTCGGTGCCGAATCCATTTCCGCGGAAGCGTTGCGCGATCCGGTCCGGACGGTCATCTGGTTGGAGGAACCGGCGGCGGAAATCCCGGCCTCGTTTCTTCAAGCCGCGCGCGCGGCCGTGAGGTCCGGCGCCACGCTGCTCTTTGCCGGGAAATCGTCACCGCTCCTGCAAGGTTACGGCTCCTGCACCGGCGGCAAGCCCCTGGCCGACGTTTCGACGCGGCCGGACATTCTGTTCGAGGACTTCGAGCACGGTTACGAAAACTGGAAGGTCGAGGGCAACGCCTTTGGCCGGGCGCCGGCCCGCGGCACGTTGCCGAACCAGCAACCGGTGTCCGGTTTCGTCGGCCACGGCCTGGTCAACAGCTACCTCGGCGGCGATGACGCCACCGGCCGCCTGATCAGCAAACCGTTCACAATCGAACGCCGGTTCATCCGTTTCCGGATCGGCGGCGGCTCCTCGCCCAACACCCA
The DNA here is from genome assembly GCA_028873125.1 of Verrucomicrobiota bacterium. Taxonomy (GTDB): domain Bacteria; phylum Verrucomicrobiota; class Verrucomicrobiia; order Limisphaerales; family UBA11358; genus UBA11358. The sequence continues at coordinate 8,548 of JAGWMQ010000039.1, read as the reverse complement.
GATCCGTCTGGTGGCCGATGGCAAAGTCGTGCGGTCGGCTTCCGGCGAAGGTCGGGAGCGGCTTCAGCCCGCGTTCTGGGACGTCAGCGCGCTGGAAGGCCGGACGGCGCACATTGAAATTGTGGATGAACAACAGGGCGGCTGGGGCCACATCAATGTTGACCAAATCCAGTTCTCGGATTTTCCGGGTGACCGCGCCGTTTTGTCGTTGCTGGAGGAAATGCTTCCCGCGCGTTTCAGCGGCGTCCGGTCGGCGGGCGGGAGGGCCGGCGGTGTGCCGGCGGTTGCCTTTGAAGATCTGGTTCTGCAACCCGGTGCGATCCAAGCCACGGCCGCCAATGGGCTCCGCCTGTTCATCCGGCCCTTGGGAACAGGCAAAGTCGTGATGGCGGCCGGGGCCGTCCTCGATCCGGCCTCGGCCGGACAAAGCAGAGAGCGCCAGCGCGCTTATGAATTCTTGTGCCGCCTGGTCGGGGCCAACTACACGCCCGCCGCAGGCCCCGGCCCAAACCGCAAGGCGTCCGGCTTTGGGACCCTGGCGTTGGCGGCCTTGCGCGGCGAAACCACGGTGCTGCCCGCGTTTGAAGATTGGAGCGAGGCTTGGAACGCGTTCAGCGCGCGTGGCCGTTTTGCTGCATTGCATCGCGCCCGGCCGAATCCGCCCACGCCGTCAGGCCGCACAATCAACGGGGCGGTAGCTTCCACGATTGCCGTTCCAGCCGGCGAAACCGTCGAGGTGCCGTTCGTCCTGACGTGGCATTATCCGAACAAATACAATTCCGCCGGCGTCTGGATGGGTTGCCACTACGCCACCCGGTGGCCGGACGCCGTGGCCGTCGCCCGCGAAGCCGCGGAAAATATCACCGAACTGCAAACCCGCACCGAGCGCTTTCGAAAAACGTTTTACGACAGCACCCTGCCTTACTGGTTGTTGGACTGCGTTACCGCCAACGCCGGCATCATCCGGCACATCGGCGTGGTGTTTCGCATTGCCAACGGCGAGGTGTACGGCTGGGAAGGCTCGAACGGCTGCTGTGAGCCGACCTGCACCCATGTTTGGGGTTACGAGCAGACCTTGGCGCGCCTCTTTCCGACGCTGGAACGCGAGATGCGGCGGATTGACTTCCGGCACCAGCAACGCCCGGACGGCGGGATCAACAACCGCACCGACGTGCCCTCGCCGCCGTGGCCGACCAACGAACATCCCTTCACCGACGGCCAGGCCAGTTGCATTCTGAAGGCCTACCGCGAGGCGCTCAACTCCTCCGACGAGACGTTTTTCAGGAGCTATTGGCCGAACGTCCGGCGCGCGGTGGAATACCTGATTCATCGCGACGCAAAATCCAACGGCGGCCGGCCCTGCGGCGTCCTGCAGGACGATCAATGGAACACCTACGACGAAGCCTTGCACGGCGTCACCACCTTCATCAGCGGTTACTACCTCGCCGCGTTGCGCGCGGGTGAGGAATGGGCGCGCCGCCTGGGCGACCCCGCGACCGCCGAACGGTTCCACACCGTTTTTGAAAGCGGCCGCAAGAAACTCGTCGAGTTGTGCTGGAACGGCGAGTATTTCCAGCAATATCTGCCCGATTACCTGAATCGGGGCGGCGAAGTCGGTCCCGGCTGCATGGCCGACCAACTGATCGGGCAGTGGTGGGCGCACCAACTGGACCTCGGCTACCTCCTGCCGCGGGAGATGGTCGTCTCCGCCCTGCGGTCCATCTTCAAATACAATTTCAAAAGCGACCTGACGGGCTGGAAGTTCGCCCCGCGCGCCTTTGCCGGCGGCAAGGACAAAGGATTGATCGTTTGCACCTGGCCCAAAGGGGGCCGGCCAGACCGTGTGATGCTTTACTCGGACGAAGTCTGGACCGGCATAGAATACCAGGTGGCCGGACACATGATTTACGAGGGCCTGATCCCGGAAGCGTTCGACATCGTGAAAGGCGCCCGCGACCGTTACGACGGCATCCCGCGTCCGCCGATCCCGCGCAATCCGTGGTGCGAAATTGAATGCGGCGGCCACTACGCCCGCGCGATGTCATCCGGCGCCTTGCTCCTGGCGCTGGCCGGTTGGTACTATCACGGTCCGCGCCGGGTATTGCGATTCACGCCGCGCCATGCGCCGGAGAATTTCAAAAGCTTTTTCTGCGGGCCGGAAGGTTGGGGCCAGGCGGGCCAGTCGCGGACAGGACGGAGGCAGCGCAATGAAATTCATGTTCGTGAAGGCCGCCTCGCCCTGGCCAAGATGATCCTGGCAGTTCCGGCAGTCCCCAAGACAGTGCACGTGCGATGTGGCAACCGAACCATCGAAAGCCCCTTTGGTTTCAACTCCGGCGAGTTGCAAGTGGCCCTGAAACAACCGGTGACGATCCAAAGCGGCCAAACGCTGACGGTTGAGATGACTTGAGTCACGGCTTTTCGCCCGACGGTTCCGGCAGGACGATACCGGGAGCGATCGGCGCGCCAAAGTGAGGCGAGCCATCGGCATTCCAGGTGAAAGGCTGGATGCGCACGTTGCGGTCCCAGCCGGAGCCTTTGTTTTTGTGGGCATGATACACGATCCAATCCTCGGTGCCGTCCGGCGATTTGACGAAGGAACAATGCCCCGGCCCGAACACGCTGTCGGTGCTGGAAAAAACCGGTGTGGGCTTTTTGATCCATGATTTCGGATTCAGCACCTCCCCGCCGGTCCAGGTCAACTGGCCCAGGCAGTAGCCGTCCCCCCACGCGCCGGAAGCCGAGTAAATGATGAACAGCCGCCCACCATGCCAGAGGGTTTCCGGCCCTTCGTTGACGGGCGCGCCGCGGCATTCCCAGGCGTAAGTCGGCCGTGAAATGCACACCCGTTTGCCGCTGAGTGTCCAGGGATTGCTCATGGGCGCGATGTAGAGGTTTTGCGCCGCGTTGTTCGCGCCCGCCCAGCCGGACCAGATGAAGTAAAGTTTCCCTCCGGGCATTTGCAACACGGTGCCGTCAATGGCCCGGCGGTCTGAAGGCGCGGCGATCTTGCCTTTGAGAACAAACGGCGCCTGCGGGTCGCTCGAACTTCCTTCGAGCACAACCATGCGATGATGGATATTGTTGCCGTCGTCCGCGGCCACATAGATGTACCATTTGCCTCGCAGCCGATGCAGTTCAGGCGCCCAAAGCTCTTCCGAACAGGCTGTTCCTTCCGGCGGCCGCCAGACAAGCCTCCCCGAACCTTTGCCGATGTCCTGGAGACGCGCCGCGCGCTTCACCCAGATGCCGTCGTTGCTGGAGTGGCAAAAGTAATAATCGGTTTTCCAGCGAATCACCCAGGGATCAGGACCGGAAGCGACGGGATTCGTAAACGTGCCAGCGGCGCTGCCGGCGGCGGCGGCAGATAATGGATGAGCCGCCAGCCAGATAAACAAAAACGGTTTCATCATAATCGTTTATTCCCTTTCTCTCCTTTGGCGTGCAGGGGCTGGCCAATGACCAGGCGCTGCTGCCAGGCAAAAATAGCAACGCCGGCGATGGCTCCGGCACGCCTATGCCTTCCCGAAATAGACCTAGATGGAGCTTGTCCCAAAAAGTCGTTTTTTGGAAATTGTTTTGGCGCAGGACATTGTCCTATTGGATAAAGAGACAGCCATTTGCCTGGGAAATCCAAAAAAATCATTCCGTCAAAAATGAGCGTTTTGGGTTTTGGGACAAGCTCTAGCCCCAAAACAAGCGTGTTTGAATCGCCTGATTACTTCCGACGGAGATATTTCGGATTTTTGACCACAAAATCTTCAGACCCACTGTCGGCTATGCCGCCAAATGCCGTCAATTGACCTTGGCGTGTCAGTATGCCTCCGAGTGAGGGTTTTGACCCTCTTTTTGGCCTGCGTGACGACACCTCTTCCAGAGTCACCTAACTCTATAGCGGCCTTGGCCTCACTACTCGACCAAGACCAACCGTTGCAGCCGTTCCCACGTCGCAAAGAAATCCTTCAACCAATGATTGTAACTCAAGATTCGGTAGATCACCCGCCGAGACGTCCGCACAATCTGACAGGGCAGCAGCAGGATGACCTGGAGAAACCGCCGAAACTCCATCTTCACCAATTCCAACCCCCGCTCCCGATCCGGCACCAGCAGCCCATACCACGCTTTCAAATTCCACGCCCGCGCCGCCATCACCATATACGCCCAGTTGCTCACCAGGTCCGTCACCGGCAACCGCATCGCGCTGACCCCGTTCTTCAATTGCTCAATCACGTTCTCCTGGTCGCACCGCCCATTGGCCAAACCCACCACCCGCGGCGCATACTCTCAGATCCCCTTGTAGGAAATGTCCATCCCCGCCTTGCATTCCCCGTCGGTTCCGGCAATCGTCCCATCCACGTCCACGAAGGCTTCCTTCAAGAATCCCTCCGACCGCACCCGCCACACCGCCAGCCGCGCGAGATTGATACACAGGCAGGTTGGGAGAGTCTGGACCGGGCAAGCGCAAAAGCAAAATAGGTCAATAATGGGCGACCCCTTTGGTCGCGCTTCGCCGCACGCCCACTCCGGCCAGGTCAATGGGCTTGAAACCCAACTGGAACGCCGGGGAATTTGACTTGAGGGTGAAATCAAATTTTTTCGGCGCCACAAACTCCGGGTCGGCGATGATTGATCCCCGGTCGTGGCCCGTCGCCTGCCATTGTTTGAAGCTGGTTGGGGAAAGCTTGGCCAGCGCGGCATTGATTTTGTCAAGGCCCTCGCGGCCCCGCAGACCAACCGTCAGGGGCATGAAATTGACCGGTTGGCCCGACGCGTCCCAATACAGGTTGCTTTCCATCAGCGTTTGCCCCTTGTCAAAGACGCCATAAAACAGCCCGCCCTGCGTCCAATAAACGAGGTTGTTCACGAAACTGAAGGAGCGATGGTTTTCCGCCTTCGTGAATTGCAATTGCCAGAGGCGGCCGTCCGCGAAGACGTTGTTGCGGACGACGTTGTCCAACCCGTAATGCTGATGAAAACCGCCGGTCTTGGTGTGATAGACGACATTATTCTCGAACCGAATGCTGGAACTGGCCTGGTCGGCGTAGAGCCCCCATCCGCCGTAGCTGTAACTTTCCACGTCGTGGATCAGGTTGTTGCGGACCATCGTTCCGGGCTGCGGTCCCAGCGTATAGACGCCGCCCAGGTCGCTCATCCTTCCCTGGCCAACGTCGTGCAGGTGGTTGAACTCGATGAGATTTTCAGAACAAGGCGATTGATTATAGTGCCAGGTCCAGCCGACGGAAATTGCCGTGTAGTAAAGATGGTCAATTTCATTGTGAGCGACGAGGTTGGCGCCGCTCTGCATGATCAGGACGCCGACTGCCGACGCGTAAACCCGCCCGGCCTGGTGAATATGGTCGTCGGTGATGACATTGTTGTGGTTCTGCTGAAATGGATCCCGGGCGGCGTCCGGTTCGCCCACGCGGATGCCGCCTGCGCCCAAGTCGTTCAAATTGCAGCCGGCGATTTCGTCCCGTTGGCAGCCTTGGCCCAAGTCCACCGCGTAATTGCCCAGGTGCGTGAAGCGACAATTCACCAGCCTGCAGCCCGTCGCGGCTTTCGCGCGCACGGCTCCTCGAATCCGGAAAGCGGCCTGCAAATCCACGAAACCGTCAGCCGGCATGGACCAGTCCGTGCAACTGAAGGTCAAGCCTCGCAGCGTCACGTGCCGGACGGGGCGCCGGGCTGCGTGGTCACCCTCGAGGCGCACCAGTTCCATGAGCCGCGGCGCGATCACCTCGGCGCGGTTCAAGTCTTCACCGGGCTGAGCGACGTAGGTCAGGACGCCCGTCTTCCGGTTCAGATACCATTCTCCCGGCGCGTCGAGGGCGTCGGGAGTGTTTTCGATGAAATAGCGGCCGCCTCCCTTCTCGCGCGCCGCCTTGATGGCGTTGCCGCCGAGGGTGACCAGATTGCTCTGGGTGCTCACCGATTGAATGTGGAGCCGGTAGGTGATCCACGTCTCCAATCCAACCACTTCAACATCCGGGTCGCCGGCCCAAGCCGGATTGATGTCGCCGGGCTGGAAATGGAACTGGACGGGGTGGTCGGAAACCCTCTCGCCCCGCATCGTATAAAAGGAACCGGCGTTGGGCGCGCGGGCGCGCCGGGCGCGCCGGCCATTCACGAAGAGTGAGCGAAAATACCAGTCGCCGTCCCGTACGGAGGGAATTTCGGTCTCCCACCAGCCCGGTTTGCCGGGCGCTTTTCTCCAGCCGGTGATTCTCCGTCCGCCGCTCAACACGGGTGTCTCGTCCTGGTAAGCAGCGATGGTGAGTCCCGAGTCTTCCGGAGTCAACACGAGCGGCGCGGCCAGTGGATAAGTTCCGCCGCGAAGAATGAGGATTGCCCGGGAACGCGGTCCCCGCGCCTTCCGGGCGGCACGAACCGCCTCGACCACGGACGACAAGTCGCCGGCCATGCTTCTGCCGCCCGGCGCGGCGGGATTCGCCGACCGGCCAAACCAGACGCCGTCGCTCCGGGGTCCGGCGTAGAAAATGGCGTTTTTTGCCGGTACTCCGGAAGCCACCGCGAGCCATCCCAGCGTGGCGATCAGGACTCCAGCGCGCAGACCGGAGTGTTGGCGGCGAATGATGCGGCGCGCGGAGTGTGGACCGATCTTATGCGGATTGAACAGAGATTCAGGTGTTGCGACGAGGGCGGCGGCCCAGGAGGGCGGCCAAACCCATGCCCATGATTGCCCAGACCGAAGGCTCCGGCACGGGCGCCGGTTTCACCGCCAGGAATGTCGGGGAACTCAGGCCCGAGGCGAAGCTCGAGGTGATCAGGCTGCCGCTTGAATCAAATTTCTCAATCGTGCCGGTGTTCAGGCTCGTCACATAAAGGTTGTCGCTGCTGACAAACGCCAGGCCCAGAGGCTCGCTTATCCCCGACACGAACGTGCTGGCCGTTCCGCCGGAATTGATTTTCGAAATGATGCCGCTGTTCAAGTTTGCGGCATACAGGTTGCCGCTGCCGTCAAAGGCCAGGCCTTCCGGGGTGTGCAGGCCCGAGGCAAAGGCGGCATTGATCAGGGTGCCGCTGGAACTGAATTCGGAGACCGTATTGTTGGCGCTGTTGGCCACAAACAGATTGCCGCTGTGATCGAAAGCCAGGTCGTAGGGCTGGCTCAGACCCGAAGCGAAAGTCGCGGCGTTTCCGCCCGAATCCAGCTTGGCGACGGTACCGTTGGAAAAGTTCGCCACGTAGAGATTGCCGCTGCCGTCGAAGGCCAGACCGTGGGGGCTGCTCAAGGCCGAGCCAAAGGTGGCGTTGATCAGCGTGCCGCTCGGATCAAATTCCGAAATCGTGCCGTTTGCCGCATTCGCCACGAAAATATTCTGGGCCCTGGTGTGGTTGGGGATCAGGACGGCGGCCAGCGCGAGCACGGCAGCCGGCAGGACAGGTGAGGTTGTTCTTTTCATCTTGATGTTGTGGTTGTTGGGACGGTTGAATTTGAAAAAGCGCGATCTACCTTACCTTCGCCATTTTTATGGGGTGACTTTAGCAGGGTGCAACGCAATCCATCCAGCGATGTTCGCGTATTTAAATTAATGATTTGCGCCACGGCGCCGGGCCGGCGGTTGCCCGGGATCAGCAGTACATCCGACGACAAACCCGTTGGCTTTACCGCGGACCTCAAAAATTTGTTTGAGCTTGCAACCGGCGCGGCCGGGACGATTGTGCTTCACAGTCCTTGGAAAAGGGACAGGCAAAAGGTACAGGCCGGAGCCCGGTGTGAAACTCCCGCGCCGGAGTGCTGCACACTTTCGGCTTCCAGCCGGTTCGAGGCGCTGGTGTTGAATTAAATCTGCCCGGACTCACGCCCTGCGCCTTGCGCTGGCCGGATGCTGCCCGCGCCCCGGCCGAGTCCATTGGCGCAAATCTTTAATTTAATTACGCGAGCGCACCTAGACCGGTTTCTGCGGACGCTGCTATGATTCACGCCATGCAAGCTACTACTATGCAAATCACCAGAAAGCCATTACCCGTTGTTTGCCCCTTTCCAAAGCTCCTCTCCGTCCGGCGCGCCGGCGGGGCCGTGGCCCGCGCCGCATGGATGCTGGCGCTAGCCGGCTCAATCCTTGCCATGCAGCCGGCGCGAGCCGACCTGGTGTTGCGCTATTCGTTCGATGAGACTGGCGCCACCAACACGCCGGCCATTGACACCGGCATTCCGCCCGAAGCCGACGGCATCTTCAAGAGCAGCGCCACGCGCACGACGAACTCCCCGTTTGCCGACGGCTTCTCTTTGGATACCACCGTCAACGACACGGACAATGACTACGTGACGGCCGGCAACCCGATCAAGCTGAACGGGCTGACGAAATTCACGGTAACGTTCTGGATGAATCTCCAGGCCGATCCGAACCTCAACGACCGAATGTTCAGCAAAATTTCCGGCTCCCCGGCCGCGGGTTTTGAGATGCTTGTTTTCCAGAACTCCGACGGCTCGTCAACGACGGCGGCCAATTTTAATCCCGCGCTGCAAGTCAACGGCCTGACTTCGCGGAGCCTGCTGTGGAGCGGGTTGGGCCACGGTTTGAGC
>JAGWMQ010000178.1 GCA_028873125.1 Verrucomicrobiota bacterium | reverse complement strand
TCGAGGGGCTGAACAACAAAATCCGAGTGGTCACCAGACGCTCGTATGGCTTCCGCACCTACGAAGCTATGGAAATCGCTTTGTATCACACGCTCGGCCGCCTTCCTGAGCCGGAATTAACCCACTGTTTCTGCTGACGAGGCAAAATTGCAAACACGGCGGATGAGAAATTTTCGGATGCGGTGAATGATGTGAAAAAGGCGACGGTGTTGGTTTTGGTTTATTGAAAGGCATTGGCTTTTAGCGACGATTGCCCAAAAAGAAATTCGCGCCAATTCGCGTTCTAAATCGCTTTTTTCTTCCGTTCATTTCTGTTAAAATTTGTTACTTGAATGACTGCCGCAGATCAAAAGAACCGCGAAGTCACGCTGCCCGAAGGCGTCAGTTTGCAGCGCGTGGCGCAAGTGCTGCTGGACGCATGGGAAGCCGACCCGCGCCGCTGGATGAACGCTCCGCCGCAATTGCGCGAAGGCGCGCCGCCGCAGTCGCCGATGCCCGTGCCGCAGGACGCGATGGATTTGTTCCGGCTGCTCGCGGAGCGGCGCGTGAATTATCTGCTCGTCGGCGGCCTGGCGATGCTGACTTACGTGAAAGGCCGAAACACGAAGGACGTGAATTTGCTCATGTCCGTTGCCGCGCTGGAGCAACTCCCTGAATTGAAGATTGAAGACCGGAACGATTTTTTTGCGCGGGGAAAATTCAAGAGCATCCAGGTGGATTTGCTGCTGACAACGAATCCGCTTTTCAAAATCATCGCGGAAAAATTTGCCACGAAGCATTCGTTCACAGAGTTAAAAGTGCCGGCGGCAACGGTCGAAGGTTTGATCGTGTTGAAACTTTACGCGCTGCCATCCTTGTATCGGCAATTCGACATGGATCGCGCGGCGGTTTACGAAAACGACATCACCATGTTGATTGCGCGACATTCGCCGGCGCTTGAACCTTTAACCGCCTTGGCAAGCCAATACGCGGAGCCGGGCGACAAAATGGAATCGCAGAAGATTATTTCCGAATGTTGCGGACGCGCCAAACTGTTGCAACAACGAGCAGGTCAATAGATGTCAGACACTCCTGAAATCAGCCTCGTCATTCCCTGTTACAACGAGGAAGACAACCTGCGCGAACTCGTCAAGGCCATCCGTGCGGCGGTCGAGCCGCTGAAAATCCCCTACGAAGTCGTCATCACCGACGATTGCAGCCGGGACCGGTCGTGGGACATCCTCAAGGAACTGGCCGCGGCCGACCCGCGCATCCGCGCGCAGCGCTTCGCCTTCAACTGCGGCGAGAGCGCGGCCAGCTTCGCCGGCCTCAAGGCGGCGCGCGGCAAATACCTTTTCACGCTCGACGCCGATTTGCAGAACGATCCCCGGGACCTGCCGAAGTTTCTCGAGGCGTTGAAGCATTACGACTGCGTCTGCGGCACGCGCGTCAAGGCGCGCGGCGAGGGCGATAATTTTGTCAAGGTGGCTTCGTCACGAATCGCCAACTGGGTGCGCAACCAGCTTTCCGGCGAACAGATCAGCGACGCCGGCTGCACCTACCGCGCCTTCAAGCGCGAGTGCATCGAGAACTTGAAATTTTTCAAGGGCATGCACCGGTTCCTGCCGACGTTGTTCAAGATCGAAGGCCACACGGTTACGGAAATCGAGGTGAGCAACAATCCGCGCTTCGCCGGGCATAGCCATTACGGCGTTTGGAACCGGCTGTTCGCCTCGTTCTACGACCTGTTGGCGGTGCGCTGGATGAAGAAACGGATGTTCAAATACCAGGTCGCGGAAAAGATCAATTGAACTGTAGCGCCGCCCTGTGATCCCCTTTGCCGGCGGTCGCGGGCCGCCGCTACAACCCCGACATGCAGCGGCTCCTGATCATGGTCGCGAACTGTGCCTGGCTGGCGGTCGTGCTCATCGGCGGACCGGAGGCCGCCGGGGTGCATTTCTGGCACTGGCGGATTTCCGCGGTGGCCACGGCGCAGAGCTTGACGCTGTGGGGACTGGCCATTGCCATCGTGGCCGACGCCGGGGCCGCGCTGTTTCTGGTCCAAGGACACAAGGAACGGAAATTGTGCTGGCTGTGGGCGGCCGTATTCGGCGCGTTGCTCGGCGTGGAAGACGCCCTGGCCCGCGGTTGGTTCGACTTCGACTGGCTGAAACGTTCCCTGCTCTGGCTGCAAAAGACATTTTAACCCGGAGCATAACCTGATTTGAACCAGGATTTCCGGTGATTCAGAAAAAGCGATTGCCCTCGCGGCCGATCTGGGCCATAACGTTTCCGTGCTCGCGAAGGTCTGCTCTGCGGCGCTCAACGGCATTGATGCTTTTCCGGTCGAAGTCGAGGTCAACGCCGGCTGGGGGGACACGCTGATCGTCATCGTTGGCCTGCCGGACGCGGCGGTCAAGGAATCGCGCGATCGCGTCACCACCGCGCTCGGCAATTCCGGCTACAAATTTCCGATGGGGCGCACGACGATCAACCTGGCGCCGGCGGACGTGAAGAAGGAGGGGCCGAGTTTTGATCTGCCCATCGCCCTCGGGATGCTGGCCGCGAGCGAACAGATCGAGACCGACCAGCTCGACAATTTCGTGCTCGTCGGCGAGCTGGCGCTGACGGGCGGGGTGCGGCCGTGCAAGGGTGTGTTGCCGGTGGCGATTCGCGCCAAGGCGGACGGAAAAACCGGCGTGCTGGTCCCGGCCGAAAACGCCGCCGAAGCGGCGGTCGTGGCTGGGCTGCAGGTCATCCCCGTCCAGAATCTCCGCGAGGCGGCGCAGTTTCTCGAAGGGGAGATCAAGATCGCGCCGGCCAAGGTGGACCTCGCCGACCTTTTTGATCAGCCGCTCGAGGACGATTTGGATTTTGCGGAAGTCAAGGGGCAGGAGAGCGTCAAACGCGCGCTGGTGACGCGCCGGCCGTTCCGCGCGCCGCATCACACGGCCAGCGACGCCGGTCTGCTCGGGGGCAACATCAATCCGACGCCCGGGGAGATTTCCCTGGCGCACCACGGCGTGCTGTTTCTGGACGAACTGCCGGAGTTCAAGCGCAGCGTTCTGGAGACGATGCGCCAGCCGCTCGAGGAAGGACGGGTGACGATTTCGCGCGCCGCGGGCACGATGACATTTCCCTCGCAATTCATGCTGGTGGCGGCGATGAACCCCGCGCCGGACGGGAAAATGCCCGGCGAATCGCGGTGTTCGCCCCGGGAGATCCAGAATTACCTGGGCCGCATCTCCGGGCCGTTGCTGGACCGCATTGACCTGCACGTGGAGGTACCGCGTCCGCCACGCAAAGCGCTGAGGCCTGACACGCCGCCGGACAGTGAGCCGAGCGCGACGGTTGCCGCGCGCGTGTTCGCGGCGCGCAATCGCCAGCTCGCGCGCAGCGGCAAGCCCAATGCACGGCTCATACCGCGCGAAGCTGGGCATTTCTGTGCGCCCGACAGACAGGGGCTGGATCTCCTGGAGCGCGCCGCCGAGCAGCTGGGATTCTCCGCGCGCGCCTATCACCGCATCCTCAAAACCGCGCGCACCATCGCAGACCTTGCTGCATGCGACAGCGTTCAGAGCGCGCACGTGGCCGAAGCCATCAGTTACCGTCTGCTTGACCGTCAGCAAGCCGTAACTTAATTCGGGCGCAACCTGTCAGGCTTTTCGAAGCGTGAAGGAAAAGATCAGCGTCAGCCCACCCAGAATGACAAAGATGCTCCAGAAAGGCTCGTGCATGTATGCGAGCGAAAGCACGCCGACGATCAGGTAGAAAATGCCAATCAGTCCCGCGACACCGAGACCGCGGTTTTCGCCGCGCCACGCACGCCAAGCGCCAGCAATCACCAGCAGGCCGAACACCAGCATGCAGCCGCCGCAGAAATACCACACCAGATAAATCAGCTTGTCGGTATGGGCGTCGAGCGCCACGCGCGCGAGACCGGCATCCAGCGCCTTGCGGCCCATGAAGCTGTGCCCGAAGGCGCCAAGCGCGATGAGCAGACCCGTGAGTCCGAGCAACAATGCATTTACTTTGCGTGCCATGAGCATGCTCCAAAAATAACCAGTGTTTGGGCGGTATGTGCGGCCGTGCAGGATTCGAGGTGAGTATCTACGGCGTCGGCGCAGAGATTCCGGGATTGACGTCAGGCGACGCCTCGTGCTGCGCATCATCTACATTGATGTCCGTGAGCTTGAACACCTGACCGACGGGCGCCTGGAAATAGAGAATCCCATCGCCCAAGTTCTCGAGCCGTTTGACACCAAAGGCCAGAATCTTCCGGGTCATTTCTTCGGTGTTGTCGGCCCTGAGTTCCAGATAGATGGCCTTTAGAAAGCTGCTCTCATCCAGAGCCGTGTCCTGCCAGACGAAGAAGAAATGGACATCGTCCAATTGATAGCGGTCCACCTGATCGTTCTGCACCCTGGACTTGCAACCCAGAACCTCGCAATAAAATTTGCGGATCCGCGTCTGCTCCACGCGTGCGGCAAAAACCGCCATGTGATTTCCAAGAATTACCTTTGCCATGACCGCTCCTGAATATTTTTGTGGATGCGACGGGTTCTGGACTCGTCTCTCGGGATTCTGTTACGTGGGCGAACCTTTGCCGGTGGTCAGCAACTGGTAAAGGCTGCCCTTTATATGTTGGTCCCAGCCTTTTACGCAGACGCTGTAACACTCGACCTGAGGTACCAGCCCCGCGTGCGTGAAATCAATGTGCGTGCCGCCGGGGGACGCGGAAAGATGCCAGATCGCCTCGGTACCGGTCCACTCGGTCTTGTCTTTGAGCCAAGGCAGATAACAACCGGTGACATGCCAAACAATTTTTTGGTCAGGAACCATTTCCGTTATCCGGAACGTGGCGAAGGTCTCGCCGAAACGGACGGTGAAGACGTCGTTGAGCTTTTCGGCGTGGCCCTCAAAAACCTTGGCCCACCAGTCGGATACCCGGCCGATAGCGGCGCAGGCTTCCTCAATAGGAACAGGCACGGTGATGCTGCAGGTGTACG
>JAGWMQ010000038.1 GCA_028873125.1 Verrucomicrobiota bacterium | reverse complement strand
GCGCCGGCCAGCACGTCGCTGGGATAATGCACGCCGTTGTAAACGCGCGAAAAGGAAACCCCCAGCGCCATCACCAGCACGGGCCAGGCGCGGCGCCGGTAAAACAAAAACGCCACCATCGTCATGGCAAACCAGTTGGCCGCGTGTGCCGACGGCATGCTGCCGGAATGGGTGCAGCCGAGCCGTTCGATGACACCGGACAAGGCAATGCAGGGACGCGGGCGGGCCACGAGGTGTTTGATGGTGTTGACGACGAGCGGGTCGCCCAGCGCGATCACCAGCACGATCATCAAGCCGCACAGCCGGGCGCGCGTGTTCCCGAAGCAGATGGCGGCCAGGACGAGCGCGACGGCCAGCGGGACGAACCAGTGCATCGCGCCACGGCCGCCGCTCAGGATCGGCATCAGCCAGTCGAACAATGGGTTGCTCAACGAGCGGTTGATGAAATGAAACAGCCCGACGTCGAGCGACAACAGCCAGTGCATTGGCGGCAGTGTAGCAGGAACCGCGAAGTTGAAAACTCAATTGCGCGCCTTGTTCCACCCGGCGTCAACCTGCCGAATTCTTCCCCCGCGCGGTTCATCTTCGCCGGATCCAAACCGCACATCGGGAAAGCCGCTCGCCGGCCACACCTCGTCGCGCTGAAGATATTGCCGACACGCGCCTCCGCCAATCTCCGCCTGTGAATCCGGATTCGTCTGCGCCATTGAATTACCCGGTGCTCGCTGCCATACTGCGGCCTCATGCGAATCCTCGCCCTCGATCACGGAACGCGCCGTATCGGCATGGCGGTCAGCGACGAAACCAAGACCATCGCGCAGCCGCTGGACTACCTCCCCGCCGGGCCGTTCGCGGATTTCCTGGCGCGGCTCAAACCGCTGCTCCTCGACAGGGAAATTGACCTGGTCCTCGTCGGACTGCCGCGCAACATGGACGGCAGTTACGGCCCCGCCGCGCAAAAGGCCGAGGCCTTTGCCGCCGCGTTGAAAAAGGCGATCCCCGTTCCAATCCAGTTGTGGGACGAGCGGCTGACCAGCGTCCAGGCGAACAGGGTTTTGATTCAAGGCCGTGTCCGGCGCGGCCAGCGCCGCGAGAAGGTGGACAAGATGGCGGCGGCGATTCTGCTGCAAAGCTATCTGGATGGAATGCCGTGCGTCAAATCATTGGAGCGTTGAATCGGGAACGGCGTGACAAGCCCACGATCCGACCCATTTCGGAAATGAAATTCAAGCTGCTCATCGCCTACGATGGCGCGGCCTACGAGGGCTGGCAGACGCAGAAAACCGGCACGGGCGTCCAGCAAATCGTCGAGGGTGCGCTGGCGAAACTGTTTCCCAGCCGGCCGCGGCTGCACAGCTCCAGCCGGACGGACGCGGGGGTGCATGCGCTGGGCATGGCCGCGCATTTTGAAATCCGGCGCGACGAATTCAAGATGCCGGCGCGCAAGCTGGCGCTGGCCATCAATGCGCATCTGCCGGAGGACGTCCGCATTGTGACGGCCACGCGCGCGCCGGCGGCGTTTCACGCACGATTTGACGCCACCGGCAAGCAGTATCGCTATTTCGTCTGGAATCACCCGGCCATGAATCCGCTGTGGCGCCACACCGCCTGGCACGTCCCGCGCCGGCTGGAGTTGAAGTTGATGCGCGCGGCGGCCCGGGGGTTTGTCGGCCAACACGATTTCAGGTCCTTCGCGGCGAATCCGGGCTACAAAAAGCGGAGCGCGGTGCGGACGCTCGCGCGGTGCGACGTGAAAAAATCCGGGGCGCGGCTCACCTTCATCATCGAGGGCGACGGATTTCTCTACAAGATGTGCCGCGGCATCGTGGGGACGATCGTGCAGGCCGGGCTTGGAAAATTTCCCCCCGACGAAATCCGAAGGATGCTGGAGAAAAAAGACCGCCGGGTGGCCGGCATGACCGCGCCGGCGCACGGGCTGGTGCTATGGAAAGTGTTCTATTCCACCTCCCGCAGGAGCCGACGCCAGGAGGCCCTGGTCAAAGCTGAAGAATGAGCCGCGTTGCCTCGACTCCCGCAAAAATGAACATTGTTTTGGTCGAGCCGGAAATTCCCCCCAACACAGGCAACGTGGCGCGGCTCTGCGCGGCCACGAACACGGTGCTGCACCTCGTCGAGCCGTTCGGCTTCAAGCTGGACGACGCGCGGCTCAAACGCGCCGGCCTGGATTACTGGCGGCAGGTGGAGTGGCATCGCTGGAAAAACTGGGGCGCCTTTGCGCGGCAACTTCCCCCGGACGCGAGGCTGTGGTTCATCGAATCAGCCGGTCCCACGCATTACAGTGACGCGGCCTTCCGGCCGGACGACTTTCTCGTTTTTGGCCGCGAGACCGCCGGTCTCCCCAGGCAGTTGCTGGAGGCCCACCGCGGGCGCTGGCTCCGGATTCCAATGTTCAATCCCCAATCGCGTTCGCTCAACCTGTCAAACTGCGCGGCGCTGGTTCTGTTCGAGGCCCTGCGGCAGCAGGGATTCAAGGGTGAAATTTGTTGAACGTGAAGGCCAAGTGTCCCAATGTGTCAAACGTTTCAACCATATGAAAGGAACTACAATGCGCCGACGCGATTTTTGCAAACTCATGGCGGCGGGCGCCGGTTGGGCGGCCTCCATTCCCTTGTCCTGCGACCTGGCGCGCGCGGCGGACGCCGAAGCCACCGCGGGCGGCGGCTCGCCGACCACTTTTCCCGCGTCCGATTGGGAGGCGGTGGTGAAGGAAGGCTGGGGAACGGCCGGCGACGCCGGCGGGCCGGACACCTGGGATGGCGTGCCGCTCCAGTCGCCGCCGATTCCCGGACTGGCCGGGGACGGCCCGTTCCAGCCGCACTGGCAGTCGTTGCTCGCCTACGAGGCGCCCGAATGGTATCGCGACGCCAAGTTCGGCATCTGGGCGCATTGGAGTCCACAGTGCGTTCCCGAAGACAGCGACTGGTACGCCCGCAACATGTATATCCAGGGCCAGAGACAGTACGAAAATCAACTCAGGCACTACGGGCATCCCTCCATTTTCGGTTACAAGGACCTGTGCGCCCAATGGACGTTGTTGAACTGGGAACCGGAGGAACTGATGGAGCGCTATCAGCGGGCCGGCGCCCGGCTGTTTCTGGCCCTGGCCAATCATCACGACGGTTTTGACACCTGGAATTCCAAGCACCACGCCTGGAACGCGCAGAACCTCGGCCCGCGCCGGGACGTCATCGGCGCCTGGGCCGCGGCGGCCCGCCGGCAGGGGCTTCGTTTTGGCGTGACGGTTCACGCGGCGCGCAACTGGTGGTGGTTCCAGGTTGCCCATCTGTGCGACAAGACCGGCCCGCTGGCCGGCGTGCCTTACGACGGACACCTCACGCAAAGCGACGGCCAGGGCCAATGGTGGCAGGGCTACGATCCGCAGCAACTGTACGGCCGCAAGCACGGCATCCATGAAAACCCGGATGAGGCCTACGCCCGCAATTTTTACGACCGGGTCCGCGACTTGATTGACCAACACGATCCGGATCTCCTTTATTTCGACAACGGAATGCCGCCGCTGGGTTGGGCCGGCATGAATCTCGGCGCCTATTTTTACAATCAAAACCTCAAGACGCGCGGCGGCAAACTCGAAGCGGTGATGACCGTCAAGAATGTGCCCGACAAGCTGGCCAAGGCGGTGGTGGCCGATTACGAACGCGGCGTGACCAACCGCGTCATGCCGTATGCCTGGCAGTCGGAGACCTGCATCGGCGACTGGCATTACAACCGGGCGCGGTTTCTCCATCATTCCTACATGAAACCCGGCCAGGCCATTCACTGGCTGGCGGACGCTGTCAGCAAGAACGGCACCTTCATCCTGAACATCCCCGGCAAGCCGGACGGGACCAACGACGCGGATGAAAAGACCATTCTCGACGCCATTGGCGGCTGGATGCGCCTCAACGGCGAAGCGATCTACGCCACGCGGCCGTGGACGGTGTTCGGAGAAGGCGTGCATGAAGCCCAGGGCGGGGCCTTCGCCGGACGCAGCACCGGCGCGCTGGATGCCCGGGATGTCCGCTTCACCCGCAACAAGCGCGGCGACGTGATTTACGCCATCGTCCTGGGCTGGCCGGACGGCGACAGCTTCGTCATCAAGAGCCTCGGCAGCGGATCAAGCGCGCGGCCTGGCAGGGTGCGGAACGTGGAACTGCTGGGCTGCCAGGAAAAGCTCGGCTGGACCCAGTCGGCTCAATCGCTCACGGTCAAGAAGCCTTCCGTGAAGCCCTGCGATTTCGCCTGCGCGCTAAAGGTCCGCATGACGTGAGCGTCGCCGACTGCGCCGCCCACGGCTTCGCCTCAAGGGGGACACGATGTCCCCGGCCTTTCCCTGTTGCCTATGGAAAAATGACACCGAGGGTTGAGGAGAGAGGGGCAACCGTTGAGCCATGAAGTCCTCGGCGCTCGTGCCTCCGTTGCTACATAGGGCTTGTCGGCAAAACGCGGATTTTTGAAGTGGGAGTCAAATTCCGGGCGTAGCGGCGACGCAGTGGGCGTCATTTTTTCGTCAGGGGGAGTTTTTGTCGTTTTTTTGGCCGGCGACAGAGACACCGCTGCCAGTGTGTCCGAGCCAGGCCCGGCAGGTGGCCGAACTTGAGTTCCATGTTCGCCTCAAAGTGGGATTCCGGTTCGGTTTCCTGGCAATTCCGGTGAGCATCCGTTGTTGCCTTGTCCCCGAAATTCGTGTCTTTATCTGCGCATGAACATTCAAGTGGCCGTGCTCTGCGACGCCGCGACCGACGACAACGGCAAGCTCAATCTCCTGGGCGCCTTCGACACCATTTACGCGCCGCAACTGCCCGCCGTTCATCCGCAGTGCGCCGTCGCCCTGCGGGTCACCTTCACCGCCGGCGACGAGGGGCAGCGCCGGCTCCAATTGAATTTTGTCAATGCCGATGGACGCGGCATCATGCAGCCCGTCGAAATTCCGGTCGCCGTCGCCCTGCCCGACGACGCGCACTTCGTCACCCGCAACTTCATCGTCAACATCCACCAGTTGAAATTCACCGAGGCGGGGTTGTATTCCGTGGACGTGCGGCTGGACGGCCAGCCCGAGGCGAACATTCCGCTTTGGGTCAAACCCGCGCCGCGCGCAGCGGCGTGAGGAACCCGGACCGTCCGCCCGCGGAAAGACTTGGGGGGAGGCGCGCCTCGGCGCCGTTTTTGAATCTTGAACTTTGCAGCCTGAACTGAATACTTCGCGCATGGCTAATTCACAAAATCAGACGCTGTTGACGCTCGAACTGCCGGGCGTCGCCAAGCTCAAAAGCGGCAAGGTGCGCGAAGTCTTCGACCTGGGCGACCGGCTGCTCTTCGTCGCCACCGACCGCATCTCGGCCTTCGACGTGATCATGCCCAACGGCATTCCGCGCAAGGGCGAGGTGCTCACCCAGATCTCCTATTTCTGGTTCGAGCAAACCCGGTCGTTTCAGCCCAACCATCTGCTGTCGCGTGCCGACGGGCCGTTGCCGCCGGCGCTGCAACCCTGTGCCGACCGGCTCGCGAGGCGTTCGATGATTGTCAAAAAATGCAAACCGCTGGCCATCGAATGCGTGGTGCGCGGCTATCTGGCCGGCAGCGGCTGGAAGGAATACCAAGCAACCCAGACGGTCTGCGGCGTCAAACTGCCGCCGGGCCTGAAGGAATCGTCCGAGCTGCCCGAGCCGATTTTCACGCCGGCAACCAAGGCCGAAACCGGGCACGACGAAAACATCCCGTTCGAGCAGGCCCGGAAAATCGTCGGCGGGGACATCGCGGAGGCGGCGCGCGCGGCCAGCCTGAAGATCTACGATTTCGCCCGGGACTACGCCCGCCGGCGCGGCATCCTCATCGCCGACACCAAGTTCGAGTTCGGCCTGGACAACGGACGGCTGATCCTGATTGACGAAGTCCTCACGCCGGATTCCTCGCGCTTCTGGCCCGCGGATCAATATGCGCCCGGCCGCAGCCAGCCAAGCTTTGACAAGCAATTCGTCCGGGACTACCTGGGAACGCTCGACTGGGACAAGACCCCGCCCGGCCCAACCTTGCCCGACGAGGTGGTCGCCAAAACGACCGCCAAATATCTCGAAGCCTACGAGCGGTTGACGGGCCAAAAGCTGTGACACCCGCAAACGGCGGACTCGCCGCCGATCTGACGACGGTGCGGAAGGATGGTTCGACAATGCCGGAGCACCGCTCCGGCCGCCTTATTTTCAAGCCCAGCCATGGCCTAATTGGGACAGCATGACAGCACATAGTTGGGCGGCGGCTTGATTTGTCCGCGTTTTGCCCTATGATGTTCCGCTCGATTTATGGAATTGACCAATGAAGAAATCCGCCGTTATTCGCGGCATTTGATTCTGCCGGAAGTCGGCCTGGCCGGCCAAAAAAAGATCAGGGCCGCCAGCGTCCTGTGCATCGGCGCGGGCGGTTTAGGCTCGCCCATCGCCCTGTATCTGGCCGCCGCCGGCGTCGGCAAGATCGGCATCGTGGACTTCGACACGGTGGACTCCTCCAATTTGCAGCGGCAGATCCTGCACACGGACGCGGACGTGGGCCGGCTGAAGTCGGAGTCGGCCAAGGAAACCATCCAGGGCCTTAATCCGCACTGCGAGGTCGTCCTCCACAACACGCGCCTCACGTCGGAAAACGCCCTGGACATCCTCCGGCCGTACGACATCGTGGTGGACGGCACGGACAATTTTCCGACGCGCTATCTCACCAACGACGCCTGCGTGCTGCTCAAAAAGCCGAATGTCTATGGCTCGATCTTCCGGTTTGAAGGCCAGGCCAGCGTGTTCGCCCCGTCGCTGGGCGGACCGTGTTACCGCTGTTTGTATCCAGAGCCGCCGCCGCCGGGCATGGTCCCGAGTTGCGCCGAGGGCGGGGTGCTGGGCGTCCTGCCCGGCGTCATCGGCTGCATCCAGACGCTGGAAATTTTGAAGCTCATCCTCGGCAAGGGCCGCCTGCTGGTGGGCCGCCTGCTGCTGTTCAACTCCCTGGACATGCAGTTCCGCGAATTGAAACTGCGCCGCGACCCGGCGTGCCCCGTTTGCGGCGATCATCCGACGATCACGAAACTGATAGACTACGAGCAGTTCTGCGGCATTGTGCCGGAGACGGACGCCGCGGCGAATCCCGACGAGGTGACGGTGCAGGACATGAAAAAGGCGCTCGACGACCCGTCGCTGGGCATCCGGGTCATTGACGTGCGCGAGCCGGACGAATACGAGATCGCGCACGTTGACGGCGTGCCGCAGATTCCGCTGAGCCAGTTGGAACAACGCTTCACCGAGCTGGACCCGAACACGCAGTATTACCTCCATTGCAAGAGCGGCGCGCGTTCGATGAAGGCGCTGAGGTTCTTGCGGGAGCAGGGCTTCAAGTATTTGAAAAACGTCAAGGGCGGCATCACCGCCTGGTCGGAGGAAATTGATTCGAGCGTGCCGCGGTATTGACTCAGGGACGGACCTGCACGCGAAAGAACCGTGAACCGGACGCGGCGTTGGTCCCCCGATAGGTCATCGGACTGACCGTCGCCTGCCGCCAATCGGTCACCGGCGTCCAGGTGGTCAGGTCCGTCGAACTGTCCAGTTGATACAGCCGTTGCGGCTGGACCGACCATTGCAGTTGGAAGGCCCCGTTGGTCTGGACGGCGGTGGACACGAAGACGAACCGGGACGCCGGATTGGTCGGGTCCAGCCCGGCGATGAAGTTGGCATAATCCGACATGCCGTTCGCGCCCGTGGCTTGCGCCAGGTTGGTGCCGGCGGTCCCGAAGTAATACTTTTCCCAGGCGTCAGAAATGCCGTCGTGGTTGGTGTCAATGAAGCTGTAATTGCCCGTGAAATTCAGCGTCCCGCCGGAAGCCAGCGCGTTCGTCTGGCGGAACGGAGTTTCATAAAATTCCACGTCGCTGAAGGTCACGACGTATTGGCCCGGCGGCGCATTGGTAAAGGTGGTTGCCGGCGCCGTGCCGGTCTCGCTGATCGGCCCGGTCAGCGTGAAGCCGCCCTGGCCCAGGTTTTTCGTGATCACGATCGTCCCGCTCTGCCCGGACGAGACGCCGGTGATCCCCACGTCGTCCACCAGCCAGCCGTAGGTCGGAGAGCCGATGGAGACACCCGCGTAGTCCCACACCACCTGGACCGTCTGGCCGACGTAAGGCGTCAGGTCCAGCGTTTCCAGTTCCCAATCAGGCGCGGATTGGCTGCTGAAGTCCTGCAGTGTCGCCAGCGAGGAAAGCGACTCGCCGGTGTTGGTGCTGATCAGGACCTGGCCCTCCTCCAGGCCGGAACTGAAGTCAAAACAATCCCAAAACGTCAGCGTCGCCTGGCTCAGGCCCGAAAGGTCTATCATTGGACTGAACAGATAACTGCTGGCGTAGCCGTAGGCGCCGTTGATCTGCTGGCCGTCGGGGTCGCTGCCCCAGCAGTTGGTGCCCGAATGGGCGCTGGTTTGCAGCCCGTTGTTGGGCGTGCCCAGTTGCCAATTCAGGTCGGTGCCGTTGGGATCGGGCACCACCGTCCAACCCGGTGCGCCGCCCTCCAGGTTGTCAGACCACGGCGGCTGAATGGCCCGGGCCGTGGTGAACGAGTAAAAGACGCCGTGATTGTCGTCCACTGTCGTGTTGCCGGCCTCGTCGCGGCTGGCCACCTGAAAGTAGTAATTCCGGTTTGGCAGCAGGCCCGACACCGTGACGGCGTGATGGGTCGTCAGCGTCCCGGCGTAGGCGGTCTGGCCGAGGAAGGTGGATTCGCCGTATTGCACCAGCGAGTCGGACGGCTTTGAGGTGCTCCAACTCACCACGGCGCTTCCAATCCCGGCGTTGGCCGCCACCTGGCCGATGACCGGCGGCACGGTGTCCACCGTCGCCTTGGCGATAACGTTGCTGCCGCGCGACGCGTCGAAATAGACAGCCGTGATCGTGTCGCCGTTGCTCACCGCCAACTGGTTGGTCGCGGCCGAGTTCGTGGCCGCCAGCGTAATGAACCCGCGGAACAATCCCGGATGCGCCGTTTCATTCAGCGTCACCGTCGTTGGGTTGGTGGAGGAACTGCAGGAAAACGTAACCTGCGTTCGGCCCGCGCCGACCAGGTCCGAATCGCCCACCTCCACCGTGACCCGGTCGGGGATGGTGTAGGCCGGTTGGTCAAGCGCGACGGTTCCCGCGCCGTTGGCGCCGGGCGCCAGGAAGTTGAGAATGTTCCGCAACAAATCCGCCTTGGTGTCAGGCGCGGGCCCGTTCGTCGGCGCCGCGTCCAGCGGGAAGGAAAGGAAGACCACGCGGCCGGGGCTGTCCTGGCCGACGGACGGATAACTCACCCCGCACGCCTTGCCCGACGCCGACTCGAAAAAGATCGGCGTGGCGTTGGTGGCCGGGGTGAACGTGTCGGAAAAATCCGGCCCCAGCACGATCCCGTCGCCCAGATCGAAGCTGGGATAATTGCTGTAATCCAGCGTCAGATACATTCCGCCGGTGATGGGATTGTTGGGCGCGCCGAAGGCGGCGGGCACGCCGAAGTCTTCGTCGCAATCCTGGCAGGGCGCCGGCGGATCGGGATTTTGCTTGAAGCCGCCCACCTGCAGCACGTCGCGGCGGAACGGCACGTTGCCCAAGTGTTCCAGAATGTTCATGGACGCCATGAAGAACGAACCGCCGCCGTTGAAATAGTTTTCGATCATCGTTTGCTGCTGCGCAGTGAGCGTGTCGTTGGTGCCGGTATAATTGAGCAGGTCGTCTGTCGTCCGCCAGATGACCACCGGGAAGGGCTGCAAGTCCGAGAGTTGAGGTGAACCGCGCTCGTTCACTTTCCAGAAGGCATAGTTGAACCCCGCCGCTGTCAGCGCGTTGGTGTAGGCGCCGTCGGGAATCACCGCTGAACCGTCCGCCTGTTCGCCGGCGGAATCGTAGTCGTCCACCAGCAGCACGGTCGGCGTCGGCACCGCGACGAAACTGAAGGACGCGCCGGCGTTGTTATCGGTGGCGGTGTTGCCCGCCGGGTCCGCCGAACTCACTTCAAAATAATACGTCCGTCCCGCCACCAGCCGGGCCAGCGTCACGGAATGATCGGTCACCAGCGCGGTGTTGGTGACCGCCAGATTGAAATTCTGATTGGTGCCGTAATCCACAACCGAGTCGGCCGGTTCGCTCGTCTGCCAGGTGATGGTGATGACGCCGGCGTTTGTCGTCACGGTGACATTGCTGATCGCCGGCGCCACCAGGTCGGCGGTGGCGCTAGCCGTCTGGAGCTGGCCCGCGCTGTCCGCGTAATCCGCTTCGATGGCGTCGCCGTCGTGAATCTCCAGTTGGCCGCCGCCCGGCGAACCCGTCACCGTGGCCACCGCGCCGGTGAAGGCGCCGTAACCGCCGGAAGAGTTCAAAGTGAAAGTTCCGCCCGCCGGCTCGCTGGTGCTTTTCAACAATACGCTGACCGAATTGCTCGCCGCGCGCGCCAGATCGAAGACTTGCAGGCCAATGACGTCCGGTGCGGTGTAATTGGTACGATCCAGCAAAGCCACGCCGCCGTCAGGCCGCGCCAGGTCGCCCGAAACCACCAGCGCGAAATCCTGGTCAATGGCCGCCGTGTCCAGCCGCGCGTCCTCCGGCACGTTGCGGGCGATCACCCGCACCAGGTAATCGCCCGGCGCCGGATTGGACAGATAGATGCCTTTCACGTTGTTGATGTCGTCCGACGCCGTCGGGTTCGGCGTCGAGTCTCCGCCCGAAAATTCGTTTCCCAGGTACACCGTGCCGTCCGGCGCGACGACCTCCACGTCCAGGTCATTCACCAGCGCGGGAATTGCTCCCGGAAATCCCGGCACGTCCGTGTAGGCCAGGGTGATTTTCAGCGGTTGATTTGAACTCCGGACCAGCGCGTGCTGGGTATAGGTTTGGCCGGTGCCCAACAACACCGTCTGGTCCAGATACTGATAACAGCGCGGCGCGGTATCGAGATTGGTCACGAGGATGTTCGTCAGGTCAATCCGCCCCCAGCCTTCGGCGTCGTTGGGGACCGGGCCGGGGCCGCCGTTGGATTCGTCCAGTTCCACCGCCGAATTGATCAAGGCCGCCTTGACCAGCGCCGGTGATGGCACCGCGTTCGTGTGCCGGCCCTTGTAATACTGCACAAAGTCCGCCGCCGCCCCCGCTCCGAAGGGGCCGGACATGCTGGTGCCGCCCATATAGACGTAATAATTGTCAATGGTGGACCAGGCAATGGCCGACTCACCCGGCGCCGCCGACGAGGCACAGGAAGCAATCCACGTCCCCGGCGCCACCAAATCCGGCTTGAGGCGACCGTCCTGGCAGGGGCCGCGGCTGGAGAAATCCGCCATCGTGTCCGGGCCGTCGGCATAAAGCCCGTAGGTTTGGGCCGGCGTGTTCGGGACGTTTTCCGAGGCGCCGACGGCCAGGACGTTTTTGCCCGTGGCCGGGCTGTCCAGCGTTTCGTCGGCGGGACCGGCGTTGCCCGCGGAAAATTCCAGAATGTAAGGCTGATCGCCGGGCGTCGAAGGGTTGGCGTCGCGAACTAGCTCGTCGAATTGAGCGGCGTCGGTGTCATAGGCGCCCTGGACGTCGTTGCCCCAACTGTTGGCGCCGATGACCGCCCCGGCGCGCACGGCGTCTTCGGCGAGGGTCGCGTCGCTGGGAAACGGGCTGGCTTCATTCGCGCTGTCATCAAAAATCCGTTCCACGAACAGGTCGGCGCCCGAGGCGACGCCCAGGCCGTAAAGCGCGCCGCTGTCCGGGTCGGTCTCGCCCGTCGCGGCGTCCCCGGCGATGATGCCCGCCACGTGCGTGCCGTGGCCGTAGCCGTCCGAACCGTCCGTCAGCGCCCCGTAGTATTTGAAGCCGGTCACCCGGCCGCGCAGATCCGGGTGCATGGTGTTGGTGTCGCCCGTGTCCAAGCCGGTGTCGGCCACGCAGACGGTCACGCCCGCGCCGTCAAAACCCGTTTGCTCCGTAAGTGTGGGGGTGCCGGTTTTGCCGTCGTCGCCGCCCACAATTTTGGAAGCCTGTTCGTCCAGCAGCCTTCGTTTGGGGGCCGGCTCAATCCACAGCACGGCCCCCGATTGCGCCAGCGCCGGCAGCCGGGCGAGGTCCAACCGGCCCCGCAAAATCGTGCCCAGACGCAGGCGGCTCTCGTTCTGAATGGACGACAAGAGGGATTTAACCCCGGCAATTTCCACCGCCGTCGCATCCGGCGAAACCAACACGCTGACATTAACGAATGGGCTTTGTCCGCCTGCCACGGCGGCGCGCGCAGCGGCGGACAACCGGGCGTCAATCTTGTAATCCGGCAGGTAAGCCCCCACCCAGCGGATGCAACTCCGCGTCCGCAGATTGTTCAAAGCCACGTCGTCCAATTTGGCAATGAAGGCGTCGTCGGGCACATAGGTGAGCAGCTTGACGCCCAAGGCGCGCAAAGTCGCCCTTTCCGCCGGCTTGGGATGAGCCTCGAACTGGACCAGATAGAGGCCGGAAACGGGCGCCGGAATCGCGGCCGCCTGCGCCGGGGTCTTCACGGCGGGCGCGGTGACGAGGAGGATGTTGCGCAGCCGGATTTCCTTGGTTTGACCGGCGGCGGCAAAGTTCAAAAGAAGCAGCGCTGCTGCCATCAATTCGCAGCCCGCGCGCGCCACACCCGAGGATTTCACCCAACAACATTACGCTCTGAAGGGCCTCCGGGCAAGGCGGCGCTTCCGGTCCAGGCCGCCTCGGCCGCGCGCCGGATCGCGCATTTCACAAGTCGTGCGCCATCTAAATTCCACGCTGCATCCGGCCGCTGGCGATAAAGTTCGCGTCGCGATTTCAACCCGAATCCGGCCTGGGTCTGGTCGCAGTAAAAGCTAAGAGCGTGTCTGAAAATTCCTTTTCCGTCGTAGCAGCCGACGTGAGTCGGCTCAAATTTCATCATGAAACCGGTAAATCGGCCGGAGGTCAGAGCCGGCTCACGCCGGCTGCCGCCATTTTTCAGACACGCTCCAAAGAACACGGTAAAAAAAGACCGAACACCCGATCTCGTTCAGCGATGAACATTGCTTTGTTCCCTCAGGGGAACTTATGGAACGGCGTCGGCCGACTTGCCAGGACGAAGAGAAATCTGTGGACAAGCTCATGGCATTATGCTCGAATGACATCGTTCAGTCAGAAAATCAAAAAATTGGCATCAAATGAAATGTTCAGGTTCTCGCCGGAATTCTCCTTTGATGCCCTACTGTCCTTCATCACGGCCCGTCCCCCAAAGGTCGTTCCAGGCTCTGTTTGAGGATTGCGTCGCGCTTGCAATCCGAAGCGAGCGCGGTGCTGGAATAGATTGCCTGGGAGTTGCGTGGGCACTTGGATGCAAGTGGCGCCGCGGCCCGCGGCCCGCGCAAAATGAAACGAAGCGAATTATCAAAATGAATTGCGGCCGGCATCCATGCCGTGAATGATCCTTTTAAGGTGCCTTGCTGCTGCACAAAATTTGGTAGGCCAATTATGAAAAGAACAAATTCATTCCTCCAAATTTTCACCGTTACCGCGGCACTTGCGCTTCCAGTCCACGCCCAAACATTTCTCACAAACGGATTCTCATTGCTGGACATTAACTTTGGAGCGGCCGACACCAACAAGGTGGGGGTTGCCGCCATCGGGCAGACTGCCAACGACTACTGGAACGGCTATCAATTTAAAGGTCAAACTTACGGCGCGATGTATGATTTGAAGTGGGCAGACCGAAGCGATTCGGGTATTAATCTCACCGTTCTGAACGCACCGGGTGTATGGTTCAATAACACGGGCGACGGCATGTATGACCTTTTCATCTATCCTTGGAACGGCGGCAACATCACCGCCACGTTGAGCAATGTACCCGCCGGCTGCTATGACTTTTATCTCTACGGTCATAGCGGCCTCAATTACGAAAACTCAAAATTTCAAATCAGCCTCGGGACAAACACAACGGCATGGGAACAGACGCAGGATTCAACTCTGGCCTCGACTTCAGCCGACTGGGATGAAGGCGTTCAATACGTGGTCTTCAGAAACGTGGCGATTTCCGACGGCCAACCCGTGGTAATTACTTGTGCGCCCGGGGATGGTGGAAATGCCATCTTCAACGGCCTCCAAATGATATCTTCCGGCGTATCACAAACGCCTCCGGTCATTACGTCCTTCACTCCAGCTTCCGCTTTCGTGGGCACAAATGTGACCATCAACGGACTCAACTTCAGTCCGGTGGCGAGCAATAATATTGTGTATTTTGGCGCGGTTCGGGCCGTGGTCACCGCTGCCAGCGCGATCAATCTGACGGTTACTGTGCCGGTGGGGGCGACTTATGCTCCCATTACCGAAACGGTCAACGGCCTGACGGCTTATTCCGACCAGCCGTTCTTGCCCACGTTTGTTGGCTCCGGCCAAATTGACAGCTCCTCGCTGGCTTCGGCTGTGACTTTGCCCACTGGAACCGGACCGGCTCAGATTGCCATCGCCGACTTGGATGGAGATGGGCGACCGGATTTGGTCATCGCTGACGCCGGTTCCGGGGACATTTCAATTTACCAAAACATCAGTTCCTACGGCGCCTTGGCTTTTATAACCCCGCGCTTGGTGCTGCCGATGATAGCAGGATCCCGTAGTGATCCATGGACCGTCGTGGTTGCTGACCTGGATGGAGATGGCAAACCCGACATCATAGCACTCAACAGCGACGACAATCTCGTTTCCATTTTTAGAAACATCAGTTCGCCCGGTTAGCTTACGACCAACTCCTTCGCTCCCCGAATTGATATTCCCGCCCGGACTGATATGCAAGGGCTAGCAGTGCAAGATTTGAACGGAGATGGCAAGCCCGACCTTGCGACGGCAAATGGGACTAATAATACAGTTTCGGTTTTCCAAAACCAAAGCACCATTGGAAATATTTCCTTCGCCTCGCCAGTTAATTATCCGGCAGGTAATGGCGTATCCGATGTAACCATCGCGGACTTGGATGGCGATGGCAATCCGGATGTGGCAGCGCTCAATATGAACGATGGCATGGTATCCGTGTTACGAAACCTCGGCAAAAGCGGAGCCATTACGCCCAATTCCTTCGCTCCACAAGTGGTTTTTCCCAGCGCGGCACAAGGTCGTTACGCCGTCATCGGAGACATGGATGGCGATGGCAAACTGGATATCGTAACGGCTAATTGGACCAGTGATAGCATTTCTGTTCTGCGAAATCTCACCTCAGGAGCAGGCATCTCGACCAATTCGTTCGCTCCGCCTGTGAATTTCACCACGGGCGGCTGGGCAAACAACCTTACGCTCGGGAATTTGGGCGGCGAGGACAAACTCGATGTGGTGGTGGTCAGCCAATTGCCGAGTCTTTTCTCCATCTTCCAAAACATCAGCATGCCGGGAAGTTTTACAACCGGTTCATTGGCGCCACGTGTGGACTATTCCTCCGGATATAACCCCAACAACGCGACCGTTGGCGACTTGAACGGGGATGGCCGGCCGGACGTTGTGATTCCCAACCAATACGACAACAATATTTCCGTCTACCTCAATGCTGTTCCAAGCCCCACTCCTCCAACGATCACCCGTCAGCCCCAAGACGCCTTCGTCAACCCCTACGGCACCGCTTCATTTGCCGTCACGGCGACAGGAGCCGCACCGTTGTCATATCAGTGGTTGTTCAATGGTTCCAACGTTTTGAACGCCGCCACATCCAGCGCCCTGACCGTTTCCGATGCCCAGCAAACTAATTTGGGCTCTTACTCTGTCGTGGTCACAAATACTTACGGCGCCGTCACCAGTTCCATGGCCAATTTGTACATGGTCCCGTCCATCATCACTCCCTTTACGGGCTTGGTTACAGATTGGGGACAATCCAACACTTTGAGCATCGGAGCATGGGGTAGTGGTGCGCTGACTTATCAATGGTATGACGATGGTGTTGCAATACCCAACGCAACCAATTCGACTCTGACCTTTTCGGCCATTCAATTCACCAACGCCGGTTCGTATTCGGTGGTCATCAGCAGTTCTTTTGGCAGCATGACGAATGCGCCGGCCCAGGTGGTGGTCAACCCCGCAGGAGTTTCCCTGGGACTGTATCCCGGCGTCACGGTTACCGGGACGGTGGGCTATACCTATGACATTCAGAGCAACCCTGATTTGAGCAACACCAACGGCTGGACCACGGTGGCGACGCTGACATTGTTTCTGCCGGTGGAGCTTTGGGTGGACGTAAACAACAACGCCGCATCGCCCACCAACCAGCATCATTTCTACCGGGTCCTGCCGGGCCAGTGAAATTTGCTCGAAATTCTCTTTGCCTGGCGGCTTGCAAAACCGTCCGGCCTGAATTTAATTTCCAGCATGACTGACGATTTGCAGGACCGGATCCAGGCGGCGCTGGCGCATCCGCAAAATCTGGGCGAACTGGCGGACGCCGACGCCGTCGGCACGGTGGGCAACGCCGAGTGCGGCGAAATGCTGCGGCTGTGGGTCAGGTTCCGGGACCAGGATGGCAAAAGGGTCATTGACCGCGCCACGTTCCAGTCGTTTGGCTGCGAGACGGCCATCGCCGTCGCCAGCCTGGCCACGGAATTGATCCGCGGCAAGACCGCCGAGGAGGCCCTGGCCCTCAAGACCGGGGACCTGGCCGGCGAACTCGGCCCGCTGCCGCCGATGAAAATCCATTGCGCCCAGCTCGTCGAGGGCGCCCTGCATTCGGCGCTTGACCCGGAAGCTGAAAAAACGCAAAAAAGCCCGGCCCCCGGTGGCGGTTCGACCTTGCTCGACAGCTTTGCCAAACCCAAACCGGGCGTGAAGCTGACCTTTCTCGACGAAGAAAAGTAGGACAGGCGTTTCGCCCGGGCCTGTTTCAAAAATCCGGCATTGGGCGCCGCCTGTTGAAGACGCGGCAAAAGGGGCCTGCGGGCCGTAGGCCGGCGCGACGCCTGCCCGACGACGCAATTTCAGCTTCCCAGACGCGGAGCGTTCGCTATCGTCCCCCCACAGCAGAAAGATACCTATGAAGATCATTCAAGAGTTCAAAGCCTTTGCCATGCGGGGCAATGCCGTAGATCTGGCCGTCGGCGTCATCATCGGCGCGGCGTTCGGGAAGATCGTCACGGCGCTGGTCAACGACATCATCATGCCGCCCATTGGCAAATTGATCGGCAACCTTGATTTCACGAACCTCTACCTTCCCATGGCGGAGAGAGTCGTCCGGGCACAGGCCGTGTACGCCGAGGCGCATCACGGCCTCAAACTGCCCTTGGAAGAAGCGCAGAAGGCCGGGCCGGTCTTCGCCTGGGGTGACTTTGTGACCGTCACGCTGAATTTCCTGATCGTGGCGTTCTGTGTCTTTCTGCTGGTCAAGGGCATCAACGAACTCAAACGGCTGGAAGCCGCCAAACTGCCGCCCCCTGCGCCGCCGGCGCCGCCGTCACCCGAAGAAAAACTCCTGACCGAAATCCGCGACCTGCTCAAAAACCGGCCTTGAGTTCCTGGAGAAAACGCCGGTCCGCTTCCGGGCTTTTCCCCGTCCGGAAAATATTTTACAAGGAAGGCGATGTCGCGTTTGCGTATGACGGCCCTGTGCCTGGCGCTGGTCACGCTGCTGGCCTATCTGCCAGCAGGGTCGCATGGATACCTGAGCTACGACGACGGAGATTACGTCACCGACAATCACTTCGTTCAGAACGGCCTGACGTGGGCGGGCGTCCGCTGGGCCTTCACCACCTGGCACGCGAGCAACTGGCATCCGCTGACGTGGCTCTCGCTGATGCTGGACTGCCAACTGTTCGGACTGAACGCTGGCGCGGAACATTACGTCAACGTCCTGTTTCATGCGGCCAATGCCGTGTTGTTGTTGCTGCTGCTGGTCCGGTTGACGGGTGCGCTGTGGCCGGCCGCGCTGGTGGCCGCGCTGTTTGCCTGGCACCCGTTGCACGTCGAATCCGTGGCCTGGATTTCCGAGCGCAAGGATGTGTTGAGCACCTTCTTCGCCATGTTGACGCTGCTGGCCTACGCGCGCTATGCGCAAAGCCGGGCCGGCGCCGGAGGTCAAAAGACGGGAATCGCCGGTCCCGGTCCGGTTCCCGCTTCCCCGCGGCCGGGTCTCGACTATTATCTGGCGCTTCTTTGCTTTGTGCTCGGTCTGATGGCCAAGCCGATGCTGGTGACGCTGCCGTTTGTGATGCTGCTCCTGGATTACTGGCCGATCCAACGCGTGGCGGGTGGTCCGTCGAAACCTGGCCGTTCATCATTTCGGCGGGTCGCCGCCTGCAACCTGCGGCTCTTGACCGAAAAATGGCCGTTCTTCCTGCTGGTGGCCGCCTCGTGCGTGGTGACCTTTCTGGCCCAGCGCGCCAAAGCCGTCCTGACGCTCCAGCAACTGCCGCCCGGGGTTCGATTGGAAAATTCGCTCCTGTCCCATGTGCGTTACCTCGGCAAGACCGTCTGGCCTGTGCATCTGGCCGTCTTTTATCCGCTGCCGCGGCATCTGGCCTGGCCGGATGCCGCGGCGGCCGGTGCCTTCCTGCTTCTGATCACCATGCTCGCCTGGCATTGGCGGCGGTCACGGCCGTATTTTCTGGTGGGCTGGCTGTGGTTTCTGGGCACCTTGCTGCCGGTCATCGGCCTGGTGCAGGTGGGCACGCAGGCGATGGCCGACCGTTACACCTACTTTCCTCTAGAGGGCATTTTCATTGTGGCAGCCTGGGGCGCCCGGGACATCGTGGCGCGATGCCGGCTGGGAACCGTGGCGCCGTCGCTGGTTGCCGGCGCCGCGCTCATCGCCTGTCTGCTCCAGACCGAACGCCAGTTGAGCTATTGGCGGGACAACGAAACGCTCTTCGGCCACGCCGTGGCGGTCACCCAAAACAACGACGTGGCGCTGGTCAACCTCGGTGTGGCCCTGGAAAAACGAGGACGCCGCCCAGAGGCGCTGGCCGATTATGAAAACGCCCTGCGCTCCAATCCCCGCAGCGTCGAGGCGCACAACAACTTCGGCAATCTTCTCCGCGACGAAGGCCGGTTCCGCGAGGCGGCGGCCCAATATTGCCAGGCCATCGCGCTGGATCCCCGCGCCGTGACGGCGCGCGAAAATCTGGGCAGCCTGCTGGCCGGGCAGGGACATTTTGAGCAGGCAATGGAGCAATACCGGCAGGCCGCGCGGCTGGCGCCCGCCGATCCGCACCCGCGTTTCCTGATGGGCAAGGCTCTGCTCCGGCAGGGGCGCGACATCGAGGCCGTGGCTAGTTTCCGGCAAGCCCTGCGCCTCCATCCAAACGACCCTCAAACGCTGGCCTTTCTGGCGCGCGTTCTGGCCTCCGATGACAATCCCCGGGTCCGCGACGCCGCCCAGGCCCTCGCCTGCGCCCGGGAGGCGAACCGTCTGACCGGCGGCGGCCAGCCCTTCATCCTCGATACCCTCGCCATGGCCTACGCCGAGGGCGGCCGTTTCCAAGACGCGCAGCGGATCGAACGGCAGGCCCTCCAAATGGCCCGGGCCGCCGGCCTGGCCGAGACCAACGAAATGAGCCAACGCCTGCAACTTTACGAAGAAGGCCAGCCTTGGCGCCAATCCTTCACCCACACGCCGGCGAAGAATTGAATCAAACCCAAGTCAACTCGCGAAGCGTCCGGCGCAGGCTTGGTTGTTTCAAGACGGTGTGTATGTCGAAACGCCGGCCCAGCCAGGGCAGCGTGAATAATCGTCTCGCGTCAAAAAATCCGGCCAGCAGGTCGCCGTTCGTTCCAGTCGCCGAATCGGGGCGTTCTGGCGACATCAAAACGATCCGGGCCTTGGCCTTCGCCCTCCGTGACAAGGCCTCGAGCGTGAGCCGGACTTGATTGATCGCGCCCAGCCGGTTCGGGCAGACCACAATCGGCACCGCTCCCAGGGCCGTGATCAGGTTCCGTGAATCGAATTGGTCGCCCAACGGACTGAGCAAGCCACCCGCGCCTTCCACGACCAAAACGTCAAACCGTTTCCGCATGGCACGAAGGTGTGCGAGGACTTCGGAAAGCCGCACCTTCCGGTTGTCCTGGCAGGCCGCCAAACTCGGCGCCACGGGCGCGCGGAAGCGCCAGGGATTGATTTCGTCCAATGTCAGGGCGCCGTTTGACGCAACCTGCAACGCGCGGGCGTCGGCGCGTCCGCCGGAGCACACCGGCTTGAGCGCCGCCGAGAGAACGCCGCGATCGCCCAGCGATCTGGCCAGCAGTGCGCCCAGAACCGTCTTGCCGACCCCGGTGTCCGTGCCGGTGACGAAGAATACGACGCGCGTCATTTCGCCATCAAAACGAAAAGATCGCTTTCAAGAAAGCCTTTTGAGAGCGGTGTGGAGTCTTGAGGCTAAACAGGCGGCGAAGCGTTGAAAAGTGTCGGCCAAGTTCCTCGCCGGCTTTGCCCACTTAAACTTATTAACACTTCAATAAAAGTGTTGACACCACAAAACTTGGTATGCTACAAATAACCAGCCACAATTAGCAGTGGCTTTATGCGTTGTCCCAAGTGCGGCTGTCAGGAAGACAAGGTCATTGACTCGCGCGCCTCGCGCGAAGGGGCCACGATTCGCCGCCGCCGGGAGTGCGCCGGTTGCGGGCACCGGTTCACGACTTACGAGGAAGTCGAGCACGAGGGGCTCATGGTCCTCAAGCGGGACGGACGGCGCGAGGAATTTTCGCGGGAGAAACTTCTGGCCGGCATCAAAAAGGCCTGCCAGAAACGGCCGGTCAGTCCCAAGGCGATGGATGATCTGGTGGACCACATCGTCGCCGCCGTGACGGAAAAATTTGACAGCGAAGTGCCCGGCGAGTTCATCGGCAAACTGGTCATGGACGGTTTGCGCGGGATGGACGACGTGGCCTACGTCCGGTTCGCCAGCGTCTATCGCCGGTTTCAGGAAGCCACGGATTTCGTCCACGAAGTCAAAAAGCTGGAGGCGGCCAAATGATTGCCCTCTCATCGGAATGCCTGTTGTTTCAACTGGCCAGCGGCGAATGCGTGCCCTGCTTGGCGGAAATGATCTCCGTCGAAGTCACCGGCGCCGATGCGGGTCTGCTGGACCCGGACGTTCTGCGCCACGCCGCCGCCTCGGTCTTCCATTACTTCAAGGAGGACCTGGCGCGCGAGAGCGTCACGGTGGGTGAATTCGCCGGCGCCTTGGAAAAGGTGCTGCGCTGTCTGGGCATCACCCTCTGCGGCGGTCCGACGTCCGCCCCGCCTCCGCCGGATATCCTCGAAGCCGATCTGGATCGGATGACGCGCGAGGCCGGCGACAGTCTGGAGTTGTTTTTCTTTCCGCGCCTGCGCGACGCGCTGCGCGCGCAACTCCGCCGGTCGCCGCGTCTGCTGCGCTTTCACGGTTTGCGCGGCTGCGTGAAGCAACTGGCCGGCGCACGGCGCTGGAGCCGGCGCTGCGAAGCCATCCAGGATCAAATCATCGGCTACCTCCGCGGATGCCTGGTCGCCGAGCCGGAGCAAAAAGAGTGCGCGCTGGTGGTGGAATGAATTGCAGGCGCGAACTCCGCGAAATCACACGAATGACCCGCTGGATCGCAACGGATCGAATTTAATTCGTGTAAATCTGTGGAATTCGTGTCTTGAATTTCCCCATGAGCAAGACTCTGTTCCAGAAAATCGCCGCGCGAGAGAGTCCGGCGACGATTGTTTACGAGGACGACCTCGTGCTGGCCATCCGCGACATCCATCCACAGGCGCCGGTGCACGTCCTGATTTTTCCGAAGCAACCGATCGCCCGCATCGCCGAGGCGCGAGCCGGCGATCAGGCGCTGCTCGGTCACGTGTTGCTCAAAGCCGCAGAGGTCGCCCGGAAACTGGGCCTGGACAAGACCGGGTTCCGGCTGGTCGTCAACAACGGCCCGGACGGCGGCGAAACCGTGCCGCATTTGCACTGCCACATTCTCGGCGGCCGCCACATGCGATGGCCGCCGGGCTGATCGCCGCCAAAGAACGCAGAGAGCGCAAAGCGGATTTAATTGTTGCTTTCCTTGCGTTCTTTTGCGGTTGCAAGAATTTGAAAGTCAATTCGGCGGAAATCCCTTGGCGTCCGCGGGATTCGCGAAAACCAATTCCTCCGAATGCGGCCCGGTGCGAATCAGCGCCGCCGGATGCGAACCGAGCAAGGCCAGCAATTCCTCGTCGTTGATCACTCGGAACCGGCCGCTGGTCGCCGTCGTTTGGACAATTTTCACCGGCGCCGACGCCCCGGCCAATTGCCCGGCGGCCGGCGGCCGCGTGGTTACGATGTCGGCGGCGGGCAAGGGACGAGTGCGGACGAGTGTGCAACTCCGGGCCTGCGCCTCGGCCACGGGCGGCGAAACTGAATGCGATTGGAATTGTTGACGGGTCAAAACCACAACCAGACCCAGAAGGGCCAGCGCCGCCGCCGCGCGCCGCACTTGCCGGAATCGGCGGCGAACGCGGCGCAGCGTTTCGCCGAACTTCGCGTCGCGCAATTCCGCGGGCGCGCTTTCGGCAAAAACGTCGTCGAGCAGATGTTCAGCGCCGTCGTTCATTTTGCTCCTTCAGAAATCTTGAAAGAGTTGGCGGCAGAGGCGATTTCTTTCGTTGCGGTTGCCATGACTCGCTCGCCGTCTTGGACTGAGGCGGCGGTGACGCCGCTTCTCGAGACCGGCAAGACGTCCCGCCCTTGAACAAATTCCTCCCGTTGAAAGCGGCGTCGCGCTTCGCCTGCCGCCGCAGTCCAAGACGCTGGCGCGCCAGCGGCGGCGCAGCCGGACAAGCCGGTTCTCATTCAGTTGAAAATGTCGAACGATTTTCATTTTTTAATTCGGTCAAGACGGCGTCTTTCAATTTCTTGCGGATGCGGACCAGTTTCGATTCGACGGCCTTTTCCGTCGTTTGCAGCGCGCCGGCCCCAAATCCTTCACGAAATCCTGTTCCGCCGGTTCTCGCCGGCTTTTAACAGGTTGCTTCGCGCGGTTTTTATTTTAAGTTGGGAACATGACTATGCCGGCAGCGGTGTACACCGAAACGATTGATTACCAGCAAGGCGGCGCCACACTTGAAGGCCATGTTGTCTGGGACGATTCCGTTCAAGGCAAACGGCCCGGCGTCCTGGTCGTGCATCAATGGCAGGGCGTGAGCGATTACGAACGGAAACGCGCGCAGATGCTCGCGCAACTGGGCTGCGTCGCATTTTGCGCGGACATTTACGGCAAAGGCGTCCGTCCCCAAACCACGGCCGAGGCCGCCGCGCAAGCGGGAAAATACCGAAGCGGCGACCGGCAACTGTTGCGTGCGCGGGTCAACGCCGGTCTGGATGCGCTGCGCCGCCAGCCGCTGGCCGACCCGCGGCGCCTCGCCGCCATCGGCTATTGTTTCGGCGGCACGACCGTCCTGGAACTGGCCCGCAGCGGCGCGGATCTGGCGGGCGTGGTGAGCTTCCATGGCGGGCTGGATTCGCCGAACCCGGCGGACGGCAGGAACATCCGGTGCAAGGTGCTGGTCCTGGCCGGCGCGGACGACCCCTTCCAGAAGCCCGAGGACCTCGCCGCGTTCCAGAACGAGATGCGCGCCGCGAAGGTGGACTGGCAACTGGTTTTTTACGGCGGTGCCGTCCACAGCTTCACCGACTGGGGCATGGACGGCAAAGCCTTGCAGGGCGCGGCCTACCACGAGCGCGCCGACAGACGGTCGTGGGAGGCGATGAAGCTGTTCTTCGCCGAGATTTTTGGATAAGGTGATGCGTCAAAGCGTTGCAGTGTTGAAGCGGAACCCAATGAGCCAAAGCTTCAACACTTCAAAGTTTTAGCCACAGATGAAACGCAGATTTTCTCAAGCCCGCAGGGCTGGCGTCGTTGTAGAAACGGCCACGCAAAATGGATCAAGCTCCGTCAGGAGCAAAATCTTCCGAATAGGCCGCCCCGACGGGACGGGATTTGGTTTTGGGTTGTGGTTCTACGAAAATGTCGCGCCAACGGCGCTGTGCTGTGCGTTGGCATGGCACGGCCGTCCTTGACGCGACAGGTCGCGCCGAACCAAAAGCGCGGATGTGTCCGCGCACTCCAAAACGGGCGGGGGGGAAGCGCGGGCGTCTTGCCTGCACGTTCTGGCGTCGCGCCCGGATGATGCGTTGAACCATTTAGTTTGCGGGGAGGTTTTCGGCGCGACGCCGAAAACAGCAACCGGGACGGTCGCGCTCCCCGAACCAGACTCGCGCGGGCGGAGGGCGGGGGCAGCAAAGACCACGCCGGGTCAAGGGCCGGGCACCCGGGTTTTTGGGATATATGACAACAAATTTTTTTAGACACAGATGCCCGCGCCTACCTGACTGCCAGTGACCCCGCCTTTGTGGAACGCACCTGGCAGACGGTCATGGAGCATTTGCAATCACGCGGCAAGGACAGCAGCCGCGAGCGTTACGCCAGCGTGTTCCAGTCCACGGCCTTTGACGGCTTGCGCCATAAGAAGCTGCTGGAATCCACCGCCGACGATTTCTTTGCCGTGTTCAAAGACGGCAAAGTGTCCATCGTTTGTTTCCTGAAACGGTTGCACAACTTCGCCTTGAGCTTGGGCTGGATTGCCATCCCGATTATCGCACCGTATCACTGGCCCAAATACCAACCCAAAGACCGGCGCGGCATCACCCGGGACGAACACGAAAGCGTCCTTGCCCGCGAGAAGAAAACCGAATGGAAACTGTTTCTGGAACTGCTTTGGGAAACGGGCGCGGCGCAGAGCGATGCGGCGAACTTCACGGCGGAGGACGTTGACTGGCGAACCCGGACGATTTCCTACTTCCGGCCAAAGACCGGCTGGCTGGCGCAGTTCACCATCAGCCGGGCGCTGGAAAAGGTGTTGCAGCAGTTGCCGACGACCGGCGTCTTATTCACGAAGTTGACCCAATTCACCGCCAATGACCGGGCCAGCCGGTTTCGCCGTCGCTGTCACAAAGCAGGCGTGTTTGGCATAACCTTGCATTGTTATCGCTACGCTTGGGCGGAACGTGCAAAAGTTGTCGGGATGCCGGAACGCTTCGCGCAGGCCGCACTGGGGCACAACAGCAAGGCGATTCATCGCGCCTATGCCAAGAAAGCCGTCATCATCGCGCCAACCATTGCGAAAGCGCCGGGGTTTAACCCGGTGGTTCCTAGCGCGAGTAGCATTTGAGATAAAACTGCCTTTTCGTCTGCGGCCATGGTGCTGTGAGGCTGCTGGTTTACGGGGGCTTGTCCCCTGCGGTGGCTGAAAAACACGGCGCCTACAATCCGCCAACGGATGACGACCAAAAACGCCGGAGCGATTGCGGCGTGTGAGAAATGGATGGGACCCGGCAAGGCGACGTCCCCACCCGCCGCGCGGAGCGCGGCGGGTGGGGCGTGCCGGCCGGGAAAGCTTGTAGAATACCTATGCCAAAATGTAAGAGCCGTTTGGCCGGATGCACGGGGTGGAATGAAGATGAATGAGAATCAACATCGGTTTTTGACGTTGCGGCAGTTGCCGGCCCGCCTGACAGCGGAACAGGCGGCCTGGGTGCTCAACTGCCAGCCGCATGACATGCCGGCGCTGGTGGCGGCGCGGTTGCTCAGAGACTGTTTTAAAATTCAAAAACGCGTTTGTTTTCGTTTGGATTTGATTGGATTGGTTAGCAAAAAGCGCAAGAAAATGAATAAGTTGTTGACATTGGCGTTGGCTTGGATTGGTCCTTTTTAGGCGAAGCCTCCGTTGAGGCGATGAAAAACGCCAAATACGGATCCAGTCTGACCGACGCCCAATGGGAATACCTCAAACCGATGTTGCCTCAACCCGCCAAACCAGGCCGTCCCCCCACGGACCTGCGTCAAGTTATTGACGGCATCTTCTATGTCGTCAAAGGAGGCATCCCTTGGCGGTATCTGCCCGCGGGTTTTCCACCGTGGCAGACCGTTTATGGTATCTTCCGGCGCTGGAAGCGCACGAATTTGTGGGCGGCCCTCAATGATGCCTTGCGGATCTTGATTCGAAAGGCTCAAGGCAAACGCGGCCAACCCACGGCCGCGATCTTGGACAGTCAAAGCGTCAAGTCGGCCGGTCATGGCGGCGAGGTAGGCTACGATGCGGGCAAACGCATTAAAGGCCGCAAACGTCATTCGCTGGTGGATACTTTGGGTTTGGTTCTCGGGGTGGCGGTCACGCCAGCCAGCACCACCGAACGCGACGGAGCCAAGTCGGTTTTGCTCCGGGTGTTGGCGTGGTTTACTTGGCTCCGCCGCTTGTGGGTCGATGGTGGCTATACGGGCGCGGAGTTTGCCAGTTGGGTTAAAACTCACCGTCCCAAACTGAACGTCGAGGTGGTCAAACGCTCGGACGATGTGCGCGGGTTTAAAGTGTTGCCGCGTCGCTGGGTGGTCGAGCGCACCTTCGGCTGGTTGCTGCATCACCGCCGATTGGTTCGTGACTACGAAACCACGATCACCAGCGCCGAAGCGTTCGTCTAGGTCGCCATGATCCGAATTCAACTCCGCAGATTGGCCTGATTTCTCAACCATAATGAATTTTAAGACAGTCTCTCAGGCCTTTGGGCAATCCGCCGGCGAACGGCATCAAGTTCTTTACTACGGCGGATTTGCTGGAAGCCGTCAAGGACCGAAGCTGGCTGGTGCGTGTGTCGGCCACCATTTACCAGCATTGGCAGAAGAAGAACGCCCGCCAGCGCCTTGCGGTGCCGCCACCAGCTCAACCATTATCCTTTCCGCCTGAAGGAAAGGCCCGCGTCAGCGATCCGGCCAGTGCGAGCGGATGATAGAGTCCAGAGGCCATGCCACTGGCGCGGGGTTTGGGGACGGCGGCAGTCCCCAAAATAAGGCGGTTGAGCCGGCAAAGACTCAACCGCCGTTTTATTTTCAGGCCACAACTTTCGGCGGCAAGGTGGCTGCCCTGCTCTCGTAGTCCTCAACCCGCCCGTATTTTCGTGTGACCTCGCGGCAACGTCTGTCCCCCTTTGCATCCAGCACCCTGATGAGGGAGATGAGCGAGGCGAGAATCAGCTTGTTGTCGCCCCAGATGAGCTTGTTGGTCCAGCCCTTGATCTGCCGCCCGCGCGTGTCGAAGGCGAATTTCTCGTCGGCGTGCTTTTCCTTGCGCGGCTCGTCAATGTGTTCGAGCGTTTGAAACGGGAGAATCGTAGTGCAGACTTCGCGGGTTTTGCCATTCCAGACCAATTCGACCTCGCGCTTGTCCTCGAACAGAATGAACCGGTATATTTCTCCGGCAGCGGCTTGCCATCCTTGATGAGTTTCGTCAGGTCGCGCTTTTCGGCGTCGGTCAGTTCGTATTTGTCGGAATCGGGGCGCGGCATGGTCAAAATGGGTTTCCAGTCAATTAACCGTCAATTAAGATTTTGCCCGTAAACTTTGGATTTTTGT
>JAGWMQ010000177.1 GCA_028873125.1 Verrucomicrobiota bacterium | reverse complement strand
TGCCTCGCGCAACACCGGCACGACGAGGCCGCGCTCGGTGCTGACCGCCATGCCGATGTCATGGTAATTGCGATACACGATGTCCGTGTCGCGGATTTCGGCGTTCAACTGCGGGATCTGTTTCAATCCATCAATCACCGCTTTGACGAAAAACGACATGAACCCCAATTTGACGCCGTATTTTTTCTGAAATGCCTCCTGATATTGCTGGCGCAATGCGATGACGGCGGACATGTCCACCTCGTTGAACGTCGTGAGCAACGCTGCCGTGTGCTGCGCTTCCACCAACCGCTTGGCGATGGTGCGCCGCAGCAAACTCATCCGAACAATCTGTTCTTCGCGCGCGGGCATTCCCGGTTTTGCAGCCGGTGCGGGCGTGGCGGGAGTGATGTTGTCTTTGCCGATGGCCGGAGCCGATGGGGCGGCGGTTTCTTGTTTTGGAAGATGTTCGACATGGCGCAACACATCGTCCTTCGACACGCGTCCGCCTGGGCCGGTGGCGGGCACTTCATCGGCGTGCAGGCCGTGTTCGGCCAGGACCTTTTCAGCCAACGGCGTGGCACGCGTCCGCGCGGCGACAAGCTTTTCAGATTGCGCTGCCGGAGCCGGTTTCGCGTCAGCAACCGGTTCAATCTTCCCAGCTTCGAGGAGGCCGATGGTTTCGCCCACCTTGGCAGTCTCGCCGGTTTTCTTCAAAACCTTGGCCAATTTGCCGGCAGCGGGCGCGGGCAGTTCGACGGTGGCTTTTTCTGTCTCAATGACTGCCACAGATTCGTCCTTCGCGACGGCGGCGCCTTCGGCTTTCAACCAGTCGCCGATTTCCACTTCCGTGATGGATTCGCCAACGGCGGGCACTTTTAATTCAATGGTCATAGTTTTTCTCCTAAGGCTTGTTCGATGAGGCGTGCCTGTTCCCATTTGTGTGCGTGCGCCGAACCGCCTGCCGGACTGGCGGAAGCGGGCCGCGAAACGCCGACGAATGGCCAGCGACCGAACAGTTTGTAACCGAATCGCACGCGAAAGTCATACCACCCCCCCATATTTTCCGGCTCTTCCTGAACCCAGAACACCGGCGTGCCGTCGCGATATTTGGCCAGCGCCGATTGCACCAGTTTGTCCGGCAGTGGATACAATTGTTCAACCCGCAGGATGGCGACGTCGTCGCGTTTTAATTTTTCCCGCTGCTCCGCCAGTTCGAAATAAATTTTGCCGCTGCACAGAAGCACGCGTTTGATTTTGGATGCCGCCGCATCCGGCGCTTCATCGGGGATAATTCGCTGAAAATGTCCGGTGGCCAGTTCGTCCAAGGTGGAAACTGATTTCGGATGGCGCAGCAGACTTTTGGGTGTCATCACCACCAGCGGCTTGCGCCAGGGGCGCACTGCCTGCCGCCGCAGCAGATGGAAATATTGCGCGGGAGTGGTAGGATAGACGACCTGGATGTTGTCCTCGGCGGCCTGCCGGAGAAACCGCTCCGGCCGCGCGCTGGAATGTTCGGGACCCATCCCTTCCAACCCGTGCGGCAGCAGCAACACCAGCCCGCTCAAGTGGCCCCACTTCTTTTCCGCGCTGACGATGAATTGGTCCACAATCACCTGCGCCGCGTTGACGAAATCGCCAAACTGCGCCTCCCACAAAATCAGACCATTCGGGCAATCGAGGCTGTAACCGTATTCAAACCCGAGCACGCCGGTTTCGGACAACGGGCTATTCCAGATGTCCACTGGCGCCTGGTCCGGCGCGACGTGTTGCAGCGGTGTATAAAGATGGCCGTCTTCACAATCATGGAACACCGCGTGCCGATGACTGAATGTGCCGCGGCCGCTGTCCTCACCGCTCAACCGCACCCGCACACCTTCGGTTGCCAACGTGGCAAAAGCCAGCGACTCGGCTGCCGCCCAGTCGAGCGCGTGCCCGCCTTGCGCCATTTTGCGGCGGACTTCCAGCCCGCGTTGAATTTTTGGATGCGGATGAAAATCGGCGGGCAACCGGGTTTGCGCGTCGAGCAGGGCCGCCAGTTTTTGTTTTTCAACGCCGGTGGCCGTTTCCTCCGCCGGCTCCGGGCCGCCGAAATAATTCTTCCATTTGGGCGAGCGCACGACTTTCAGTTTCGTGCCCGGCTCGCTGCGGGCTTCGGCCAGGTTTTTTTCCAGCAACTCGTGACGGCGCTCGGCAATCTCGTCCGCCTCGGCGCGGGTGACTTCGCCGAGTTTCAGCAAATGCTCCAGATACCCTTCGCGCACCGGCTTGCGCTCGGCGATGCGCCGATACAACACCGGCTGCGTGAACGCCGGCTCGTCGCTCTCGTTGTGGCCAAGCCGACGGTAACCATACATGTCAATCACCACGTCGAGTTTGAACTTCGCGCGGAACTCCAGCGCCAGCAGCACACATTGCGCGGCGGCTTCGGGGTCCTCGCCGTTGACGTGGAAAATCGGCGCCGGCAGCATTTTCGCGACGCTGGTGGCATACATCGTCGAGCGGCCTTCGCTGGGCGGCGTGGTAAAGCCAATCTGGTTGTTGACAATGACGTGCAGCGTGCCGCCGACGGTGTAGCCAGGCACGCGGCTCAAATTGAGCGTTTCC
Source organism: Verrucomicrobiota bacterium (assembly GCA_028873125.1). Taxonomy (GTDB): domain Bacteria; phylum Verrucomicrobiota; class Verrucomicrobiia; order Limisphaerales; family UBA11358; genus UBA11358. The sequence goes on along the minus strand of JAGWMQ010000177.1, from coordinate 2,499 downwards.
TGCACCACGCCTTCGCCGATGAACGCCGCGTCGCCATGAATCAACAACGCCAGGCTCCGTGTCCGCTCCGCGTCACCGGCATAATCCTGCCGGGCGCGAACGCGGCCGGTGGCGACCGGATTCACAAATTCGAGATGGCTTGGATTGAAGCAGAGCGACAGATGCACTTTCTTGCCGGTGGCAGTAGTCCAGTCGTTACTGTAACCGAGGTGATATTTTACGTCACCGCCGCCGTTTCGAGATTTGGTGTCGGCATCCTCAAACTCGCGGAAAATTTCGCGCGGATTTTTCCCGATGATGTTAGCCAGCACGTTGAGCCGGCCGCGATGGGCCATGCCGAACACGATATCGGTCACGCCTTGTTCGCCGGCGCGTTCAATTGCCAAGTCGAGGAGTGGAATCAGGCTTTCGCAACCTTCCAGCGAGAAACTTTTCGCGCCAATGAATTTTTTGCGGATAAATTCCTCGAACACCACCGCGTCGGTCAGCCGCGTAAGAATGCGAAGTTGTTCGTCGCGATTCAGTGCCAGGTGATTTTGCGTGTGCTCCATGTGTGCCTGCAACCAAAGTCGCGTCCCGTAATCGTCAATGTGCATGAACTGCACGCCGATGGAGCGGCAATAGGTGTTGCGCAGCCCCTCGATGATTTCGCGCAACGGCAGCAGCCGATCCGGCTCCATCGTTGCGCAGGCGAACGACCGGTCCAAATCTGCATCGGTGAGACCGTGATAGGCCGGATCGAGTTCGGGCGGCGAAGCTTTGGGCTGCCGCAGCGGATCCACCTGCGCGATGATGTGGCCGCGCGTGCGGTAGCTGCGGATCAGCGCGTCCACACGTTCTTGCTGTCCGGCCACACCGGATTCTTCGCGGGGCGCCAGGTCGCCGCGCCGGGCTGCCGGCGGATTGAAAACGCTGTAAACGTGAAACGACGGTCCGAGCGCCGGTGTTCTCTCCGCCGCGTCGCCGTTGATCAGACCGGCGAAATAACGCCGCCACTCCGGTGGAGCCGATTCAGGATCGCGCAGATAGTCCGCGTATAATCCCTCCAGATAGGCCAGACTCAAGTGGCTGGGTGTTGCCGGTTTATTAGCCATGTTGCTAATTATTGTAATGCCAGCGAATTATCTGCGCAATCAAGACAACGTCTCGCGAACCTGCTCAATCAAGCGTCACGGCTTCTGCCTTGTCAGAAACCGATCTGAAGGATTTTCCGGCTGCTATCGGGTTAAACCTCAACCGGCTTGGCGTCTTCCTGAAATCGAAGTTTCAAATACTCGCCGATCAAAATCGCGGTAGGATAAAAAACCACCTCATCGGTCCACGCCCGGAGCATGAGGTGCTCGGTGAAGGTCGCCAGCGCCAGTTTCCGTTCGGCGCGCGCTGCATGCAGGAGTTTATGCGCGGCTTCAATGATTTCCGCATGTTCCCGGACGATTTCAAACATCCGCGCCTTCAAATGCTCCGTCCGGGTGGAAATCTGCCGCATCGCCGGCGTGATTTGCCCCCGGGAAAGCGGCATCAACAGTCCCAAGATTTGCAGCAAATCGGTTTCTTCTTTTAACAAGTGCGGTTGCAGGACCTTCAGCAGCTTGCGGGCGGCGGCCCCGGTTTTGCCGCCGGCAAAAGCCGCGTGTTCAAGCGCCCGGCACAGTTCATTTTGATCCACTCGCAATGGCTCTGGAATCTTGAACTCCGGCAGTTGGTCTAATTGATCTGCCTTGTCGGCGACGGCTCCATTTCGTTGCATGCGCGCTTCAGTGCAGGAGCACAGCGCGGAACGGATTGGCCGGCGACGATTGGCTCGGCGGCTGTCAGATAATTGGGAATTTTGATTTCGTATTTTCATAAGTGCATCCTTTCTTCAAAAAGTTTCCGTTCAGGAACGGATCATGGTCAGAACCATCTTGAATCGCTTGACCGCAGTCAGCGCGTGCGGCTGATGGGCCGGCATCAGGATCAATTCGCCGGCGGTGACGCGATGCGGCTGGCCGGAGATGGTGATCTCGGCCTCTCCTTCCATAATTTGCACAAGCGCGTTGAAAGGCGACGTGTGCTCGCTCAACGCCTCGCCTTCGTCGAAGGCGAACAACGCTACTTTGCCGGTCGCACCTTTGAGGATTTCGCGGCTGACAACGGAACCATTTTGATAATCCACCAAGGTGGCAAGCTGGATTGGCTGGGCTGGTTCAAATCTAGTGCCGGCTGAATTTTTATCTTGTGACATAATTACGTCCTTTCTTCTTGGTTTGATTTCTTTACTCACAGCTTGGATTCATCCAGCGGCCACCGTTCCGGCCTGCAAGGAAAGGCTGTTGGCAAATTGCTCCAACCGTGCAACCACCTCCGGGCCGATGGTGCGATCCAGATCGCTGAATTTGATCATCAGTTCCCGGTTGTCGTCCTCGGAGATAAGCCTTTCCGCCATCGGAAACACCATCGCATCCTCCATCCACAGGTGGTGGCGGTAAAGCTTGATGATGTCCTGGAGCGTTTGCCGCA
>JAGWMQ010000176.1 GCA_028873125.1 Verrucomicrobiota bacterium | reverse complement strand
GAATGACAACGTCAGACTCAGCATTCCTTCGCGCTCGGCGATAGGCTGGAACTGCGCCTCGGCAATCTTCGTGGGCATGCATTCCAGCGGACCGACATTCACGGCGGCTTCAATCTGACCGTGAAGCCATTCGTGCAGCGGCGCGCCCACGGTCAGCACCGCCTCGCCGGCCAGCGCCTCGCTGACATACGGCCCGGCGGCGGCCAGGGCCTGTGCCGTGGAAGGCGGTGGCGCCCAGCCCAGACGCGGCGCAATGGCGGCGAACGCGACCCTTTCAATCCGGCGCCGCGCCAGTTCGCTGAAGCCATCGGCGAAGCGGTTGCGGTCCGGGTCCTGCCGCTGGAGGTGGCCGCAGTAACCAAGCCATTCCGTCTTCGGCGCCAGATGCACGCGCAGGCCGCGCGCTTCAAGTTTTTCAATCAGGAAATCGTTGCTGAACTCCACGGCCCGCACGTAAATCTCGCCCGCCAGTTCGACGAGCGGCAATTCAGCCGGGCCGCGCAGGGCCGCGAACTCCGCGCCGGCCCGCTCCAGCAACTCGCGCACGCCAAACAGCCGCCCGCCGACCACCTGCCACAACCCCGGGCCCAGGGCGAGATCGCCGTGCGCGGCGGACTCCAGCCGCGCGAGCAGTTCGTCACGATAACGCCGGCAGACGTCTTCGGTCTGACCGGACACCCGCTCCGCCGGACGCACGTCCAGCTTCGCCTGCAACAACAGGTCACTGGCCGCGATGCCGGCGAGGATCAGCATCTCCGTTGCCGGCGGCATCTGGTCGAAGTAACCCGAGTCTTTCGGCGACCAGATGCGCAGGCGGTCGCCCCAGCCGAGCCGTTCCAGCACGATGCGGTTCAGGAGATTGTAAGCGCCGAAGCGGCACGGTCCGCTGGTGCTCGGCATAAGATACGCAAACCGCTCGCCGTCATTCGCCCGTTCCATCCGTTGCAGCAACGAGCCGAGCGTCAGCGGCATCGGCAGGCATTCCTTGCCGGAGGTGTAACGCCGGCCGAGTTTCAAGGATTCCGCGTCCGGGGCAGGCAGACTTTCCGCCGCCAGCCCCAGTCCCCGCATCACCGCCGCGACCGTCTCGGAGGCCGGGCCGATGTAGGGGACGAGCAGCCGTTCGCCGGAGCCGTTGCGGCGTTGCAGGTCGCGCAGACACAGGCCGCTGAACTGCACTTTCTCAAAATGATTCAAGACCGCCGCCCGCTGCGGTCCCCGCCGGTCCTCCTCGACGCAATGCAGAAACGCCTCCACACGCGTCCGGGTGCCGGCGTCGCCGGAGTGGCCGTCCGTCTCGATGACGGCGAACGGCTTGCCTTCCATCACGTAGGCGGCAAAATGGAGATTGAAGCTGTCCGGTCCGCAGGCGTAATTGCTGCAATAGAGCGCATAGACGCCCGGCGCGCGGCGCACTTGATGGGCCGCGCGCAGTATGTTTTGGCCGTAACCCCAAAACATGTCCGCGAACACCGGCGTGTCCGCGTCCACCGGATAACACTCCACCGGAATGCCAATCGCGCCCTGCTCGCGCAGGATGGCCGGGACGTTCGAGTTCAGGACCTTGTTGTAAATCGTGTAGGCCCGGCCGAGCACGACCACCGGCGTGATGTTTTGGACGCGGCAAAATTCCAGCGCGCGCCGGCCAATCTCCAGGCAGCCGGCGTCGAATTGTTGTTGCACCGCCACGCCCGCGCGCCACGCGTCGCGCCAGCGGCGGCTGCTCAATTTCAATTCCTTCCCGAGGCGCTCGCAGCTTGCCAGAAACTCCTGGGATTCGAGATTGCCGCCGGCGATATCAATGATGGGCGAGAGGAGGCGCGGAACCTGGCGGCGGGCGTCTTCGCCTGCCGCGGAGGGCGGCCTCTTGCCGCCCGCACCGCCGCCTGACAATCCAACGCGCCCCGGAACGTCCGCGCCTTTTCCGCCGGGCGCGACGTCCGCCGCCGCGTCGCGGTGGAGCACACACGACAACAATTTCGGGCTGCCTTGCGCGATCGGACAAACGGCCGACCAGCGTTGGCCGCCGGCGCGCGGCACGCTCCGCAACATCGGCACGAACAGCCAATCCGCCCCGCTGGCGGCCAGCCGCTCCGCGACGCCATGATAAAGCTGCGCCGGCGCACAGAAGGGCGCGTTCGCCAACTGGATGCCGCGCTTGAGCAAATCCGGTCCCGCGCCGGTGAGGATTGCCAGATCGAAACCGGCGTGGTGGAAAAACGCGGCGAAAAAAGGGAACAATCCCTTGAGCATGAATTCGTCGCTCAAGGCGATTTGCGACTGGCCGCGCGGCGCGGGGCAGGCTTCCAGCCTGCCGGTCGGGGCGGCATCTTGCCGCCTGTCTCCCTCTGACGCAGGCGGACACGGGGCGGAGACGCCCCTTGAACTGATGGGCAAGGATGCCTGCGCCACGAATGGCGCGGTCAGTTTTTGCACCAGCTCCTCGCGCTCACGGAACGGGTCGGGCGCCAGATCGGGCAGTTTTCTCTTCCGCGTCCCCTTGTCATGCAGCGAGCAGCCGCCGCCCCAGGTGAAGTTCGAGCGCTGGCAGTTGAGGAGGGTTCGGAGGCGCTCGATGCGGCACCGGTTGCCCGCGCCGCCGCAGCCGCGATTCGAGCCGCAGACGAACGTGTCCTTCTGTTCCACCTTCGCGCCAAGAAACCGCGCCAGATCGAGCGGCTCGAGCCGGACCGCGTCCGGCTCGCGGGCCGCCAGCAGCGCGATGCCCAGCGCGCCCACGGTGCCGGGATTGGGCGGCACGATGACCTGGCTCCCGGTCTGGCGGGCGACCGCCGCCGCGAGCGCGTCCGCCGCGAACGGCATGCCCTGGCAGAAAATCACCTTGCCCACGGAGCGGTTTCCCTTCACGCGGTTCAGGTAATTCTTGATGATGGAATCGTAGAGGCCGGAGATGATGGCCGGCTGCTCGATGCCGGCGGCCACCGCTTCGTCAATCACCTCGGCCATGAACACCGAGCAATGCTGCCCCAGCGACACTCCGCACGGCGCCGCCATTGCCGCCCGGCCGAGCTGGCGCACGTCGCCGGTGCCGTTGAACTTGCGGCCCTGCTCCTCGATGAAGGAGCCGGTGCCGGCGCTGCAGGCCTCGTTCATGGCGCAGTCAATGATGCGGCCTTCCGCCAGCCGGATGTATTTGGCATCCTGGCCGCCGATTTCAAAAATCGTGTCCACGCGCGGGTCGTAATGCAGCGCGCCGGTGGCGTGAGCGACGATTTCGTTGACGATGAACACGGCCTCCTTGCCGTAGCAGGAGGTCAGCAGCGACCCGGTGATTTCGCGCCCGCTGCCTGTCGCGCCGAAGGCGACGACCGGATGTTTTGCGGCGGGGCTTTCTGAGAAGCGGCGGAACAAATCCTGCGCGGCGCCCACCGGATCCCCGAGAGTCTGCCGGTAGCCGTCCCAGACGGTTTCACGGGTCGCCACGTCCATCGCCACCAGTTTCGAGCCGGTGGAGCCAATATCGAAGCCCACGACCAGCCGGCGGAATTCGCCGTTGATCTGCGCCCAGGGCTGCGCCGGCATCCGCCGGACCTTGTCCAGCGCCCCGGCCAGCGCGGGAAGGCGTTCCAGTTTCAACTCGCGCGGCGGGAGCAACAACCCTTCGAGTGACGGCAAACGAGCACGTTTGAAAACGGCCGGGACTTCGGTTGACGCGCCAGCGTCTTGGAGTGCGGTGGCCATGACACCGCTTTGGGACTGGGTTTGCGGATCGTCTTGTTGAATCGCAGCATTCAAAAGCGGCGTCGCGCTTCGCTTGCCGCCGCACTCCAAGACCTGCCGGCCATTTGTGTTTTCAACCTGCGCTTCCGACGCGATCAGCGCGCAGCCGATGGCTTCCAGGCAAAGCAACCGTTTCTCGTCGGCAAGGATCAGGCTCATGTCTTGCCGGGCCAGCAATTCGCCAAAGACGCGGCGGACCCGCGGGGAACGGCTGACGCCGCCGGTGAGCAGCACGTGCGCCGGGCTGGTCCCGGGTTTGACCAGCACCAGCACATTTTCGCAGACGGCATCGAACAGGCCGGCCAGGATGCGGGCCCGGTCCTCGCCCTTGTTGGCCAGGTGCGTCATGTCGGTCTTGAGAATCACCGGGCAGCGCCCGGAAAGGGGGGCGGGGTTGGGCACGTCGGCGCACAGGGCGCTGGCCTCCTCGACGGTCAGCGAGAATCGCTCGACCAGTTGCCGGAGGAAATTGCCGGTGCCCTGCGAGCAGCGGCTGTTTTCGCGGAACGACGTCAGCCCGTTTTCGCGCAACTCCAGCACCGTGAACCCGTGGCTGCCGATGTTGACGACGGTGGCCGGCTGGTCGCCAAACAAAAATTGATAACCGCGCAGTTGCGCCTGCTTGACGGGAATGCGGGGCAGATTGATTTGAGGCGAAAACCGCCCGCTCACCGCCGCGCCCTCCACGCCGGCCCAATTCCACTGGCGCAAGGCCTCCGTCAGGACCGGCCCGGGATTCTTGCCGTGCTCCAGAATTTCAGCGCGCCCGAGACGAAGACCGTTGCCTTCCCTCAGCAATTCGGCCAGCTTTACGGTTTCCGCGCCGACATCAATCCCCACAAAACGCCTGGGAACCACGGCTGGAAGAGGGCCGGTTGTCCCGTTGGAAAAAACAGACCTGTTGTCCCCGTGTCTTTTCATGAGCTTAAAGGTACCTTGTTTTGAATTTGGCCCGCTTATTGACATTCTCTGCTGTGTCGCCTGGGAATTCAACCCCTCGGCAGACAGGTATCAAGCGGGCTTGTGATGAACATAAGCGCCGCCGGACGGCTTTTTCATTGAATCCGGGCCGCTTCAGACGGATGCCTTGCTTGCCGCGACTGGCCATCATTGCGCAATGATAACCCCGCTTGCCTTGGGGGTGTGAATTGATAAAACTGGCGGCTGCATCGCCAAAATCAATGAACATCCATCATCTGGAGTTGTTCTATTACGTGGCCCGGCACGGCGGCATCATGCCGGCGGTGCATCACATCCCCTACGGCATCCAGCAGCCGGCGGTCAGTTCGCAGATCGCCCAGCTCGAGGAATTCCTCGGCGCCACGCTGTTTCACCGCCGGCCGTTT
>JAGWMQ010000037.1 GCA_028873125.1 Verrucomicrobiota bacterium | reverse complement strand
GAAATTGAAGTTGCTGCCGCCGGTGCTCAAGGTGGCGCCCAGGCCGGGGTAGCCCCAGTCCCACCGCGCGGCACCGCCCAGCGTGGTGTCTCCGGCCAGCGTGACGTCCTGCCCCAGTCCGGCGAGGGTGCTGGAATCGTTGTAAATGGCGTTGCCGATGTTTTGAATGGCGCCCTTGCCGTTGACGCCGGCGCCGGAAACCACGATGGGTTTGGCGCCGAAGCCGATGTCGCCGGCCGGGTAGCTCCCCTGCAAATTGACGATCAGCGAGGCGCCGTTGGCGACGATCAAAGTCCCGTTGGTCGTTCCCACCGGAGACGCGGTGGGTTTCAGGACGCCGTTGATCTGCACGGCGCCGGCGCCGATGGTGACGTTTCCGGTGAAATCGTTGGTGGTGCTGAGGGTCAGCGTGCTGCTGCCCAGTTTGACGAGGCTGGCGCCGCCGCTGATTTTGCCCGCGCCGCCGATGGTGTAGTTGGTGGTGGAATCGTTGGTCAGGACGTTCGGGACGACGACCTGGCCCGCGGGAATGGTGATGCTCGTCGTCGGATTGGCCGCCGTCAGGATGGAATCATCCAGCAGCACGGTATCGGGAATCAAAAACTGATCCTGGGTGTGCGTGGTGAGGTTTGACCAGTTAAGGGAGCCGGCGACATCCCACTGGCCGTTGTTGGCGCCGTTGTTCCATTCCAACAAATCCGGCTGGCCGGCGACGACCAGGTTGACTTGATGCGGGGTGCCGGTGTCCAGGGTGAACGTGTACCGGGACGGCCCGGCGGTGGCCGCCGCGCCGAACGCGCCGTTGAGATTGCCGGTGTAAGTGAACAGCGTGTAGGTGCCGTCGGCCAGGGAGCCTTTGATGGGGTTGATGACGATGTTGTTGCCGTTCACGGTCAGATCCCCGGTGACAGCCAGGAGGTCGTTGGTTCCCCCGCCGACGCCGGCGGTCGAGGACAGGTCCATGGTCAACGTGGCGGAGCTTTCAAGGGTCAACCCGACGCCGGCGGTGAAGGTTCCCGCCGCGCCCTCGCCGCCGGGCAGGAGTTCACCGGACACGTCCACCAAACCGTTGGCGGTGCCGGAGCCGGAAACAGTTGTGCCGGGCTGGCTGGTGATGCCCGACCCGATGAGGCCGTTGAGCACCAGTTGGCCGTTATACAATTGCACGCCGCCCGTGAAGGACGGACTGTTGCCCCAGAGCACGGTCGTCCCCGTGCCGCCGGTCAGGTAAAATACACCGGGACCGCTCAAGACGTTGCTCAGGGACAGCGAAGTGTTGTTGCCGACGTTGAAGGTGCAGTAGCCCGATTCCAGGGTCATGGCGCCGTTCATGGTGTTGGCGCCGGAACTGTTGTAGATGGTGGCGCCATTCTGGAAGTCCACCTGTTTGTTGACGAAGACGCCCGGGCCGTAAAGCTGCAAAGCCGCGCCACTGGCGCCGTTGAGCGTCAGCGCGGCGTTGGGATCGCCAAAGGTGGTCGAGCCGGTGACGCCGAGGGTCCCGGCGCCGACGGTGATGCCGGCCAGGGGCGGCAGGACCGACAGGTTGCGCCACTCGAAATAACCCGAACCGTTCAGCGTCAGGTTGTGGGGGCCGTCGGCTGTCAGAACGCTGCCGCCGCTGGCCGAACCCAGGTCCGTCCGGGTCGGGAAACTGAAAGTGGCGTCGCCGGCCAGGATGAGGTTGGTGGCCAGGCCGGGGCCGGGGTTGTCGTAAATCGGGCCGCCGCTGTTGACGATCGCGCCGTTGCCACCCACGCCCGAGCCGGACAGGATGACGGTCTTGGAGGCGGTGTAGCCATTCGCGTCCAGCGTCGAGCCGTTGGCGACGGTCAGGCTGGCGCTGCCCGAGCCGAGGGCGGAACTGCCGCCCAGCTTGAGCGTGCTGCCATTGGTGACGAGCACCGGCCCGGCGAAAGTATTGGCTCCATTCAACAGGAGTGTTCCGGCGGCCCCGGCCTGGGTCAGCGAACCGGACCCGGAAACGGCGTTGCCCACGGTGACGCTGTCGGTGCGGTTGAAAGCCAATGCGCCGTTGTCGGTCACAGCCCCGGCCGGCAGATTGCCGGCGGTATCGTTGTTGCCGACCTGGAGGGTGCCGGCGGCGATGGTGACGCCGCCGCTGAAATCGTTGCTTCCGCTGTTGTCAATCAACAGCGCGCCGGAACCCTGTTTGAGCAGCGCGGTGGGGCCGCTGATGCTGCCGCTGCCGGTGAAGGTGTAATTGAGCGCGGTGTTGCTGACGGTGACGCCGTTGGGCAGAAGCGGCGTGGTCAGGTTGACCGTGCCGGTACTCGCGCCGTCCAGGAACTGCACCGTGTTGCCATCGGCATAAGCGCCGGGGTTTCCGCCCGCCAGCCAGTTGGCCGTGGTCGTGTCCCAATCGTTGTTGACCGCGCCGGTCCAGGTCTCAACCGAAGGTCCGCTGGTCAGCACCAGATCAACGGAGGCGTTGGCGGTGTTGTTGGAAAGGTAGCCGGCACAAAGCGCGGGCAGTGTGCCGAGACCAAAGTTGTAACCCGCGCCGGCGATGCTGGCCGGATATTTGACAAGCGTGATTTGGACCGGATAACTGGGGAACACCGGCACGGAGGTGACGTTGATCAGGTTGGTCGCGCCGCCGGTTGTCAGGCTGGCAACGGCAATGTTGGTCGCTGCCGGCAGGACCGCCAAATTGAGCGTCGAATTGGCGAGGGACAGCGCGCTGATGGGCGCCGCCGGCGCGCCGACGGGGCCGGTGAATGCGAGGGTGCCGTTGGTCGCGATCAGGGTCGCCGTTCCGCCGCCGTTGACGATGGCGTTGGCGGCGAGCGTCCCGCCGTTGATGTTAATGGTGCCCGCGGTACCCGGCGTCAAACTGCCCGTCGCGGCCGCCAGAGTGAGCGTGTCGTTGACGCGGAGGGTCGCGCTGGCACCGAGTGTGGCGTTGCTGTTGATGTTGATGACGCCGACGCCGGCGCCGCCGCCGCTGACTTCCTGGTTGCCGACCGTGGCGTTGTTCACGTCAATCACGCCATCGTCAAAGCTCAGCACGCCTTGGGCATCGGCTCCGGCGTTGCCGCCCTGGCCCAGTTGCATGGCGCCCACCAGCATGGTCACATTGCCGCCGGTGAAATCGCAGAGGCCGTAGCCGGCAACCTGCGGTCCGCCGTTGGCGTTGCAGATCCAGAAATTGGCGATCCGCCCGTCGCTCTGCGTGCTGCCAAAGTACGCTGTTGGAGGATTGACTCCGCCGAGGAAGGCCGGATTGAATTTCATCCAGGCGCCGACAGTCGTGGTTCCGGTGCCGGCAACGACCAGGTTGCCGGTACCCGTCAGGATGCTGTTGTCCTGACCCAAATAAACCGCGCAGGGCATGGAATTGCTGTAGGATTGGTTGCAAATCTGAAAATCATTGCCCAGCGAAATCTGGTTGGTCTTGGCCAGATACAACGTGCCGTGGGTGCGCGGGGCGCCGCCGCTGGCCACCAGGATCTGGCTGCCGTTGTCTATGAACGTGTCCAAGCCGGACAAATCGAGCGTGACCATGTGCGTGTCGCCCGGTGTCGTGGAACCCTGGTTGACATACAGGATGCCCGACATGGAGAGCGTGCCGCCGGCGCCCTCGATGGTGATGGTCTCCGTTGCATTGGCCGGGGCGGGGCTGTTCGTGTGCAACTGGTCCGCGCCCACCACCAGATAGCCGCGTCCGGCCGCGAGGTTCAAAGTTTTGCCCGGGGCGATCAAGGTGGTGTAGTTGCCGTTGGTGGGAACATAGTCCAGTTCCCAGATGGGCATTTGCGAAACGCCGACGGTGTCATCCAGGACATTGTTGACGGAAACGTCCGTGTTGGCGCTGGCGCCGACCCCGGTGAATTCCACCTCATTGTAATACGTTTGCGGACTGTTTTGACCCGAGTATGTCCAGTTGGCGGCGTCGGTCCAGTTGGTGCTGGCGCTGACGCCGGGAACGCCGGCCCAATAGTCATACGCCGCCCGCGCCGAGCGGACGGCCAGGAGACAGAGCGCCAGGACGATCAGGCGCGAAATTGTCGGGGTCGAAGAAGCGATTCGGGATGAGGTCTTCATAATTTTCAGTCTTTCTTTGGTTGCGCTCGCGCGGTCAGGATCTCCAAGGACTGTGGCGCCAACCGCGGACGCCGCGTTCGACGGATCGGTTTTTAGTAGTTTTAATCTTCCGAACATACGCCGCGACAACGGTCTTGAATAGTCTCAGTATCTCATTTCGCCGGTTTCCAGCCCATAGACGAAATGCGGATTGACATGGACAATTCAATGATTCGAACCGCGGCCCGAAACCGTTCGTCGAAACCGCCCGCGGGACTTTCCTCAATGCTGAACCTCGTCAGGCGGAAGGCTGGAGCCGGATTCGGACGCTCCACTTTTTGCGGGCGAAGGGAGCCAGCCGGCCGCAACGGTTCCATTCGCCGGCGGCGATGGCCAGGGAATCGGGCGCGCCGTTGGCGGGTTCGAGCGCCAGGTGGTGATGGCCGTGCCAGCCGCCGCGCGTCAGCCAGACGCCCAATGTGCCACACTCCGCCGCATTCCATTCCAAGGCCAACCGGTCCTGCGAAATCGAATTGAACACTTCCGCCCATCCTTGTCGCAACGGGCCGGCAAACGCCTTGCCACACGCGGGGATTCTTTCCCCAAAGTCGAGCGAGTCGATCCATGGCTCGTTTTCCAAGCGCCGGCGCGTTTCCCCGGGCAACACGAGGCGATCTCCAGGTCGCAGGGCGAGCAGCGGGTGCATGGTCCATAGAAATTCCTGCGGCTCGCTGTCCAGGCTGAGCAACTGATAGTCCGCGTGGAGCGTGTTGCCCTCAAGTTCAATCGCGCGCGTGAATTCAAAGAGGGAAACGGGCAGCCGGACGGAGGTTTTGATCACACCCCGCTCCCAGGCCGCCTCGTCCAGGTTCCATGCCGCGGTCCAGACTTCGCCGTGGTCGGGCAGGGAGCGGCCCCGCCAGAGGCACGGGGCGGTGGTCGGCAGGCATTCGTCCCAGCCCGCGACCGGACCGCGGGCGAAATCGTCGCCCGGCTGATTTCGGAACCATCGGCTGCGGCTGCCGGGATGGTACATCCATTCGCGGCCGGTGCGGAGATTTTTGAGCGACACGACCCTGGCCCCCAGTTCGGGGACCACCGCCACTTCGACTGCGGGGCTCCGGAGCCGGCGCACCTCGAAACCGTCCCGCGCCTCGCAGGCCATTGCCGGGATGGGGCGGGACATGCCTGTCTTGGCGTTCATGTCATGTGAGGAAAACGGCTGTCACACCGGAAACCTGCCCGCTTCCAGAGGCGGGCGCGTCGCGGTTTGTCGTCCATTTCCCGGAATCGAGCTGGCCTTCGCGATCGTCAAAGCTGCGGCCATCATCGGTGTGCCTGGCGCGGGGAGGAATAGAGAAAACAATGATTGACATGGACAATCCGTTGATATGGCGGCACTGGCGCCGCATTTGGCCCCGCTTTTCGAGTTGCTTTCCCAAACGGGCTGAAGCAAAAAGGGCGCGGCGCCACCATGAATTCTGCGAACCTGCGACACCGGGCGGAAGGGTTTCCCGGTCAGCGCATCGTGGTGCTGCCGCGCCGGGTGGTGGCCGCGGCCCTGGCACAGCCGCTGTTGCGCGGCCTGCTGCCCACGGACATCGGCTATTTTCCCAAGGCGTCGGGCCACTTCATGAGCCGGGCCACGGGTGCGGACCAGGCCATCTTTATCTACTGCGTCAAAGGTTTGGGATGGTGTGAAATCACGGGAAATCGTCAGCTCATCCATTCCGGCGAACTGCTGGTGGTTCCGCCGGGAACGCCGCACGCGTATGGCGCGGATGAAGACCGGCCATGGACGATTTTTTGGGTGCATCTCAAGGGCGAGAGCATCCCGGCGCTGCTGGCGGAATTGGGCATCACGCCGGCGCGGCCGATTCTGCTCCTGGGCGAAGACCCGGAATTGCTGGCGTTGTTCGAAGAAGTGCTGGATGTCATCGAGCACGGGTATGCCCTGTTCCGCCTGCTTTACGCCTCGCAGATCCTGGCGCACCTCATCGGATTGATGATCTGGGACCGTCACCGGACCGGGCGCGACAACCCCGACGCCGCCCAAAAAGTGGCGCAGAGCATTGCTTACATGAAGCAGCACCTCGACCAGCCGGCCGCGGCCGCCTCGTTTGCCGCGTTGGCCAATCTTTCCGAGTCGCACTACCGTTCGCTCTTCAAACGCCAGACCGGCTACGCGCCGGTGGATTACTTCATCCGCCTGCGCATGCACAAGGCCTGCCAGCTTCTGGACACCACCCGCCTGAGCGTCAAGGAAATCGCCACGGCGGTGGGCTACCAGGATCCCCTTTATTTTTCCCGCGCCTTCAAGGCGGTGATCGAACTGGCCCCCAGTGAATATCGTCTGGTGCACAAGGGATGATCCGTCTCCGTCGGATTCTCCATATGGAACGGCATTTTCTCCATTCTCAAGCCCGTGTCGGCAAGCTAAGCTAACTGGACTTATAAAATCAAAGAATGGCGAGTCTCCCCGGCGCGGAAACCGTGACTGCGGAAGTCCGGGCGGCGCCAAGGGTTGCATGGCCCTGTCCCGGAAACAACCTGGCTGCGTGTCGCAGGCCATGCCGGAGGCAAAAGGGGCCGGCGACAGCGGAATGGTATGAAGCCGTCAGTGACCGCGAATGTCAGCGCGTTGCACATTCAAAACCGCCGGACCTCCCCGGGAACGGGATGTTTTGGTCTTCTTCGGTTCCAATTACAGTTACCCGATTCATCAAGGGGTGGCGGCGTTTGCGGGGGAACACGGCTGGCACCTGGGGTTTCGCATCCAATCGCCCCACGACGAGGGTCTGGACGTGGAGGGCTGGGACGCGTTGATCATCGCCACAGCCGTGCGGGCTTCCTTGTTGCGCGGCCTTCTGGGGTGGAAGTGTCCGGCCATCAATCTTTCGGCCAGCCCGTCGGAGGTGAAAATGCCGCGGGTGGTGGGGGACAACCGTGAGATTGGACGGCTGGCCGCCCGGCATTTTCTGGAGCTGGGCTACTGGAGCTTCGCCTATTTTTCACTGGGGACGCGCGAATCGGAATCTCTCCGCCGGGCCGGCTTTCAGGACGAGTTGGGCGCCGCCGGGCAGGCCGCCGTGTATTGCTGTCTGGGGAGTCAGGACGGCGCCGCAGCGGCCTGCTCCTGGAAGAATGAAAAGGCCTGGTTGTCGGATTCGTTGAAAGGCTTGCGCAAGCCGGTGGCGGTTTTCTGTTTCAATGATTTGCTGGCGGGCCATGTGCTGGATGCCGCCTTGGATTTGGGGTTCATGGTGCCCGAGGAGGTGGCCATTGTCGGAACTGACAACGACCCGTTGTTCTGCGAGCGGGCGGCGGTTCCACTGTCCAGCGTGCGGCATGATTTGTTTCATCTGGGTTATCATGGCGCCGAAGTCCTGGACGGCCTGATGACGGGCCGGCCTGTCCCGGAAGAACCGGTCTTGATCAAACCGGACGGCCTGGAAATCCGGCGCAGCAGCAACCACTTCGCCACCCGCAACCGCGCGTTGATGTCGGCGCTGCGCTTCATCAGGGAGCATTTCCGGGAAAACATCGGAGTTGAGGATATTGTCCGGGCCACTTCCCTGTCATTGCGAGGACTGCAACACGCCTTCCAGCGCGAATTGAGGCGGAGCATCCGCCAGGAAATCAACCGGCTTCGCTTTGAATATGCCACCTCGCTGTTGCGGGACACCGAACTGGCGGTGTCGGATGTGGCGGCGCAGTGCGGTTTTCAAAGCTTGGAGTATTTCTGCCGGTCTTTCAAAAGCCGGTACGGTAACACGGCCCTCGCGTTCCGGCGGGCGGCAAAGGCGTGCCTGCCGCCGGCGGCTTCCTTGGTGAAAAGCGCCCTGCCCATCCCGCGGGAGGTCTGCCCCGATCCGTGGGTGCGACGACAAGTTTCCTCCGATCTTCCGGTCCGGCGTCCGGGCGGATTGCGCGTTTCTTCAGAATTGGCGACCTGAAATAACAGTATGCGCCGCCAAAAGGCGCGCCGTAAGCTGCAGGCATGATGAAGCTCAAGAATCGCATCTGCCTGATTGTCTTCGGTTTTTTCATCACCGTCGGCGCCGCCCAGGCCCAGAGCAGCCTGTGGACCAATTTGGTTTCTTATTGGCCCTTTGACACGGCCACGGCCACGGCGACACCGGATCTGGTGATCGGCAACGATCTGCTCCTGTCCAACGCGCCCGTCCTGGTCGCCGGCGAGCGCGGGAGCGCCTTCCAGTTCAACGGCGCCAACCAGTTTTTGGGGTTGGTGCATTCGACCAGTCCGGCGGACACGGGCCTGCCCATTTACTACTCGACCAACGGCTACACGATCGCCTTTTGGGTCAACGGGCCGCCCACCCAGGCCAACAATCGCACCGTTTTTTCCGAGGGCAACCTGGCCAACTCGGGGCTGCTCTTGAATTTCGCCACCCAGGGCGGCAGCCTGCGCTTGTATCTTCGGAATGATTCCGGCAGCGCCGTCATCAACAATTACATCTCCTCGGCCACGGTGTTTGACAACACCTGGCACTTCGTGGCCTGGGCGGACGACCAGGGCGCCGCCACGCTTTACATTGACGGCAACGTGGAGTTGCAGACGAACTACACCTATTCCCTGGCCGGCGGAGCGCACGCGGACGACGACTCGGTGGGCGCGCTCTACCGGAGCAAGCCGGTCAATTTCCTGACCGGTTCGGTGGATGAACTCACGCTCTGGAGCCGGGTCCTGTCCCAGACGGAAATTCAGACCGTCATGACCGGCGGCATTCCCACCCCCATTCCGCCGGTGCCGCCCTCCGTCACCGGCCAGCCCGCCGACAGCACCAACGCCATGGGCGACCGGGCCACTTTCGCCGCCCACGTTTACGGCACCCGGCCGATCAGTTATCAATGGCTTTCCAACGGGGCGCCTCTCCCGGGCCAGACCAACAACACGCTGGCCCTGACGGATTTGACCTCGCCGGGCACCAACTTTTACGCCTTGGCGGCGACGAACCTCGCCGGCGCCGTCACCAGCAATCCGGCGATGCTGGTTGTGTTGCCGGACCCGCCTCCCAACGTTCCGGACGGGC
This sequence comes from Verrucomicrobiota bacterium, assembly GCA_028873125.1. Classification (GTDB taxonomy): domain Bacteria; phylum Verrucomicrobiota; class Verrucomicrobiia; order Limisphaerales; family UBA11358; genus UBA11358. The sequence goes on along the minus strand of JAGWMQ010000037.1, from coordinate 18,883 downwards.
TGGTCTCCTACTGGCCGTTCGACACCGTCGCCGAATCGCCCACGACCAATTCCCCGGATCTCTACAGCGCGGAGGACATGGTCTTGAACCTGATGGACAGCAACAATCTTGCGCCGGGCGTGTTCAGCAACGCGCTGACGTTTGATGGGGTCACGCAATATGGAAGCGTCAGCGGAGCCACGCCCATCTACGACCTCGACACCAATTACACGGTGGCGTTCTGGGTGAAGGGAGCGGCCGGCCAGACCAACCGGCAGGTCTTCGCGAACGGCAACAGCACCAACGGCAATTACTTTTTCATCGGCACCGACAACACCGGGGCCGGCGGCAAGGTGGACGTGCGTGTTGAGCCGGGCCTGACGGACACTTTGTCCACCGGCACGGCCTTTGACGGCTCGTGGCATCATATCGTCTGGGTGGACCAGGACGGGACGGGGCTGCTGTACATTGACGGCGTGCTCGATCCCACGGTCTTCAACTACGCGCGCGGAACCGTGCTCCTGAACAACACCACCGTCGGGGCGTTGCTGGCCAATCCTTTGCGGGATTATTTTGCGGGGGCGGTTGACGACCTGGGCGTCTGGAGCCGCCGGTTGAGTTACACAGAGATTCAAACGATCCTCACCAACGGTATTCCCGCGCCTTCGGGACCCGTCAAGCCCACCGTCTTTTCGCTGACCACGCAGCCAGCCAATCTCACGACCAACGTTTATCAGGGGGACACGGTGAGCTTCTCCGTTCAGGCGGGCGGAACGCCTCCGTTGAGTTATCAGTGGCAGGCGGGCAACACGCCCATTTCCGCCGCGAGCAATCCGACCGCGCTCACCAACACCCTGGTCCTGACGAACGTTCAGCCGACAAATTCCGGCGGTTACTCGGTGATCATCAGCAACGCCGGTGGGACGGCCACGAGCAGCGTGGTGCAATTGACCGTGACTCCCTACACGCCCGTCTCCAACGGGACGGCCTTGCAACTGGAATTCAACAATTCCTCCTCCGGCCCGGTCCAGCCCGGTTTTTCGTCCATGACCTTGAGCGCCAATCCGGCCACGTTCAACGGGCCCGAGGTGACGCTTGCCGCCATCGGCAGCACCAGCCTCAGTTCGCGGGCCCGGACCCTGCCGACCAATAATCCGCCGAACCTGACGCAGGCGGACCTTTACGATCAATTCATTTTCAGCACCGCCAAGACGCCCGGAACGGGCATTGACGTTCGGATCAACCGCCTGGCCCCAAATACGGCCTACCAGTTGACGGTTTGGTCTTACGACGAGTTGAATCAAAGCCTCTCGGACTGGTCGGAGGTCGCCTCCGGCACGCCGGTCACCATTCAAAATGGCTATTATTTCAGCGGCGTGCTGCCCAGCGCCGACTACCAGGATACGATCACCGGCATGGTGATTTCCTCGTCCACCGGGCAAATGGAGATTCGCGGCCTGGTGGACCCGGCCAATCCCGGCAATGCGGGCGTCTTCCTCAATGCGCTGGTTTTGGTGGCAACGAATTCCCCGACGCCGCAACTCGCGCGGCAGCCACAATCGGCCACAGTCACCGAAGGCGAGGCTTACACGAATCTCGTCGTCGCCTGGGGCGCCGCGCCGCTGGCTTACCAGTGGTATCAGGACGGAGTCGCCCTGCCGACGCAGACCAACGCCAGCCTGATTTTTAATCCCGTGCAGTCCACCAATTCCGGCGATTATTACGTGGTGGTCACGAACGCCAATGGTTCGATAACGAGCGACACCGTGAAACTGACGGTTTACAGCACGCCCGTCATTCTCCAGTCCTACACCAACATGGTCCTCTTCGCCGGGGCACGCCCCACCTTTTCGGTCACCGCAGCCGGCGTCGCGCCGCTGAGTTACCAGTGGACGTCGAACGGCGTGGCGATTCCCGGCGGCACCAATGCCAGCTACACCCAGCCGGATTTGCAGCCGGGCGCCACGAATTATGCCTGCCTCATCGCCAATGCCCTCGGTTCGGTGACGGATTTGGTCTCGGTTACCGTCATTGCCGCTCCCACCAGTCCTTATCCGCAGGCGGTTTTGGCGGGCAACCCGGTTGGTTACTGGCGCTTGAATGAAACCAACGACCCCAACGTGTTCGGGAACGGCGGCGTGATCGCCAATGATTACTGGGGCGGGCATGATGGCATTTACACCAACACCACGCTGGGCAACCCGGGCTACAATCCCAGCACCGATCCCACTGACACTTCCGCCGGATTTGGCCTGGCCGGACTTTCGTTCACGGACAACGACGTTTACAACATCGGCGGCATTGACTTTGCCACACCTGCCAACGCCAGCGCGGCCTTCTCGGTGGAAGCCTGGGTGAACGGGTATCAACAGACCGTGGACGCGGGCATCGTCGCCAAGGGTTACGGCAACGGAGGCGAGCAATTCGATCTGGACACCGGTTCGGACACCCTGGCCAACCACGGTTACCGGTTTTTCGTGCGCGGCGCTTCGGGGACTTTTTATGGCGTGTCGAGTTCGGTGGCGCCGACGAATGGGATCTGGCAGCACTTGGTGGGCGTCTGTGACGAACCGCACGGAGTGGTGACGCTTTACGTGAACGGCGCGGCGGCCGGCACGGCGTCCATTCCGTCCGGCGCGGGCATTCTGGCGTCCACCAATTTGATGACCATCGGCTCCCGCGCCTCCTCCGCCTTCGTAAACAATGACGATCAGTTCGTCGGGTATGTGGATGACGTGGCCGTTTATGACTACGCCTTGAGCGCAAGCCAGGTGGCCCAGCAGTATGCCGCCGCCAGCGGCGTGGTCACCACGCCCACCATCAGCATCGGAAGCGCCGGCGGCAACGTCGTCATCACTTACACCGGTACGCTGCGGTCCGCCACCAATGTCGCCGGACCCTACAATCCCGTGTCCGGGGCGGCCTCGCCTTACACGAATGCGCCCTCCGGCGATCAGGTGTTGTTCTTCCGGACAAGTTCGCCGTAATACCGGACGCCCTAAAAATGAGTTGCGCTCCAATTTGTGACGCCGGCTGCCCGGACGGTTCAGCGGCTTGCCATAACCGCCGTCCGTTTTCTGATTGACAGGCCGTTGAAAAAACCAAGCATGGCGGTGCTGTGTTCAAGAGCGTTTCAATTCTTGCATGAAATCCGGTCGCCATGAGCTTCTCAACCTTCTTCCAATCGCGTATGAAACTTTCCTTTTCTGCGGCCCTCGCCTTGCTTGCCCTTTCAACGGTTGCCGGCCCGTTCCCGGGGCCGGTGCTGCCGGGGGGCGTCGGCGTGAACATCCACTTCACCGGCGGTCATGACCGGGACCTCGACATGATCGCCGCGGCGGGCTTCAAATTTGCCCGGATGGACTTCGTCTGGGCGGCGACGGAACGGGTCAAGGGCAAATACGACTGGTCCGATTACGACCACCTGACCGCCGGCATGGAGCGGCGCGGCATCCGGCCTTACTTCATCCTTGATTATTCCAATCCCCTCTACGAGACCAACGACATCGCGCCGCAGCATCCCGCCAGCGTGGCGGCCTTTGCGCGTTGGGCCGCCGCCGCCGCGCGGCATTTTCATGGCCGGCGCGTCGTGTGGGAAATCTGGAACGAGCCCAACGGCGGGTTCTGGCATCCGGCTGCCAACGTGGCCCAATACACGGCGCTGGCGCTGGCGACGTGCAAGGCCATCCGCCGCGCCGATCCCCGGGCCGCCATCGTCGCGCCCGCCTGCGCGGGATTCGACTGGCCGTTCCTGGAAACCTTTCTGCATTCGGGCGTGTTGGCCTATCTGGACGGCGTCAGCGTGCATCCCTACCGCTCCGGCCCGCCCGAAACCGCGGCGGCAGACTATCAGCGCCTGCGCCAGCTCATCGCCAACGATGCGCCGAAGGGAAGGGACATTCCGATCCTGAGCGGCGAGTGGGGGTATTCGTCGAAGACGGGAGGCGTCTCGCTCGAGACCCAGGCGGATTACATCGCGCGCCAGCAACTGTTCAATCTCTACGCCGGCGTGCCGATCTCCATCTGGTATGACTGGAAAAATGACGGCCCGGATCCAGCCGAGAATGAGCACAATTTCGGCACCGTCACGCTGGACATGAAACCGAAGCCGGCCTACCAGTCCATCCAAACGCTCACCCGTGAATTGTCCGGTTGCCGCATCGGCGAAAGATACGGGACCGGCAGCAAGCAGGATTTCGTGCTGGTCCTGACGAACGCGGCGGGCGCGGTCAAGCTCGCCGCCTGGACCCTCGCCCAACCCCACGTCGCGACCTTCACTTTGTCGCCTCCGGTTCCGGCGGAAAGTTTTTCCCGGGTCAACGGCAACGGCCGACGGGGAAGGTTGAAAGTCCAAGGCAACCATTTCAGCGTGGAGTTGAACGGCATGCCCAAGTACATCATCTTGGGCCGCGCACAGTTGAAGCCTGCCGGGGGCCACGCCGACTAGCCGGCGGCCAAGCGGTCGCAAGGGTGAAGTGCGGGTTGGCCCGAACAAAGATGACCTCCTTTTACGCCATTGACCGGCGGGCGTTTTTAAAAATGGCGGGAGGGTTGTCGGCGGCGTTGTTGTTCGAACCGGGCGAATGGCTCGATGCGGAACTTCCGGAGCAGACGGATACCAGGGTTTTGGTCAGCAGAAAGGAATGGAAGGACGCCATCATCACCTTCAAGGCCAGAACGCCTGCCAACGCCGGACCGGTGCAGTTGTGGGGGGCGTTCCGGTGCCGGGACCGGCACAGCCGCTATGTTTTCGCGTTGCGCGGCGGCGACAACAACGATGTTTATCTGGCGCGCCAGGCGCCTGACGGCGGGGCGAAGTTTCTCGGGTTTGCGCCGCTGGATTTCAAGCCCGCGCCGGGCGTCTGGTATTCGGTGCGCCTCGCCATTCTGGGCAACCGGTTCCAGATCCATTTAAATGACGAAAGCCTCCCCCGACTCAACGTCGTGGATTCCGACGCTCTCTGGGACCAGGGCGCGGTTTTTTTGGGCGGCGGCTGGCTGCCTGCCGAGTATGCCAAACTCCGCATCAAGTCGTTGACCCCCGAAGAAAAGGCGGCATTTCGGGCTGTGGGTGACAAGTGCCGGACTCCGCCGGCGGTCAACAAGGAAGCCCGCCGCCAGACGCAGCGCGCCCGGTACACGCCCGCAAGAATTGACGCCTTTAATCCTCAGCGCACGGAAGTTTCGCTCGATGGTGACTGGCTCTTCATGCCGGATTATCAATTGAGGGGCGGGGCCATGCCGGTTTCCTTGGAGTTTGAAGACCGTGCATGGCATGTCATGAACGTCCCGGAATTCTGGACTCCGGGATTGTCCTGGCTCTATGGGGAAACGGGATTCCCGTATCTGGAAGGGGTGGCCAGAACCAAGGGGGTGGCGGAGGGCCTCTCGGTCGAAGAAGCCCGGCGGGTCGAAGCCTACTCCTTCGATTGGAAGAAAACCACGGCGGCTTGGTACCGGCATTATGTGGACTTGCCCGGCGATTTGGGCGGACGGCGTTTCGAACTCATCTTCGATGCCATCGCCAAGATTTCTGAAATCTGGTTCAACGGCGTCAAGGTGGGGGCGCACACCGGTCTGTTCGCGGAAATCCGGTGCGAAGTGACGCGGGCCGTCAGGCCCGGCCGCAACGTGATCGCCGTTCATGTCATCGGCACGATCAATGCGCCTCTCAAGGCAAAGGACAACGTCGAGGCGGTGGCCGTCACCGTGGCGGTCACGCCCCAAATGCTCAATTCCCTGCCGCACGGGATGCTGCAGGAGGACGCCTGCGGCATCTGGCAGCCGGTGAGACTGGCGGTGACGGCGCCGGTGTTGGTGCGGGATTGTTTTATAGAGACCCGCCTGGACGGCGCGGACATCCATCTCGAGGTTTTGAACACCGGAGGGCAGGACGCCGGACTGGCCGTTGATTACGTGATTAAGGCGGCAGCCGACGGGCGCACGCTTTGCCGCAGCAACGATTCGCCGCCGATCCGGCTGGAAGTCCAGGCCGGCGCACAACGGCAGATCAAATTCAGCACGCCGCGGTTGTCGCCCAAACTCTGGACGCCGCAGGAGCCCAACCTCCACGTGCTCGAGCTGCAGATCCGGTCCGGGCGGCGCGTGCTGGACCACTGCGCGTTGCGGTTCGGATTTCGCACCTTCGAAACGGACGGCGGCAAGCTGCTGCTGAACGGCCAGCCCTACTGGTTGCGAGGCGCCAATCCGTTTCCCTGCAATTTGAGGCCCAACGACAAGGCGCTGGCCCGGCGCTTTACGCTGTTGGCGCATGAGGGGAACGTGCGCGTGGTGCGCACCCACATCGTGCCCTATACCGCCGCCTGGCTGGAGGCGGCGGACGAAATCGGGATGGGGGTTTCCTACGAGGGCATCTGGCCCTGGCTGATGATGCGTGGCGAGCCGCCGACAGAGCCGCTTCTCGATGTCTGGAGGCGGGAGTACCTGGCGCTGGTCCGAAAATACCGGAACCATCCCAGCATTCTTCTGTGGACCGTCAACAACGAAATGAATTTTGGCAGCTTCGACCAGAACGACCCGGTCTTGCTGAAGAAGAAATGGAGCATCCTGGACGACATGATCCGGCGAATCCGCCAAGCCGACCCCACGCGGCCGGTGGTGGCGTATTCGGGTTATGTCCGGAAAGCGGCTCAAGAAGGCTATGAGGCGGTGGTCAAGCCGAACGGATTTGACGATGGAGACCTTGATGACGCGCACCGCTATTATGGCTGGTACGACAAGTCATTTTTCCACCTGTTCGACGGCGAGTTTGGCGCGGTGGCGACTCGTGGGCGGCCGCTCATCAGCCAGGAAATGTCCACGGGCTATCCCAACAATGACGACGGCCATCCGACCCGGTTCTACCTGTTCCAACACGAAACGCCACAGGCCCTCGTGGGCAATGATGCCTATGAAAACGCCGATCCGGCCCTCTTCCTCGACCGACAAGCTTTCATGACCAAGGAACTGGCGGAAACGCTCCGCCGCGCCAATCGGGACACTGCGGCGGGGATTTTGCACTTCGCCTATTGCACCTGGTTCAAAAGACCGTGGCGGGTTGACGAAATCAGCCCGTGGCCCGCCTATCATGCGCTCAAAGCCGCCTTGCAACCGGTGCTGGTGAGCGCCGAATTATTTGGAAGGCACTTTTATGCCGGAAGCGCTTTGCAGCGCAGGGTCTGCATCGTCAACGACTCGGAAGACGGCTCCGCGCTGCCGACGGGCCGACTTGTTTGGGAGGTGAAACACAAGGAAAAGGCTTTAGCGGGAGGCCGCGCTGCGGTTTCCCCGGTCAACTACTATCAAAACCGGTGGCTGGAAGTGTCGTTTGTCATGCCCCGGAACCTGCCCGCGCCACGAGTGGATGCAGAGTTGGTCTTAAGACTGGAGGCCGGGAACAAAATCTTGTCGGAGAACCGCTACGACATTGCGCTGGCGACCATGGCTTGGGCGGGCAGCCGGTTGAACAAAAAGTCAAAGATCAGTCTTTGGGACCCGGCCGGGCGGGCCCGCGGAATTTTATCCGGAGTGCCGATCACCATCGTGGATTCGATTGAAAACGGCGACTCCGCAAAGGTCCTGATTGTCGGCGACCTGGCTGGCGTCTCCTTGACGACTTCGCAGGCAAGTGGGTTGCGGAAATTTGTCCTCCAAGGCGGCCGCGCGTTGCTGCTCCACCCCGGAGCCTGGCTGACGGAGGTTTTCCCCGATCAGGTCAAAACCTTCATCGCCAAGGAGGGTGAAATCGTCTCGATGTGGGCGCCGGATTCGCCCGTGTTCGAAGGCATCGAGCCTCTGGACCTGGCCTGGTTTGAGCGCGGCGACAGACAGTTGCCGCTGGCCTGCACCGGCGTTTATCAGATTGCGTCCTTGCGCCAGGACACCGCACCCCTGGCCTGGCAGTGCGGCCTTCACGGATATTTGAGCCAGCCTTCCGAGGTGGTGAAGTTCAGCGGAACTCCACTCCTGGAACTGACGCCGGGCCAGGGACGGTTGGTGGCCAGCGAGTTGTGTTTCGAGTGCGGCACGAGCGATCCGGTTGCACGACGTCTGCTGATGAACACCATTAGGTATCTCCAGCAATAGTCGTCCGTTGCCCGCATTGCTTGGTCCGCCTGCCGGGTTGGCTGGTTCTTCAATGCGAAGGGGTTGCGCATTAAACCGTCATCACCGGACGGCATCGGATTTCCGAACCTTCTGCGGTGGTGCTTGAACGGGGATTCCCGGGCGGCAGTCTAAAGGCCAATAGATTCGTATGGAGTCACGATGAAGCGATGGCTGGGCTTTCTCGTCTGTGGAATTTTCGGCTTGGGGCTGCTCATCTGCGGTTTGCTTGTGCCGGCGCACCTGCGGGCGGTGGAGGGCAGCGTCCTTCAACGAGCCGGCGGGAACACTCCCAGTCTGGTCGAGCAGGGACTGGCGCTGGTGAACGACAGGCGATTGGGCGCCGCCCAATCGTTCCAGGAGGCCGCGCAAGCCGAAAAACTTCCGGGCGAGGAACAACTGCGCCAGGCGCTCACCCGTTCGGCACGGCAGCATCCTGACTGGCTGGTCTGGGGAGGCGATCCCGACCTGGAGCGCCTTTTCGGGCCGGGTCCCCGGCAACCGGAGCCGCTCACCGATTTCATGGTGGAACAGACCAACCGGGATCTGGCGCTTCAATTTTTGCGGGACTCGTCACAGCCCGCCGTAAAGGAGTTGTTGCAAACCCGCGCACTGACCCGCACCGTCCTGTTCCCGCCATCGCAGTCCGCCGCCGGCCAGGCCTTTGACACGGCGGTGTCGGTTTGCGGGTTGTTGTCGGCCCAAGGCCATTTGGCGGCGGGCCTGGGCGGCACCAACCTCCTGGCCCTGGTCGCGCGGGCCAATCGCGGCGAAAGTTCCCGGCCGTTGGAGCAGATGTTGATGGATTTGATGTCGCTGGGCCGGAGATTCAACTGGGACCAACTGGCGGCCTTCGTCAGCCGGATTCCGGATCCCGTCGTGCTCCGCCAACTGGCCGATCAGGCCCGCAACGCCGGCGGACAATTGCCGGTCCTCTTTTCGAGCGTGGTGTTGTCGGGCCGACCGGCGGCGGTGGCGAACTATCTGGCGGATTTTCCGAAAACCGGCCTGCGGGATCTGGCGGCGAGTCTCCAATACGGCGCGGGCGGCTTGAGCCAACTGTTGCGGAGCGACTGTCGCCTGGACCAATCCCGCTTCTGGCGGCTTGTGACGGCGTATAATCCCTTCGGGGCGTTTTATTATTTTGCGGCGGACTATTGTTACCGCCTGCCGGCATGGGCGCTGGCGGCCAAATGGTTGTTTTACTTGTTGAGCGGATTTCTGCTGGCCGCGGCGTTGCATTTTGTCCGGCCTGCCGTATCGTCCCTGGAACGACCGTTGCAAGTGCGCGGGTTCCACGTGGCCCGCGAAGTTTTGTTTGCGCTGGGTTTCCTGCTGGTTGTGCTGCTCCTGAGCGAGCCGTTTCTCGCCCAGGAAAGGCAGAAGGAGGAGGTTCCCCTTCGATTGCATCTGCCCACGGCGGGCGCTGTGATTCCGGCCGGATTCGTCCGCGCGCATCCATCGTTTATGAACAACCTGATTCTGTTGACGCTGCTGCTGTTCTTCGTGCTGCAGGGGCTGATCTACGTCGCCTGTCTGGTGAAACTGGCGGAAATCCGCCGGCAACGGGTGCCCCCGCGCATGAAGCTCAAGCTGCTGGAAAACGAGGAACACCTGTTCGACGCCGGCCTCTATCTGGGTTTTGTCGGCACCATCGTGTCGCTGATCCTGGTCTCGCTGGGGGTGATCAAGTTCAGCCTGATGGCCGCCTATTCCTCCACCTCCTTCGGCATCATCTTCGTGTGCGTGTTCAAGATCTTCCATCTGCGTCCGGCCCGCCGGCGTCTGCTGCTCGAAGCGGAGGCTGAAAGCGGGCGGCCGGAAACTCTCGAGCCGGGCGTCGCGCCGACCTTCGCCACGCCGTCATGAATCGAAGCATCCTGATCATCATCTGCGATTTCCTGTTGCTGAGTCTGCTGACGTTTTCGACGGACCTCAGCAAGATCGCCGGCCAAGGCGAGCAGCCGACCGCCACTGTGGCCGTCGCCACCAACCAGGTCGAGCAGGGGGGGCAGGACCTTGCTGCCGTCATGAAACAGGCGCTGGAGGAGGAGCGCAAAAGTCATCAGCAGTTGCAGGCCGAACTGGCCCGGGCGCGCGCCGGCGCCGAGCAGCAACAGCAACTGCTGGGCGAGCGCGACCAGCGGGCCCGGCAGTTGCAGAAACAGGAGGCCGACCTGCGCCAACGGTTTGCCGCGGCCCAGACCCGGATTCAAAGCCTGAACCAGGAATTGCAGAACAGTTCGGCGGAGGCCTCGGCTTCGCGCGAAAAGCTCGCGGCGATCCAGGCGGAGGACCAAAAGCAGTCGGACCTGGCCGCCGCGCTCCAACGGCAATTGGCCCAATTGGCCAGCAGCAACCAGGTGGTCCTGGCCGAAAAGCAGCAGTTGGCCAGCCGGCTTCAGGTGGCCGAAGTGGAGAAGCGCGCCGCCGCCGAACAAGCCGCCTTGATGCAGAAACAGGTGCAGGTCCAGAGCGCCGAAAACGCCCGGCTGGCCGAGGGCGTCAAGGCGCTGGCGACCAATTCCGGCGCCCTGGCCAGGGAAATCCGTGAGAACCGCGCCCTGGCCCCCAACACCATCTTCAACGAGTTCGTCTCCAACCGCGTTCAAGCCGCGTTCTACGCCTACCGGACCGGCTTCCTCGGGGTGGACTCGACCAAGGACAAAACCACGGAGACCATTTTGGTCTCCGACGGCACGAACATCTTCGCGCTGTGCCACGTGCAGGACACCCCGCTGACCCTCTGGTCGCCCGGCAAGGACTGGACGTCGCTCACCGGCACCCTGGAGCACAGCGCCACGGACGTGCCCATTCAATCGTTGTCCTTCGACCTTCAGGATCCGCGGGTGGTGTTCATGCCGGTCACGCCGGCGCAGGCCCGCTCGCTCGGGTGCAATATCTACCGGATTTCATCGGACCCCTACAAGTTTCAGGACGCGGTGGTGGTGGGCGCGCAGGCCGGCTATTACGGCGAATGCAATTTTCAGATTGATTTGGACACGCCGCAATACGTCAAACTGGACCACAGCCTCTGGAAGGGATTGTTCGGCAAGTTCAATCCCTCGCGCGGCGACATGGTTTTCAGCCGGAACGGCGAGTTGTTGGGAATCATGGTCAACAGCACCTATTGTCTGACGATCCATCGCTTTGCGGCGGCGGCCACCTTCCAGTTTGGCCGGGACGTGCGCGCCCAGCACACCGGCACGACCTTGTCGCAGCTCTTTTCCTACGTGTTTCAACTGCCCGTCCGGTTGCAATGACCGGAGGGTGTGCCGGAGCCGGTCATCCATTGAATTTATTCCGCAGGTAATGGATTTGATGAAGGCTGACGGTCGGTTCGCCGGTCGTCAGCCGCATGAGGTCCTGGGCGCGGTGGCGCGAGCCTTGGCCGTGGATTTTTTCCCGCAGCCAAGACCGCAGCGTCTGGTAACGGCCCCGCTTCAATTCCTCATCCAACTCCGGGCGCTCCTGGAGCGCGCGACGCATGAGTTGCGCGGCGTTCAGATTGCCCAGCGTGTAGGTCGCAAAATAGCCGATGGCCCCGCCGGCCCAGTGGATGTCCTGCAGGCAGCCGTCGGCATCCCGTGTGACCTTCAGGCCCAGCAGCCTCCCGAATTGTTCGTTCCAATAAGCCGGAACATCCGCCGTGCCCAGCCGGCCTTCCACCAACTCCAGCTCGATCTCGAAGCGCAGCACGATGTGGAGGTCGTAGGTGACCTGGTCCGCCTCGACCCGGATGAACGAGGGCGACACGCGGTTCACGGCGGCGGTGATCTGCGCCGGCGAAAACTTTTTCAACTCTGGAAAATGTTCGGCGGCGACCGGATGCCAGTGCTCCCAGAAGGCCGCGCTCCGGCCCACGTGGTTTTCCCACAATCGCGACTGGGATTCGTGGATGCCCAGCGAGACGGCCGAGCCCAGCGGCGTGCCGAAATGCTCCTGAGCCAGGCCCTGCTCGTAGAGGCCGTGGCCGGCTTCGTGCAAAACGCCGTAGAGCGACTGGGTGAAATCCTGCGGGTTGTAGCGCGTCGTCAGACGGCAATCGCCCGCCCCGATCCGGCTGCAAAACGGGTGCGTGGTCGTGTCAATGCGTCCGGCGCCGAAGTCGAATCCGATGGCTTCGGCCACCTTGCGGTTGAAGGCCTGTTGGGCGGCCACCGGATAGTTTCCGCGCAGCAGGTCCGCCGGAACCGCGGCGGCGCGCTCAACGGCGGCGGGAAGGATGGAGACAATCGCCGGGCGCAATTCGGCGAACATTTTGCGGAGCGCGCCGGCGGTCATGCCGGGTTCGTAGCCTTCCACGAGGGCATCGTAAGGCGACTGGCCATATCCCCAACAATCCGCCATTTGCCGGGTCAACGACAGGATTTTGTCCAGGTGCGGCTTGAACAATTGGAACCGGGATTGTTCGCGCGCCGCCCGCCAGGCCTCGCGCGCGTGGGCGCGGGTCCGCTCCATTTTTTCGACCAGCCGCGGCGGCACCTTGGTGGCGCGGTCGTAAAGCCGCCGCCATTCGCGGACGTTGGCCGCCTCGTCCGATTCGGGCGCGAAATTGTGCTGTTCGCATTCGGCAATAAGTTCGCCCACCTTTTTCGCGGTGAACCGGCGATGCGCCTGACCGCTCAACCAGGCGAGTTGTTCTGCGCGGTAAGGCAACGCCTTGGGCGGCATGTTGGTTTCCTGGTCCCAACTCAGCGCGTCGGCGGCGCTGGACAGGAGCGCGACTTCCCGGGCGCGCGCCAGGAGCTTTTTGTATGAGGCCAATTGCGGCGGCATGGCAAAGAGAAATAACGGTTGGAGGCCGGCCGGGTCAATCGTTGTCAGCGGCCGGCGGTCGGCGATTTTGATTTGATTTGCCGGACAATCCTTGCTTGGTTGACGAACGCATGGCCGCTTCCTGCACCCCGATTTTACGACTTTTCCGGCGAGCACTGTTTTGCGCGTTGATGGGGCAGATACTTGGAAGTTTGGTTCAGGCCGGGGCGAGTCCCACGATCCGGGCCGGACAAAGTGATGCTCGGGAGTTCGAAACATCGGACCTGGACCACGTCAAGTTGAACCTGCTCCTCATCAAGGTAACGGCGCCCGATACAGTGATTACCCAGTCCTGCCGGGTGGTGATCCCGCCGGGGACAGTGATTCAAGATGTCCGAAACAGGGGCGTCATCGTGGTGGGCGCGCCGGACATCGAGATCGTTTTTGCCAAAGGCTCCGTCCTCCGCGGTTCGCCGGCAGGCGCGCGGCCGGACGAATATCGAGGTTATGGCATTCGCGTGAACGGACAGACGGGGGTGACGATTCGCGGGGCGCGGATCAGCGGCTTTCTGGTGCGGTCTGTGGGCAACCAAGGCCGACGGCCTGACGCTGGAAGACATTGACGCCTCGGACAACCGGCGCGACCACCTCAAGTCCACGCCCATGGCCGAGGACAGCAGCGACTGGCTTTTCGGACAGGACAACGAACACCATGAATGGCTCAAAAAGTATGGCGCGGCGCTGTACATCGAGGATTCCTCCGGCGTAACCGTGCGCGACTCGCGGGTCTGGCACGGCCAAAACGCGCTGTGCCTGGACTGCGTCACGGCCTCGAGGGTTTATGACAACGATTTCTCGTTGAACTCCGGCTGGGGGATTGCCCTGTGGCGGTGTTCGAGCAACGTCATCAGCCGCAATGCCGTGGATTTCTGCGTCCGCAGTTACAGCGACGGGGTGTATAACCGCGGCCAGGACTCCGCGGGGATTTTGGCCTTCGAGCAAAACAACGGCAACGTCTTCGCGGAAAACTCCGCGACGCACGACGGCGACGGCTTCTTCGGGTTTGCCGGCCGGGAAGCGCTGGGCGAGATCGGCCGGCATCCGGTCGGATGGTACACGCGCCGCGGCAACGACGACAACCTTCTGGTCGGAAACGACTTCTCGTATGCCGCGGCGCACGGAATCGAAAACACATTTTCCTTCGGCAACCAGTATTTGAAGAACCGGCTTGTCGGGGATGCCATCTGCGGCGTCTGGGCCGGCTATTCGCGCCAGACCCTCATCGCCGGCAACGACCTCGAAGACAACGGCGACATGGGTTATGGCCTGCAACTGGGCGGCGTGAACATTGACCACGGCGGCGACAACCTGATCCTTCACAATTCATTCGTGAAGAACCAGTGCGGGGTCCATCTCTGGGGCGGCGACAACCCGGATTTCGACAAGCGAAACCGGGCCAAGGCCAACGGCTACACCTCGACCGGCTCGGTGATTGCCGGCAACACCTTCCATGGCGACACCTTGGCGTTCCAGTTCCGCGGGCCGGGCCAGGTGGTGCTTGGGCGGAACAAATTTGCGGGTGTGGGCAAAGTAATGCTTGCCGAACCCGCTTACCGTGTGATTCACGACGATCAGCGGATCGTCGAACCGCTGCGGGTGCCTGCCTGCAAGGTTTACGGCCACACGCACCCCGTGGGCGCGCGGTCCGAACTCCGCGGCCGCCAGAACATCATCATGACCGGGTGGGGCCCTTGGGACCATGCGGCGCCGCTGGTGCGATTGATCAAGTCCGTTGGCGGAACGGCGCTCTACCAAATTCTCAAGGTGCCATTGAAAGACCTGCAGGTGAAAATTACCGGCGACCAGGTGCGCGCCCTCCTGACCAAGGTGCCCGGGAAACCGGATGAATCGCAGGTGACCGTCCGCGCGCTAAAAACGGGCGTGCGCCCTTATGTGCTCGACGTGCAGGCGGCGGGCAAGCCGTTGGCGGAGAAGAAGGGAACACTGCTGGCCGCCAAATGGCAGGCGACCTTCTTCAAGTGGCCGGCGGACCTGGACCCGCGCAAGAATCTTGAAGGTTACCGCAAACTAGCCGAAGGTTCCACGATGGTCACCGCGCAACTTGACGAGCTTTCATTGCCGTACGGAATGCGCGGGCCCGGTGAGATGGGCATCTCGGCCAAGGTCGCCGCCGCCAAGCTTGGCCGCGATCACTTCGGTATGATCGGCCGGACCCGCCTGCCGCTCACGAAAGGCACGTGGAAATTCAGCACGCTCAGCAACGACGGAGTCCGCGTCAGCGTGGACGGCAAGCCGGTCATCGAGGACTGGACGTGGCACGGGCCGACGCGCGACTCGGGCCAACTGGTGCTGCGGGCGGACAAGACCGTGGAAATTGTGGTGGAGCACTTCCAGATTGACGGTTACGCGTTTCTGGAATTCTCGCTTGAACGGGAGGCGGACCCGGCGCCCGCCCAAGAGGCTGGCGAATAGCTTCCACGCAATCGGGATTGTCGGGGACGATTGCGGTCACTGCGATGCCGGCGGCGCCGTTTCCATCGGCTCCGGGGCGTCATCCCTGATCTTCCACAAGGCAACGGCATCCACTTCGAGAGAGGCGCTGCCCGACCATTGAACGCGCGTTTCCACCTGGCGGCCGGGATGCCGGAAGACAATCGGAAACCAGCGCCACTGGTTCAACGGCAACTCTCGGACGCGGACTTCTAATTGTCCGGTTTGCGGAACTCCACCACCGACGCAAGTGTCCAAGAGGGCCACTTGCCCCGCGCCCGCATCCAGGCGCTTGAGGCGAAACAGGGACAGATACTTGCCCTTTTCCAGCGGCGCATACGGGCCATACAGGATAAACCCCGGTTCGGCCTTGCCCCGGCGCGCAAACCAGGCGGCGCCGCCGCTCGCACTCGGATCGGGTCCGGCTTCGCCGGAACGGTGGGCCAGGTTCTCCGCTTCGAAGTACTCCACCGGCGACAAAATGCCACCGGACGGAAGCGGCCTCGCCAATTCGGCGCGCGCCAGGGGATGCACGGCGATGGTCACCAGGCGTTTGCCGAACGCTCCGTTTAATTCGATCTGGATCGGACCGCCGGTCGGCGCACCCCGCAGCCGGAGGACCGTTTCTTCGGCGGGAACGAGCTTCACTTCCTCCGGTTCAACTGCGGCCTGATCGAGTCCCGCCACCAGCCGGATGCGCACGTTTTGTTCGACGGCGGAAACGTTCCGCAACTGTCCGGGGATCTGGATCGGCTCATGCTCGATGACGGCGATGGGCGAGGCGAACCGCGACCAGACCCTCACCTTCTTGAGGTGCTCGCGAAACAGCGCGGCGAGTTGATCCGGACGCACGGCCACGTAGTCCGGTCCCAGACGGTCCATGACTTCCTGGAGCAGGGGCAGGTCGGTGAACCAATTGAGCGCGAAGGGGTGCAGAAAAGCCGGACGACGGGCCGGTGTGATCGCGTGAATATCCTCGACCAACTGTTGGACGCGTTCCTGGCGGGAGACTTTCTCGGGCCAACTCGTCGTGGCGTGGAAAACAGGCACGTTGCGCGCCGTGGGATAGGTTGCCTCCGCGTAGGTGGACACGCGCTTGCCGTAGTCCGGGAACAAAGCATCAAGAAATGGAATCTGCTCGGCGAAACGGCGGATGATTTCCGGTCGGGTGGCGTTCATCACCCACAGATCGCGTTCGTCCGATCGCCGCATGTAGGTCGCGGTCTGCCGGAGGAACCCGTCGAACACCTGCCGGCGGTACGGGGCGCGGTAGCGGCTGCCGTAGAGGTCGGGATAGGTGTAACCGACGCCGGACACGGCCCCGAGAAATTCGTCGTCCGGGGTGGCGCTGTCGTAATAGTAGGCAACGATGTCGGGGATGAGCACCGAGGCGGAGGGCGACAGCGTCCAGCCCAGCGGCAGTTTGCCGCGGGTGGACGCCTTCCAGAGTTGCGGATAGTTGTGGTTCATCAGCACCGGCAGGTTGTCGCCGTCCGAGATCACCCACGCCAGATAAACCTTGCTCGGATCGAGCTTGGGCGCCGGCGGCGCGGGCTTCTGACGCAATTCGCCCGCGGAAATGCCCGAGTGTACGCTCAGGTTCGCGCAGTCAATGGAGCCGACCAGATACTTGCCAAATTCGGCGAACAAGCTGACGCCCGGACCTTCGCCGATGCCCACGTCCTGCCCCGCCCATGGATAACCCGTCACTGGGATGTTGACCGGCATCTTCGCGAGCAGTTGTTCCATCAACCGCACCTCGGCGTCGGGGGAAGCATAGCGGCGCGCCCCGTCAATCGGGCCGGAGATCCAGAAGATGAAGACCTTGTTCGCGACCAGGTAATCGCGAAGTCCGAGGTGCTCCGGCCACAAGCAGGCGACAACGTGATGGTTCAGCCGCGACCAGAGGTGGTCAAATGCCCATCGGTAGGCGTCGGCGCTGGTCGTCCATTTGCCGCGTAAGTCGTCCAAGACCGGCAGCGTGATTTGCCGGGCCAGGCGAGGCGAAACCACGAGGCCGTCGTCCACCGCCGCGAGCATCGTCGCCACGTTGATGCTCGCCGGCAGACGGGGATCGGTGATGACCATGCCTTTGAGGCGGCTGCGGTAACGCTGCAACAACTGGTCGTTGTCCTTCACCGCAACCGCGCCTTGGATCCATTTCTTCTTCAAAATCCAGTCCAGCCATCGCTGGTCGGTTGCTCCGTAGAGACAGTAAATTTCCGGCCGGGTGCGGTTGACGAGGCCTTGGAGCGTCAGGAACATCAAACGGCGGTCCGGCGGCTCTTTCCGCAAATCGCAAATGGTCAGATCCATCGCCGGGGTCTGGGATCGCGGAAAGTTATCCGGGAATGGGCGCGGGTCGGTCACCGGCACAAGATCGTTCGGCTGGCCCGACGGCTTGGCGGCAGGAACACGCCCGAGAGGAGGCAGACCGGCCGGCCCATTCTGACACCGGCCCGGCAACGCACAGATCAACAGTAGGCCAGCCAGAACGGCGGCAGGTCTCATGGCGTTTTTCATGGCCGGACAATAGTCCTCCGGCGTCCTCCGAACAACCTACAACTGCCGGAGGCCGCCTCGCCGATTTTGATTGATTCCGCACTCCGGGCCAGATAACTCAATCGGCATGATCCAAAACTTCAAACGTATTGTCCGGCCGGCGGTGTTAATGGGTTTGCTTTCCCTGGCTCCGCTCTCTGCGACCGTGGCGGCGCCGGTTCGGGTGGCCTGTGTGGGCGACAGCATCACCTGGGGCGCCGGCATTTCCGACCGGGCCCATAATTCCTACCCGGCGCAGATCGGCGTCATGCTGGGCACGAACTGGGAGGCGCGCAATTTCGGCGTCAATGGCGCCACGCTCCTGCATCGGGGCGACCGGCCTTACTTCCGGCAACGGGCCTATGCCCGGGCGCTGGAGTTCAAAGCCGACGTGGTTGTCATTGACCTCGGCGCCAACGACAGCAAGCATCCCGGCGACGGCAGCCTGGACGCGGCAAATGCCGTCAACAACTGGCAGTATAAAACCAATTTTGTCCGCGAGTACGAGGAGATGATCGCGGCGTTCCGCCGGGCGAATCCCGCGGCGAAAATTTTCGTCTGTCTGCCCACGCCGGATTACCCGGGTCGCTGGGGCATCAACGACAAGACCATCCGCGTGGAAATGATTCCCATGGTCCGGCGCGTCGCCCGGGACACCGGGGCGAAGGTCATTGACCTCTACACCGCGTTGAGCGGCCACAAGGATTTGTTTCCCGACACGGTGCATCCCAATGCCGCCGGCGCCCGGCTGCTGGCGGCCGCGGTCGCGCGGGCGCTGACGGGCCGCGCCGCGACCACCGGCGGGAGGTAAAGGCGCCCCGCAGCCGCTTCAAATGAGAGACTTCTGCATATCCCCTTTACTCTAGCTGTTGATTGGGCTACGCTTTTGGGATGAGCCGGAGCCGTGAGGTTGATGGAGGAGGGGTGGAAGCCACCTTTCCAAGAAACTTGATGGAGTTTCTTGACCGATTTGCCACCGACCGGGCATGTC
>JAGWMQ010000175.1 GCA_028873125.1 Verrucomicrobiota bacterium | reverse complement strand
GAACGTCCATCCACCATCGCCGCCCTGGACGAGACATTCAAAAAAGCGCCGACCTCAAAACGTAAATCAGCGGAAGATCAAGCATTGCCTGGGATGTAATTATGGTAAACGCAATCATGATAAATAATCCCGGTGCGGCTGTGGTTCCTGGTGCAGCCGCCATTCTGGGCGGGAAGTTGCTTTGCGATATATGTGGGACGTCGGCCAAGTATCTGGGCGGACAACTTGCTAATTACACCGAAGCCGGAGTCCAAAATCTTGAACGGATTTTTGAGAATGCCGCCAAACAGATTCAAACGCGGAATAAAATAGAAGGACAAGTTCCACCGCGAGTTCTTAAAAAAATTCTTTCAGAAGGATATTTTTGCGAGGATGAGGTGCAAGCCATGTATTTGGGCGGTGTGTTGGCGTCGTCCAAGGGCCCAGTTTCTCGTGACGACCGCGCAATAGCGTATTGTTCGCTTCTCAGTTCCCTTTCAACATATCAAATACGCACGCATTGCATCCTTTACTCAACGATTCTTCGAGCGACACATTTTTGTGTCGGCGGCCAACCGTCCCCAATCAAAATTATCTTGCCTACGATTCAAAAACAGAGCCTTACGATATTAATTCGCGAAGCGGATTATCGAACGGCTATGGATTTGTCAGAGTCTGAACAACCGGAAAATATCGCGCAACATTCTTTCGTGGGGCTTGAAAAAAGAGGTCTCTCCGAACGGGGCATCTACCTTTGTCATCCGCGTAATCCCAAAGATGGAGAGGTGCCCTTTCGTTGCTTTTACCCGACAATTCTTGGCGCCGAACTTTTTCTATGGGGAAACGGTTTCGGTGATTGTGGCGTGGAAGCTTACAAGCCCGATTTGTTACAAAAGATAAAGCTTCCGTTTACTGTCGAGCCATACGAAGTCCACCCTGGTCAGGTTGGGTTCGCTTAATAGCGCGCCCGGCGGTTCCATTTTCGCCAGCGCCGCAGGCGTGGCATCTTTGCAGAAACCAAACAAAAAATGAATCCAGCCCCGTCGGGGAGGCATATTCCACTCCTGGCGGAGCTTGGGATTTTTTAATTCCGATTTTCTACAATCATGCCAGCTCTACGGGCTTGAAATCCTGAAAGGATTGACCTCATTCAGCCCGGCATTGACGCGCCAGCGGCTACGCCGTGTGAACATCCCAAAATCAATTTATCAACTCTGAGAAGTTGAATCATTCCGCCATCCGTTTGATAAAACCCCGGCGGGGTTTTGATTTTATTTTGACCATCACCTGGCGTAGCTCATGCCTCGCGACGCCGGGCTGAATGATTTTATCCCGTTGGGATGTTCCGCCCTTTCCCGTTTGCTGGATTTGTGTGAACGGCCCCGCGTTTGTATTTCATTTTCCACCGGCAGATGCCAAAAGTTGGATGAATTCCGCCGCAAAATGTGTTGTGCATTTGCCAAATTCCGTTTGTAACCAAAATGTTCAGCTTTATAATAAAAGCGCGGGGTTCGGAAGAAACAAGAATTAAAACATTACGCACACATTCACTGAAAAAGTCGGCATCGTCAACGAAGTCATCTCTTACATGCAAAACAGCGACAATCAGGCGGCCCTCACGGCGAAAAATTTTGACGTGACGCCGCATATCGCGCGGCTGCGGAGGGAGTTGAAGACGGTCACGGATCAAGCCCCCATTCCATTTCCCGCCGCCACAAAGCGGTGCTAAAGTCACCGCAGTCCAAACGCTGGCGCGACCGCCGGACATCTTGTTTATTCCGCGAAGCGTCTGGACTGCGGCGCGTTCACCGCCGCTGTCACCATCGCACCTCCGCCCTTTCCAGTTTGCGGGATTCGTGAGGCCCGCCCGCGCCCCCATTTCATGTTTGCAGTCCTGAAAAGATTTGTCTCCTTGAGCCAGGCGTTGGCATCCGAGCCGGACTTCCGCACTTTGGAGTGCGCGGACGTCTGCGCGCTTTCAAAGCGGCGACATACCTCCGCACTCCACATTGCCGCCGCTTCAACGCTGCACCCGCGCGCCGCCGCCCTTCATCAGTTTCTCCACCTCGGCCTTCGACGCCATGCTGGTGTCGCCGGGCGTGGTCATGGCCAGCGCGCCGTGCGCCGCGCCGTAGTCCACCGCCTTCTGCGGATCGCCGGTGGTCATCAAACCGTAAATCAGGCCGCTGGCAAAACTGTCGCCGCCGCCGACGCGGTCCAGAATTTCGAGGTCTGGATATTTTCTCGATTCGTAAAATTTCCCGTCCATCCAGCAGATCGCGCCCCAGTCGTTGCGCGTGGCGGTTTTGGCCGCGCGCAGCGTCGTGGCGGTGACCTGGAAATTGGGGAAGACCTTCACCGCCGTTTCGATCATTTTCTTGAACGCGCCCACGTCAATGCGCAGCAGGTGCTCGTCGGCGCCGGCGACTTCGAAGCCCAGGCAGGCCGTGAAATCCTCCTCGTTGCCGATCATCACGTCCACGTATTTGGCGATTTCCCGGTTGACCTCCTGCGCGCGCTTCTGGCCGCCGATGGATTTCCAGAGCGACGGGCGGTAATTCAAATCGTAGCTGACCACCGCGCCGTATTGCTTGGCCTTCTTGACCGCCTCGACGACCAGTTGCGGCGTGGTGTCGCTCAAGGCGGCGAAAATGCCGCCGGTGTGCAGCCAGCGCGCGCCGACCTTGCCGAAAATGTGGTTCCAATCGAAGTCGCCGGGCTTGAGCTGGCTGGCGGCGGAATGGCCGCGGTCGGGGATGCCCACAGCGCCGCGCACGCCGAAACCGCGCTCGGTGAAATTCAGGCCGTTGCGCACCGTGCGGCCCACGCCGTCAAACGGCACCCACTGGATGAAGTCCGTGTCCACGCCGCCCTGCAAAATGAAATCCTCCAGCAGCCGGCCGACGTCGTTGTCGGCGAAGGCGGTGGCCACGGCGGTTTTGAGGCCGAAGCAGCGGCGCAGGCCGCGGGCGACGTTGTATTCGCCGCCGCCTTCCCAGACCTTGAATTCACGGGCGCAACGGACGCGGCCTTCGCCCGGGTCGAGCCGCAGCATGACTTCGCCGAGCGCCAGCAGGTCATATTTGCATTGGGATTTGTCGCGAAGTTGAATGGCCATAGATTTGCAAGCTCGCCGGTTGAAAATTTACACCTGCGCCGTTTTGAATTCAGCCAAATTCCAGGCTGGTTCACCCGCTTCCCGGGCCAGAAGACCGAACTCCTCAATCTCCGCCTTGGTGAACAGGAGTCCACCGTGCTTCCTGGAAAGCTCGCCGTTCCGCGCCTCCGGCTGGCCGGGCAGCAGGCATTTCTCATTGCCGTGGCCGAGGATGTCGGCGATGACGGCCTTGACGTTTTGCGCCTGCGTGCGGCCCTTGGCAAAATTTCTCCCGTTCAGCGCCTCGGGATGGATCACCTGAAAATAAAACGTCGAACAGCGTTTCTCGTCCGCATCGCCGCGCGTCGTGCCGCGAATTGCCGGCAGCCCGCCGCCGATGAACGCCGCGTAAAGTTCGTCAATTAAACCCAGGCCGTAGCCCTTGTGCGCGCCGAACGGCAGCAGGGCGGCGGCCTTGTCCGGGTCGGTGGTCGGATTGCCTTGGGCATCCACCGCCCAGCCGGGCGCCAGCGGTTTGCCTTCGCGTTTGCACTGTTGCACCCGGCCCATCGCCACCGTCGAGGTTGCCCAGTCAATCACGATGGGAAAGCCGATGGCGTCCTGCGTTGGAAAGCCCCACGAATGCGGGTTGGTGCCCATGGTCGGCGTCTTGCCGCCGAACGGCACCACCTCGGACATGGCCGAAGTACAGTTGGTGTAGGCGAGGTAGCCCTTGAGCGCGGCGTCCATCACGTAGCCGCCGCCCCAGAGGTAATGCGTCGCGTTGTCCACGCTCACCATGCCCACGCCGAATTGGTCGGCGAGCTTCATGCAGGCGTCCATGGCCTCGTAGGCCACGGCCTGGCCGAGCTTGAAATGCGCGTTCCAGATTTCGGCGGCGGCGAAGCGCGACGGCAACTTCTCGATTTTCGCGCCGGGTTTCCAGCGCCCGACCCTGCTGCCGAACAATTCGTCGAGGTGCAGCGCCTTGATGGCGTTGTGCGTGCGGATGCCGTAGTACGACGCGCTGGAGCAAAACCGCGCGCCCGCGGCGGTCTCGCCGGCGTCGTAACCGCGCGACAAATACGCCCTCGTCACGAGAACGTCGTGCTTTTCCTTGGGAACGATGTAGTAGGTTTCGGGCATAAAATTATCTGTGGCTGATGAATTCCTGCGCCGTCATGCCGATGTCCCTGGCAATCTGCCGCAGCAACGGCGGCGCGATGTCGCGTCCCACGTGAAACGGCACGGTCGTCCCGCGCCCGTCCGCGCGGCGGAATTGCCGGTGCGAACCGCGCTGGCGCACTTCCGTGAAGCCAAGCTTTCCCCAAATCCGGGCGACTTCGCGCGGTTTGAGGACGGGGATGTTGCTCATGCGCCCGTCGCCACAGCTTGCGTGCCTACAAATTCCGCTTCCAATTCCGGCTCGCCTTCTTCCAAAAGCATTTCGATGACCTCGCGCAAATTCCGGTTCAACTCGTCCAGCGTTTTGCCCTGCGAATGGGCGCCGGGAAAGCCGGGAACGTAACCGACAAACAACTTGGTCTTCGGACACTTTTCCACGACGGCAGTGTAAGTTTTCATTTCAAGCAAAGATTATCCGTTCGCGCCGGCACGTCAACGCCGCCAATCAAACCACTTTCTTCGCCGGCACTTCGGGATTGACCTGGGCGATGGGTTTTTCGCCGTGCATCGCCAGGATGAGATTTTTCACGGAGGTCGTCGCCTGACGCACCACGCTTTCGTAAGTGCGCGACGCGATGTGCGGCGTCACAATGCAATTCGACAGCTTGAGCAGCGGATGGTCGGCCGGTGGCGGCTCCTTGTCCAGCACGTCCGTGCCGTAGCCGCCGACCTGGCCGGATTGCAGGGCGGCCGCCATGTCATTCGTGTTCACAATCTCACCGCGGGCGCAGTTCAAAATCAGGACGCCTTTCTTCATCCTGGCGAACGCGCTGGCGTTGACCAGGTTGCGCGTCTCCGGCGTGAGGTTCGTGTGCAGCGAAATGTAATCGGCCGCCTTGAAAAGGTCGTCGAGTGACGCGGCGCGTTTCACGCCGTGCTCCCGGGCAAATTTCTCGTCCCAATAAATGTCGAAGCCGATGGAATTCATGCCGAAGGCCTTCGCGCGGATGGCGACTTCCTTGCCGATGCGGCCCAGGCCA
>JAGWMQ010000036.1 GCA_028873125.1 Verrucomicrobiota bacterium | reverse complement strand
GGGTCTGGGTTACGTGGGGCTTCCTCTGTCCCTGCAATTCGCCCGTTCCGGCGTGAATGTTTTGGGACTGGACATTGATCCGGCCAAGGTCGAATCGCTCAACGCGGGCCGCAGTTATATCAAGCACATCGAGTCCTCGGCGGTTGCGGAATTCGTCAAGACGAGAAAGTTCTCCGCCTCGACGGACTTCAGCCGTGTCCGCGAAGTAGAGGCGGTGATCATCTGCGTGCCGACGCCGCTGAACAAGAATCGCGAGCCGGACATTTCATTCATCCTCGAGACCGGCCGCAGTCTGGCGCCCCGCCTGCGAAAGGGGACCCTGGTGGTGCTCGAATCCACCACCTATCCGGGCACCACGGACGAGGACCTGCGGGGAGTGCTGGAGGCCGGCTCGGGCTTGAAGGCCGGCGTGGATTTTCACTTGGCGTTTTCGCCGGAACGTGAAGACCCTGGCAACCCGGACAGCCGGGTGGCGGAGATTCCGAAGATTGTGGGCGGGCTGACGCCGGCGTGTCTCGAGCGGGCCAGGGAGGTGTATGGCAAGGCCATCAAAAAAATCGTTCCCGTCTCGTCCTGCCGCGTCGCCGAGGCGGCCAAGCTGCTGGAAAACATTTTTCGCAGCGTCAACATCGCCCTGGTCAACGAATTGAAGCTGGTCTATGGGGCGATGGGCATTGATGTCTGGGAAGTCATCCAGGCGGCCAGGACCAAGCCGTTCGGATACATGGCCTTCTATCCCGGGCCTGGCCTGGGCGGCCATTGCATCCCGATTGATCCGTTTTATCTGACCTGGAAGGCGCGCGAATATTCCCAAAGCACGCGGTTCATCGAATTGGCGGGCGAGATCAACACCGCCATGCCGGAGTATGTGATCCACCGGACGGTGGAGGCGCTCAATGCGCGGCGCAAGGCGATGAACGGCAGCCGCGTGCTCGTGTTGGGGCTGGCCTACAAGCCGAACGTGGACGACGAGCGCGAATCGCCGAGCTACGTTTTAATGAATCTCTTGAAGGAGCGCGGCGCCGAGGTGGCCTATCACGACCCGTATGTGCCGGCCGTGCGCCCGACGCGCGAGCATCCGCACTGGGCGGGGCTGCAGTCCGTGGCCTGGGATCGTGAAACCTTGGGGAGTTTCGACGCGGTCATCATCGCCACGAACCATCAGGCGGTCAACTACCAGGAACTGGCGGAATGGTCGCCCTGCATCGTGGACACCCGCAACGCCATGTCCGGCGTGAAGACAAAACCCGGCCAGGTTTGGAAGGCGTGAGACGGCAGGGTGCGCCGGAAAATCGGGATCCTCGGCGATTCTCGAATCGTGTTGGGTTGCGAACCCCAGGCAGGTAGGGCGCGTCACTCCGTGCGCGCCGTATTGGTTCAAGCGTCTCCTTTCCCGTTCGCGGCGCGCAGAGGACTGCGTTGTCGGACGGTTCATGAGGAGCTTCGACGATTTTTGAAATCGCGCATCGGGGCCATGAACTCCGCGTCGTCGGTAGCGCAGGCGTCCTCGCCTGCGGATTCACCCGGCGTCTCGCCGGGTGTTGGGACTGGCGGCGAGACGCCGCCGCAACCCGCAGTCGGGACGACTGCGCTACGGGGTTCCTGGAAAGCGGTTGTTTCCGGTTGCCCTGGGATCCAAACACGTCGTTCCAATCGCAAAGGGGTTGAATGAATCACAGCCTTGGCTTGAACCTCAATCGCCGCTTGGAATTCCAAGTCCTGAAATGGCTTAAAACTTCGTTGCATCGGTTCTTGCAAGCATCGAAAGCAGCTTTGCACTCCTGCCGTAGCGGCGGTCTGTGACCGCCAAGAACGATCTTCACCGTGCGTTGCCTGATTTGAGAACGATTTTTCAGGCACGCCATCCATTTCACCTGAAATTCAGACGGACGCGGAAGCTTTTCAACGTTAACAGGAGGTGTTCCTATGATTCTAGTGCTTGGGGCTAGCGGCTATGTCGGCCAGGCCTTTTCCCAGGAATTGCGCCGGCGGCGGCTGGCCTTCATCCCGCTGACGCGCAAGGCGATTGACT
The DNA here is from genome assembly GCA_028873125.1 of Verrucomicrobiota bacterium. Taxonomy (GTDB): domain Bacteria; phylum Verrucomicrobiota; class Verrucomicrobiia; order Limisphaerales; family UBA11358; genus UBA11358. The sequence goes on along the minus strand of JAGWMQ010000036.1, from coordinate 27,174 downwards.
ACACCAACCTGGAGTTGTTGTTTGATTATGTCAGGAAGGTCAAGCCTGAATTCATCATCAACGCCGCGGGTTATCCCGCCAATCCCAACGTGGACGCCTGCGAACAGGCGCGCGAGGAAACCTTGTTTGCCAACACCCTGCTTCCGCAAACCATCGCGCGGGTCTGTTTGATGACCAACACGCCCTGGGGCCACGTTTCCTCCGGCAGCATCTACCAGGGCGCCAAGGTGGTGGAAAGCGAGGGAACGCGCATCGAGCGCGACATGAACCGCCCCGAATTCCGGCGGCTCCTGGCTGAACATCCGGAGCGGATTTGCGGGTTCACCGAATGGAACGAACCCAATTTTTCCTTCCGCCATCCGCCGTGCAATTTCTACTGCGGAACGAAGGCGCTGGCGGAGGAGATGATCCGCGGCGTCGGGCGCAGTTACATCTGGCGTCCCAAGATGCTGTTCGACGAGCGGAGGGAACCTCGTAATTTTCTCTGGAAGATCCAGAATTACGCGAAGGTCTATCGCTGCGTGAACTCGGTCACCCACCTGGGGGATTTCGTGAAGGCCTGCCTGAACCTCTGGGAACAGCAGGCGCCCTTCGGCATTTACAACGTGGTCAACCCCGGCCCGGTCACGTCGCGGCAGATCGTGGCGATGATCCAACGCATCCTCAAACCGGACCGGCCCTTCGAATTCTGGAAAAACGACGAGGAATTTTACCAGGCGCAGGCCCGTGCGCCGCGTTCCAACTGCATCCTGGACGCCTCGAAATTGCTGGCCGCCGGCGTGCCCATGCGCCCCGCCACGGACGCGCTGGCGGACGCCTTGCAGAAATGGCAGACACCGCCACCCATGGCGAACGGGGGAGTGTGGACGCGCCTGGTTCCCGTAAAAGCTTGATTGCCCCGGCCCTTTCTGGAAAAACTATGTCCAGGCCGTGAGTATGCCAACCCAACAAATTCGGCGGGCCTTGGACAGGGGGGAAACCGCCTTGCCGCCAGGATCGCAAACATCCGTCGGGAACGGCGATGACACGTCCGTCCAGCGTGGGGTTTGTGGTGCGGCGATGGTGGTCCCCGGCCCGCAAAACGCGATTGGCGCGCTGGCGTCATTGACGCGATCCTGCCGGAGCTTGGCGGCCGCCTTGTGTCTGCTGGCTCTGATTCCCGCAGGCAAAGGGCAGGGCCAAAGCGTGGTGGCCCCGCCGCCGGCGACCTCGGTGACCCCGCCGGCCGTGCAGCAATATCAAGAGAACAACCAGTTCCAGGTCTTCTCACCCATCACTGCGCCCTTCGCGGGGCTGGTCGCCCATCCGTTGCAGTGGGGACCGGTCACGCTGCGGCCGCACGTGCTTTACCGGTTCGTTTACGGCAATGGATTTGAATCTTCGCCCGGCAACCAGCAAAACACCGTTCTCCAGCAGGTCTCTCCGGGCATGCTGTTCGAGCTGGGCAGCCACCTTACCCTGGATTACACGCCCACGTTGAGCTATTACTCCAGCAAACGCTTTCAAAACACCCTGGACCACGCCGCGAGGTTGACCTGGGGCACGGCTTATGAAGACTGGTTTTTCGGAGCTTCACAGAGCTATGTTTCTTCTTCCGAGCCGCTGATCGAGACCGGCGCCCAGAATGACCGGGAATCTTATGCGACCACCGCCAGCGCGTCGCACCAGCTCAATAGCAAACTCTCGATGGACCTGGGGTTGAGCCAGAACTTCGATTACATTGGAAACACCGGCAGTTTGACCAACCTCTCGAACTCCCGCGTCTGGTCCACGATGGACTGGCTCAACTACCAGTTCTGGCCCCGGCTGGTCGTCGGGGCGGGCTTCGGTTTCGGCTACATCAACGAGGACGCCGGTCCGGACATGACTTACGAGCAGTACCAGGCCCGGATCAACTGGCGGGCGACCGACAAGATCAGCCTCCAGTTGAGCGGCGGCCTGCAGGACCAGCAGTTTCTGGCGGGTGGCGCCGGCGACCTGGTCACGCCCATCATGGGCGCCACGATTCAGTACCAGCCTTTTGAGCACACCCGATTGTCGTTGAGCGCCGACCGCACCGTGAGCACGTCCTATTTTGAGAACCAGATAACCGAGAACACCGGAGTCAGCGCGAGTCTGGACCAGAGACTGCTCGGAAAACTCTATCTCGATTTGGGCGGCGGCTACGGCCACACCGAATACCTTAGTTCGATCTCATCTTCCTCCGGCGCGGTCGGGTTTGGGGCCGGCCGAACCGACGACACCTATACGTTCAATGTCCGACTGACTTGTCCGTTTCTGAAGCGCGGGACCTTCTCGGTCTTTTACCAGTATAGCGACAATTCCTCCACGCAGACCGGATTCTTCCAATACTATCCAGTGCACTTTTCTTCCGAATCCGCCTACGCCTACAGCAGCAGCCAGGTCGGGTTCGAGATCGGCTACCGATACTGACGGCAATGGAAGAGGAAAAGATGTCCGCGGACGACCCAGTTCAATCGGCGAAGACCCCGCCTTTGGACCGAGGCGCGTCGTCTTCCCCGCCGCCGGCAAACCTCCAAGGCTGGGCGGCTTCCGGGCGCGTGCGGAAGTTTGCGCTGGCGGTATTCATCCTCGTGCTGGCGTTTTTCGTTCCGCTGTTCGAGCTGGTCCGTTTCGCGGCGACCAGCGAATTCCATTCCTACATCCTGCTGATTCCTTTCATCAGCGCCTATCTGATTTGGGTGAAACGCCGGACCTTGCCGCTGGATTCCCGGCCGGCTCCTTTCGCGGGCAAATCATGGCTGGCGGCGGGCGCGGCGACCATCCTCGCCTATTGGCTCTTTTTCCGAGCGCATGGAAGATTGGTCGAAGACGATTATCTGGCATTGATGATGGTCTCGTTCCTGTTGTGCTTCACGGGCGTTTGCTGCATTTTCTGGGGAAAGGCCGCGTTGCGCGCGGCGGTGTTCCCGCTGGCCATGCTCGCCTTCATGGTGCCCATCCCCAGCTTCGCGACGTCCCCGATTGATCATTTCCTGCAACGCGGTTCGGCCGCCGCCGCCCAGGGCTTTTTCATGCTGTCGGGTACGCCGTATCTGCAAACCGGCCTGACCTTTCAACTGCCGAATATCAGCATCCAGATCGCGCCCGAGTGCAGCGGCATCCAGTCCAGTCTCGTCCTGTTGATCACCGGCCTGCTGGCCAGCTATCTGTTCCTGCGGACGACCTGGAAGCGGGCGTTCCTGACCTTGTTCATGATTCCCCTCGGTCTGCTCCGCAACGGATTCCGGGTTTTTGTCATCGGCGAACTCTGCGTCCATTACGGCCCGCAAATGATTGATTCTCCCATTCATCACAGGGGCGGGCCGATCTTTTTTGCGCTGTCGCTAATACCGCTGTTTCTGTTGTTAATCTGGCTGCACCGCTCAGAAAGACCCAAGACTTCCGTCCCAACTTCCAAGGTGTAACATGAGAAAGTTCGTCTATTTGTTTTCCATCCTGATGTGTGCCGGCGTGCTGGCCCTCGTCAACACCGGCTGCTCGGCCAAGTTCAAGTCGGCCTACCATTTGAACCGGGCCAACCGGTATTTCACCGCCGGCAATTACGACGCGGCCTCGATCGAGTACCAAAAGGTGCTGCGAACCGATCCACAGAGCGCCAAGGCGTGGGGCCGCCTGGGGATCATCTTCTTTGACGAGGGGCGCATGGCCCAGGTCCTGCCTGTCCTGACCCGGGCCGCGCAACTGGACGCCAACAACCTCGATGTGCGCATCAAACTCGGCGAGGTCTATCTGACGGTGGCGAAGATGAAGGAAGCCCGCGCCGAGGCCGAGTTCGTTTTGGAACGAAATCCCAAGGACTCAACCGCGCCGATTTTGCTGGCGGAATCCGCGTTCAGCACCAACGACATCGAGTCGGTCCGGCAGCGCCTGAAACGCCTGCAGCAGGCCGGCGACAGCGCGCCGCTCGAAGTGGCCCTGGGCACGCTCGCCTACCGGCAGAAGGACCTTCAAGCGGCCGAAGCCGACTTCAAACGCGCCGTGGCGCTCGATCCCAAATCCGCCGATGCCTATTCGGCGCTGGGGAATTTGTATCTGACGGTCCAGGATGTGAAAAAGGCGGAACCGGCCTTCCGGCAGGCGGCCACCTTGGCTCCGCCGCGTTCCGGAAAACGATTGCAATACGCCCAACTGAAGATCGCCATGGGAGATCCCGCCGGCGGCAAACGCCTTCTGCAGGAAATCGTCAAAAAGACGCCGGATTACCTGCCGGCCTGGCTGGGACTCGCCAAGCTGGCGGTCACCGAAACAAATTATGCCGACTGCGCCGCCTGCCTGGGCAACGTTCTGTCGCGCGATCCGGGCAATTACGATGGGTTGCTGCTCCAAAACGGCCTGGAGTTGGCGCAGGGCAAGACCGCTGATGCCATCGCTGGATTCGTGCGCATGGCCAGGATTTATCCGCAGGCCTCGCATGTCCGGTATCAACTTGCCCTGGCTTATCTGGCCAACCAGGACACCGCCAAGGCGATGACCAGTCTGGGCCAGGCCCTGAGTCTGGAACCCAGGTTTGCCGAGGCCGCCCTGTTGCTGGCCCAGCTCCAAATCAAATCCGGCCGCGCGTCGTCCGCGGTCGTCGCGTTGAAGCGGCTGAGTCAACAGCAGCCTCAACTCGTGCAGGCGCGTCTCCTGTTAGCCTCGGCTTACCAAAGCCAGGGCGACTTGGACGGCGCCATCCAGATCTACCGGGGACTCCAAAGGGATTACCCGAGGAATCCGGAGGTTCCCACCCTGCTGGGAGCAGCCTACGTGCAGCAAAAAAAGGACGATCAGGCCGCCCAGGCGTTTGATCAGGCCCTGCAACTGGCGCCCGATTATCTGCCCGCGCTGCAGCAGGCGGTGAACCTGGACCTCCTGCGGAAGCAATACCCCGCCGCTTTGCGGCGCCTTCAGCCCTTGGCCCAAAAATTTCCCAAGTCGGTGGCCGTGCAGGTGCTCTTGGCCAAGGTCTTCACCGCCCAGGGCGACACGAAGCAGGCGGAAGCCACGCTGTTGAGCGCCATCAAAGCGCAGCCCGAATCGCAAGCGCTGTATCTGACGCTGGCCCAACTCTATGTCAACACACACCAGGACCAGAAGGCCCTGGCCAATATACAGGCGGCTTTGGCCAAGAACCCGAAGGACACCGCCGCCTTGATGCTCAAGGGCATGATCTGCGGCAACAACCAGAATTACCCGGAGGCGCGCGACGCCTACGAAGCGGTGCTGGCCGTGGACCCGAACAACGGCATGGCCCTCAACAACCTGGCCTATTTGTGTGCCGAGCACTTGGGGCAGTTGGACAAGGGTTACTCGCTGGCGCGCAAAGCGCGCGACCTGTTTCCGGCGGACCCGGCCATCGCCGACACACTCGGATGGATTCTTTACCGTCAGGGACAGTATGCGCCCGCGCTGAACCTCTTCCAGGAAAGCGCGGCCAAACTGTACTCGGAAGCGGAGGTTCAATTTCACCTCGGCATGGCCTATTACAGTCTGGACAACGAAGCGCAAGCCAGGTCGTCGCTGGAACGCTCCCTTCAACTCCGCCCGGATTTCCCCGAAACCAACGAATGCCGCCAGTGTCTGGAAATTCTGGCCATTGACCCCAAAACCGCCGGGGCGGTCGCGCGCGGGACCTTGGACAAGAGACTTGCCGCGCAACCCAACGATGTGGCGGCCCTCACGCGCCTGGCCGCCATCGAGCAGCGCGACGGGGACAAAACCGGGGCGATCAAGAGCTATGAGGCCGTCCTGAAGGTCAATCCGCAAAATGTCATGGCCATGATCAACCTGGCCCAGCTCTACGCCATGGATCCGCAAGGTCTCCAGCAGGGTTTCACCCTCGCCAAGAACGCCTACCAATTGCTGCCGAACGATCCCACCGTCACGCTCGTTTTGGGCCGCCTGGCCTACCGGACAGGCGATTACAAATGGGCGTTTAACTTGCTGCAACAGAGCGCCCAAAGCAAGCCGGGCGATCCGAGCGTGCTCCTTGATTTGGCCCGGGCCGCCTACAGCGTCGGGCAAGTTTCCGATGCCGAATCGGCCCTGCGCGGCGCCTTGCAAGCTCCGTCCTTTCCCCAGGCGGCCGAGGCCCGGCGCTTTCTGGACCTGTTGGGCCTGGCCGCCAACCCGGCGCAAGCATTGGCCTCCGCGGCACGCGTCGAAGGGATCCTGAAAACGGAGCCTGATTATGTTCCCGCTCTCATGGCCAAGGCTGTTATCGCCCAACAGAAATCAGATTTTGCGGCGGCTGAACTGACCTATGAAAATGTTTTGAAGGTCTATCCGGATTTCACTCCGGCCCAACGGCAACTGGCCATCCTGTACGCGGAGAATCCGGCCAACGACAAGCAAGCTTACGCCCTGGCCGTCAAGGCCCGTGCGGCTTACCCCAATGATGCCGACCTTGCCAAGGCTTTGGGAATGATTGTTTATCGGACGGCGGCTTCGCCGGACGATTACGCGCGCGCGGCCAGGCTGCTCTCGGAGAGCGCCCAAAAGCGGACGCAGGACGCCGACCTGATCTACTACCTGGGGATGGCCGAATATCACCTCAAGCATTCCGCCGAGTGCAAGGCCGATCTTCAACGCGCCTTGAAGCTCGATTTGACCGGCAATTTCGCCGCCGACGCCAGAAAGGTCCTGGCGGAACTAAAGTGACGCGGCTGACGCCGGAACCGGAGCAATTCCCTTGCGAAACCGCTCCACTCGACCCGGAGGGGAGTTGGAACGGGAACCGCCGCGATGCACACAAAATCGGTGCGACTGGGGCCGGATGCGCGGCAAATCGGGTGCGGAAAAAAAGGCCGCTCGGCACCGGCCGCGGCTGCCCTACAACCAGTCTGCAATTTCGCATCGGGACGCTGCCTAAAAGAGATGGCGTCAGGACTCTGGAAATGCTTGGAGCAAATTCACATTCCCTGGCAGATCCCTTTTGTCTGCCCTTGCTCGTTTTTGTGCTATTTTCACTATAATTATGGCTAGCGAGGCAGAGCCTCCGACCAGGCGAGGTGTAGGAACGGTTGGTCGTCAGGCTTGCCAGTGCCTGGTCGGAGGCTCTGCCTCGCTGCCTAATTTGCCGCTGTCGCCGGACACGCAAGCACCATTGCCGAGTCATTGCGAAGGAAGCAATCGGACATCCCCGCTGGAGAATGGGGGCGGTCAGGCGCTCTCCCTGCCGGCGTATTTTTTAGTGGCGGTATCCACCCGGATGGTGTCACCCGAGGCGACAAACAATGGCACCATGACTTCAAGCCCCGTTTCGAGCTTCGCCGCTTTCCAGGTTGCCTCGGAGCCGCCGCTGCTGGGCGGCGCGGTGTTCAGGACTCTCAACTGAATCTGCGGTGGCACGACGATGTCGAGGAGTTTGCCTTCGAGCAGCATGGCCTTGTATTCGGCATTCTCTTTGAGGAACCAGCGGCGTTCGCCAAGTTGCTCGTCAACCAAATCAAATTCGTCGAACGACTCCGCATCCAGAAACACGTGCAGGCCACCTTTGGTGTAACTGCAACTGACGCGCCGGGTTTCCAACTGGACAACCGGCACGCTCTCATTTTCCGGGAACACGCGTTCGCTGACGTGGCCTGTCCCGAGTTGACGCAGACGAACATGAAGTTTGTGCCGGGTCTGGGCCGTGCCACTGGTGTGCAAATTTTCAATGACATAGGGCGCCCCCTCCAACAGGAGCACCGTCATGCGTTTGAACTCAGATGGCAGAACCCTTTGCATGTCAACTTACCTTTTCCGCTGGCGTGCTCCCAGGCACGGAGCCAACATCTTGGTTGCGCGGGCCTGTTAACCGGTCGGGCTTTTTGTCAGTAGTCGGAGGTCCAGTTTACCCGCACATAACAAGCTTCTTTGTTGTAATCCCAATCCAGCCTGCCCTTGTGCGCATGGCAGACCGCCTCCCCAATGCGCCGAGCCAGATGAAGATCGGTCGTGCTGATGACCACGCGGTGGGGTCGCTCCTCAATTTTCATAATGCGATGCAGCGGGTGCTCGGCGCTCTCCAACTTTTCAAGATTCCGAACCAAGTTGAGGATTTCCGTTTTGCGGCCCTTGATCGCACCACCTTTCAAAGTCACCTGACCGGCGGGATATTGGTCCTTGATGCGGCGACAAGCCTCGCACATTTCCCGGTGGGCCTCGATCGGCCAACTCTCCGCCCATCGCCAGCGTCCATTCTGGAAAACGGCGTTGCAAACGGGACAGACCGTCGGTTCGGGGAATTTATGTCGCAATTTATAGGTGTCGTGAATGTGTTCATGAAGCAGCCGATCCGTCCTTGGTGGACCAGGCGCAACCAGCCACGCTGCCGACTTCTCCGCAGCCGCTCGCCTGGAATTCAGCGGCCGCCTCTCATTCCGCCCCTGAGACCGTCTCGTCATCTTAATCGAATTTGACTTCGACCGGTTTGTGCATGGCTGCTTCGGTCTTCGGGCAGACGATGGTCAAAATGCCATCCTTGTAATGAGCCTCGGTTTTTTCGGCTTTCACCGCGGCGGGCAGCGGAATGCTCCGATGGAAGCGGCCAAAATACCGTTCGGCCCGATACATTTGAGCCCTCTTCTCCTCGCTTTCGGCCTTGCGCTCACCAGCGATGTTCAGATCCTCGCCGGTCATGTAAACCTCGAACTCCTCTTTTTGCATGCCGGGGAGTTCGGCTTTCACAATGATGTTGTTCTTCTCCTCATAGACGTTCACGGCGGGCATCCATGATTCGAATATGGGCCCATCAGGGGCCAGCCAGCCCCCAAACGGCTCTTCAAACAGCCGATCAATCTCCCTCTGCAATTGGCGAATCGGCCACAACGGTGTGAGCGCCCTCGACACCGGAACGGTTGATGCTTTTTTTGTCGCATGATGTTTGGTTAGTTTCATAATTCCGTCTCCCTCCATGATGAAATATAAGCCCAATTCAAGCCTGCGCAACCGTGCCCCATCTTCGCGGAGGTCCGCCCTCCGGCAAGAAAGGGAGGGAGCGATGGGTGATTGAGCCAACGGCTCGGCAGGGTGTTGCAGGGGATTCTCTCAATCGGGAAATGGGTCTCACAGGTTCAAAATGAGATGCGTGTCGGGTTGAACAAACCTTCTGGCCTGCCGTCGGCTGGCTCAAATCCGTCCAGCATTAAACGGCAATTTCAACGAACGTGGGACGAAGGCTGAGTTAAAGGGCGCCGATCACGTAAATTCCGCCGGCTGGATTGACCGGACAACGCATCTCCAGGGCCATTGGCACGACGCCGTAGAATTGGCGCAAGTCGGGGCGAGGTTTTGGAGACGGCACCCGGATCGAAGGCGAAGATGGCCCTGTGAAGCCTGGCTATTGCCCGGAAACGAGGCCGAATTGTCCGCGGTCAATCCATCCGGTCCCGTACTCGGTGCGGATCAAATCATACTTTCCCCGCGTCCGTAGTTTGCGCGCGGGTTCGCCGCCGGTCAAAGTTGCCGTCACCTCGCCGTCGCGCGTGGGTGTCAGCCGCAGCGGCGCGTTGTCCTCCAGGACAAACCCGAGGCGCGTGCGGCTCAGAACACCCACGTTTGCGGTCAGGCTGAACAAGAACACGCAGAGAGCGCCCGCCGCCATGGCCTGATGCCAGCCCGCCTTCGGCCGGCGAAGAATCCCCGGCAGCAGCATCAGGCCCGTGGCCAGCGAGAGGTTGGCGCCGGCGAGCCACAGCCACGCGCCGGCGGGCAGCCAGCCTGACAACGTTTCAAACCACTTGAGGCCGGGTGCCTCCACTTGGATGGCGTGCCGCGCGAATCGGAGATTTTCCCGGGCGCGCGCGTCAAACGGATCAAGCCAGCGCGCCCGTTCCCAGGCCAGAATCGCCGGGCCGGCATGACCGCACTGCCATTCCGACAAGCCCAAATTGACCAAGGTGCCGGCGGCCGGGCGGGTGGCGGCGGCCTTTTCAAAGTCCCGCGCCGCGCGCGCAAACTGTCCAAGGCGATACGCGGCGACGCCGTCGGCAAAACAATCATTGGTCGCCGCCCGGGCGGCGCCAGGCGGGCAGGGGAGTGCCGTCAGAAGAATGAGGACGGCAGCTTTCACAATCGTTCCTCCAGCCTCAGCAACACGGCATTAACGTCGGCCTCAAGCGCGGGCCAATCGGCCGGCGTTTGCGGCGCTGGCGCGAACCGTGCATCCGCCGCGGCGAATATTTTGCGGACCGTGGCGCCGGTCGCGCCGCTTCGTTCGGCACCGCCAAGCTGCTGCAACACCTCGGCGCAGACCAACGCCTGCGGATGCGCGGCGTAATGGGGCGCGCTGGCGATTTTCATCGCATTTGTCGCGTGGCGGACAAAGGCCGCCGCATCACCGCGCCTGGAGGCGGCGCGCAGTCGGCGCCTTTCGCGTCGCAGCGCGCGGCGCGCTTCCCGACGGCGGACGAGGCTCGGATGCGCCTGGAGAAAGCGGCGGCGGCGGTCCCATTGCCACCATCCGAGAAATGCCAGCGCCGGAACGGTCTGGAGACAGACCAATCCAGCGCGCAGTTGCGGTGGCTCCAGGCTGGCGGCCGGTCCGCCCGGCGCCGGCGACAGGCGGCTCAATTTCAACGATGGCCCGGAGGCAAACCCGGCGTCCATCGCCGGCACGTCGCCGGGCAGCCCCTTCGCCGTGACCGTGACTGGCAGGGACGGGATGGTCAAATCAACATAACTGTCCTTGGCCGGGTCGAAGCAACTGAACGGAATGGCGGGGGTCTTCCGCACTGTGTCCGTCAGCGGGACCAGCGTGTAGGAAAAGCCCGAGGGCTGGTCGGCGACGATTTCCCAGCCGGGGACGCGCGGCAGCGTGGGCGGCACCAAGCGGTTCAAGTCCCCGGAGCTGCGGACGGCCACCGTGAGCCGCACCGGCTCGCCCACCTGGATCCGGTTGGTGGACAACTGCGGCGGGCCAAGGGCGAAGGTTCCAATTGAACCGGTGAAGCCGGCCGGCAGGCCCGCCGTTGGCAGCGCGCGGACGTTGACTTGAACGGGATTCGATACGAGAAAAACATAATGGGGCGGTCCGTCGGGAATGATCACGCGGGCGGTGATCCCCATCGGCCCGGTGAATTCCCGTCCCGCGGTGAACGCCTGCGCCGAAAGCGGCAACGTCCCCGTCATGATAGGCGTCAAAGTGATTTCATAAACATACGCGGGCGTGGCGCGGCCGTGGCGCCAGATCATCTCGATGGCCTGCCGCATCGTCGTTTTGTCGCTCATGAATTGATCGCCGTTGAACTGGATTTCTCGCAGCGCCTCGATCGTGTTGGACGGCGACGCCGACAGCACGACACGGGCACGGAGAGGTTGCCCCAGAAAGACATTGGTTTGCGAAATTTCCAGCGTCAGGTGGCGGGCCGGCGGGCCGGCCGCCGAATTGTCCACGTCCAGGCTTGCCGCCGGGATTCGCACCGGTTGGCCTCGGACCTCCACGACGAACTTCGAGACGGCAAAATGTCCGGCAGCCGTGGCCCGCACTTCGTAGAGGAACGAAGCGAGCGGACGAAATTTGTTCATCAAGCCCTGCATCAATTGACCGTGCGACCGCCGCCCGAATTTCAATTCCGGCGGGGCCGGGATGGCGCCGGGCCAGGCGATGTCCACCGTCGCCCCATCAATCGCCACCCGGTAAAAAACACTTTCGCCGACCCGCGCGACGGGGGGATCAAAAGCCGCCGTGGCCGTCACCGGCGACGAAACGTCCGCGGCAGGGCCGGGAACCTGGAGGTTGAGAAGCGCTTGCGGGGGCGGATGGGGCGGCGCCTGCGCCTGCAGCGAGAGCGCCGCCACCAGCGCAAACAGCAGCAGGAATTGGCAACGGACAAAGCGCATTTCAAATCCTCACCAGGTGAAGCCGGATTTTTCCCGATGCTGGCCGGTCCTGGTCTCGTTCATCGGCAGTTGGCGGCTGTCGTCCACCGAAATCCCCTCCAGGATTTGTTTTGCCTCGTCGGGGGAAAGGCGCACGCCGATGGGTTTGCCGGCGCGGGAGACTTCTTCCTTCAAACCGCGCAATGATTCAGGCTGCATCCCGCCGTCCTCATCCTGGTCGCCGCCGGGGGCACCCGGCGGCAGGTCCGGCTCCGGAATCCGGCCTCCGATCTGGCGCAAGACTTCGTTCAGTTGATGGTGCCGCTCGCCAAGCATGGCGCCCAGGTGCTGCATTTGCCGCAGGCTGTCCACCAGCCAGTCAATGTATTGCCCGACAATTTGGGCGTTCCGGACGGCGTTCGTGTCGGCGGGATTCAACTCGGCGGCGCCTTTGAAATCATCTTCTGCCCGGCGCCACTTGTCCAGCGTGTCGCCGCAGGTCTTCATGGCCTGGCGGACGGCTTCCTCGACCGAATCCAATTCCCGGCGGGCGCCGAGTCCGCCCAGATAGGCGGCGACCATTTTCGATAGCTGGTTCTCCGCCAACGCCGACTCCGCCCGCCGGATCGCCAGCCCCGCCTTCACTCCTGAGGCATTGCCCTGCGCGGCCAGGGATTGGGGGGACGGCCCACTCTTCAGCGCCGCCATTCCGTCGTCAAACCGCGCGTGGCCCAGGTTGTAAAGGGCCGGCGGTTGCACGCGGTCCTCCTGGGCGGCGAGCGCGGACTGGAACATTTCTTCGGCCCCGGCGAAATGTTTCGCGGCGAGCAGTTCCGTTCCGGCATTGTAAAAATCCCTGGCGGCGACCGGCGCGACGGCGTTGGTGCCGCCGGCCTCCAGCGCGCGGCCACAGATTGCCAGCGCCAGCAACGGCGCGCATCGTTTCATGTCGTCCCACCCTCTCATCGGTTTTCGGGAATGAACGTTCTGCGCGTGCCGATCAAGGATTCGGAGATGATCAGCGCCAGCGCCAGAGCAATGGGCAAATGATAATGATCCACGCCGTTCTCCACGGCACGGCGCCGGCCAAGGGCGGTCTCCGACGCCTGCACCGCCGCCCGCACCTTCATCAAGCCTTCGTAAGTTGCGCCGAGCGGGTAATAATGGCCTCCGGTGGCCTCGGCGATTTGACGCAGCGTGTGTTCGTCCAGTCGGCTGCGCACCCTCTGACCTTTGGCATCGCGCACCGGTTCGGCGTGGCCGGCGGAGTTGACATACTGAATTTCGCTCCCGGCGGGCGTGCCCACGCCGATGGTGTAAACCACCACGCCGTTTGTCGCCAGCGATTCCGCCATGTTCACCCCGGTCTTTGCCAAATCCTCGCCGTCGGTCAACAGCACGACCAATTTCCGGCGGCGGCGCTGGTCCATGTCCTGGTTGGCTTGGTCCAGCGCCTGGCCGATGTCCGTGCCCGGATTGGGAATGGTGCTGTCGTTCATCGCCAGTAATGTTTCATCGAAGGCGTCGTAGTCAAACGTCAATGGGCATTCGGTGAATGCGCTCCCGGCAAAGGCCACCAGCCCGAGGCGTCCCCGCGCAGAGCGCCTCACAAATTCCAGGATGGCGAATTTGGCGTGCTCCAGGCGGTTCGGCCGAACGTCGGTGGCCAGCATGCTGCGCGAGCAATCCAGCACGAAGACGACATCCTCTCCGACCCGGCGGTTCGCCGCCTCCACCTCCCCCCATTGCGGCCGCGCCAGCGCGACTCCCGCCAGCGCCGTCGCCCCCAGCAGCAGCCCGTTCTTGACCCGCCGCCGCGCCGGGCTGTGTGACGCCGTCAACGCCTGCGCAAAATGCGGCGCGACCATCCGCGCCAGTTCTTCGCGACGGGCGTTTGCCGCGTGACGGTGCATCAGCGCCAGCAGCGCCGGCACGACCCCCGAAAGCCAGAGCCAGCCCGGTTGGGCAAGGTGAAAATGGGCGAAGTTCATGTCTGGTTACGTCTTGCGACTGGTGGTTTTTTCAATCGCGCGCCGCTGAATGTTTTGAAGAGGCGCATCGCGAATCGCAAATCAAAAATAAGTCAGGGCACCCGGCGAAATCTCGTGTTCGACAAAATGAGCTCCAGCGCCAGCACGCCCAAGGCGCCCAGCAGCGGCCACTCGAACAGGGGGCGATACTCCGCGAACCGGCGCCGGATCACCCTGGTCTTTTCCAGCCGGTCAATTTGATCGTAAATGTTCCGCAACTGGCGCCGGTTGGTGGCGCGATAGAATGCTCCGCCGGACACCCCGGCCATTTTGCCCAGAACGGAAAAGTTCGCCGGCTGCAGCAGCAGAGTGGGAATGAGGTTGCCGCGGGCGTCGAGGCGAAACCGCCCTGTGGCCGGATCGAACGCGGGCATGTTGCACGGCTGCTCCACGCCGATGCCGATGGTGTAGAGTTTGATGCCCAGCGCGGCGGCAAGTTGCGCGGCGGCCAGCGGGTCCACCCTGCCCAGGTTGTTGTCGCCGTCGGTCAGCACGATCATGACGCGGCTCCGGCCGTAAGGAACCGCCTCCAGCCGTTTGGCGGCGACGGCGACGGCGTCGCCGATGGCCGTGCCCAGGTCGCGGATCAGGCCGATGTGCAACCGCCGGAGGTTCTGAATGAGCCAGCGATGGTCCAGCGTGAGCGGACTGACCAGGTAAGGCTTGCCGGAAAACGCCAGCAAGCCGATGCGGTCGTTGGGGCGCTTTTGGATGAAATCCTGGAGCACCTCCGAGGCGATGGCGAAGCGCGACAACCTTTCCCGCGGCCCGCCCATGTCCACCGCCATCATGGACCAGGACAGATCCAGGACGAGCATGATGTCCACGCCTTCCGCCCGGGATTCGACGCGGTAATCCGCCAGCCGCGGCCCGGCCAGCGCCACCAAGCCCATTCCCACCGTCAACAACCGCAGCGAGGCCAGCAGCCGCCCGGCCGCCGCCCGGGTCCGGGCGCCCGCCGCCCGCGCGATTTCCGCGCTGGAAAATCTCAACGCCGACTGCTTGCCCGCCTTCCCGGCAAGCAACGCATAAACCGGCAACAAGCCCAGCAACGCCAGGACCCACGGATATTGAAACTCAAATTCGCTATGCATCGGGCGCGTCCATCGGCCGGACAAGTTGGGTGCGCCGCGCTTGGGCGAGATCGAGCCACTTGAGAGCGCGGCTGGCGGCGTTGAATGGCGGAGCCGTAACGGTCGGCGCAAATCGGCGCCGGTCGCATTCGCGCAGCAACTCCGCCAGCGCGCCGGCGAGCACCGGACCGATTCTCTCGTCGCCGGCAAGCGCCTGGCAGAGTTCCGCAGTGGTCAATTCGCCGGCGGGCGGGGCAAAGGCGCGGACCACGTAACGGCGCAGGGTCTGCGAGATGTCACCCAGGCATTCTCCGTCTTCAGGGCGCTCCAGCCAGCGGAGCAGAGCCTGGCGCGCCTGGAGGTCCGGAGGCGCCGCGGGCTGCGGTTTCGGGCGGCCAACTTTCCACACCGCCAAACCGGCGAGCGCGGCCAGCGCCAGGCCGGCCGCGGCCATGAGCGCGCCGTGCCGCTCCCAGAATGTCGCCGGCATTTCGCCATAGGGGGGGACGAGCGCAGGCAGCGCATTCGTTCCTGCCCGACCGCCAAGACACGGCGTCCAAAGGTGGACCATGGAAAGCAGAACCAGTCCGCAACGAACCTCCGAACCCCAGCTCCTGGTGCGCCGGCGGCGGGACGGATGCGATGGGGGTTGGAGCCCGGGAGTCCGGCGTTGGGTGCTCATGGCCAATTCATCCGCGCCTGCGGCCGCGGCGCATTTCAAAGAACCGCTGCAATGCCGGCGCAAAAGGCCGGGCGGTGCTGAGCCGCAGTGTGTCCACGCCGGTGCGAATCAGGCGGCGATCCAGTTCGGCCAGCCGTTCGGCGTTGACGGCGGCGAAACGCTCGCGCACGGCGCCGCGCTTGGAATCCAGTTCGATCAGTTCCCCGGTTTCGGCGTCCTCGATGGTGAGCAGGCCGGTCTCCGGCAGCCCGCTTTCGCGCGGGTCATGCAGATGGAGACAGACGACATCGTGGCGCATGTTGGTCAGGCCCAGCTCCGTGGTGAAATCACGTGGCGATGAAAGCGCCGGACTCCCGGCGGGCGCCTTCGCCGCCTCGAACCGCCCCGGGGCGGCGGCCGGTGCTGCAACGCTGTGCAGGAAATCGGTGACCAGAAAAATAATCGAGCGCCGGTGCAGGACGCGATTCAGGAACCCAAGCGCGCCGGAAATGTCCGTGCCCCGCCGCCGCGGTGTGAACGCCAACAGTTCGCGGACGAGCCGGAGGATGTGACGACGGCCCTTGCGCGGAGGAACAAACAGTTCCACGGCGTCGGTGAACAACAGGAGGGCGGCCCTGTCCCCGTTCCGGGCCGCCGACATTGCGAGGGTGGCGGCGATTTCAGCGGCGAACTCGCGTTTGGTGCGGTCGCCCGAACCAAAGGCCGAGGAAGCCGAGACATCCACCGCGAGGGCGACCGCCAGTTCGCGTTCCTCGCGGAAACATTTCACAAAGGGCCGCCCCATCCGGCCGGTGACGTTCCAGTCCATGTCGCGCACGTCGTCGCCGGGGATGTATTCGCGCAACTCCTCAAAGTCCATGCCCCGCCCCTTGAACTGGCTCAGATACGCGCCGACCATCATGTCGTTGACCAGACGGTTGGTGCGCACGTCAATGCGGCGGACGGCCTCCAAGAGTTCAGCGGCGGTCATGGCGAAGCGATGGATGGTTGATGATGAGACGCTGGCCGCGGCCCGCCGTTCAAATCGTCAACCGCATATCATCGAACGAAAATGGTCAGGGCACGGGCACGGTGTTCAAGACCTGTTTGACAATCGCGTCGCTCGACACGCCCTGCGCCTCCGCTTCGTAGGTCAGAATGACGCGGTGGCGCAAGACGTCGGGCCCGACGCCTTTCACATCTTCGGGGATCACGTAGTCGCGGCCCTGCAACAGCGCCCACGCCTTCGCGGCCAGGGTGAGGTTGATCGTGGCGCGCGGCGAGGCGCCAAACTGGATGAAATGTTTCAGGTCGAGCTTGAATTCCTGCGGCCGGCGCGTGGCCAGGACGATTTTGACGATGTAATCCCGGATTTGGTCGTCCACGTGGATCCGGTCCACGAGTTGGCGCGCCTGCAAAATGTCCTCGAGGCTGACCACCGGCTGCACGGCGGACTCCGGGCTGGTAAACGCCATCCGGTCAAGGATCATCCGTTCTTCCCGTTCATTGGGATAGTCCAACACCACCTTGAACATGAAGCGGTCCACCTGGGCCTCGGGCAGCGGGTAGGTGCCTTCCTGGTCAATCGGATTTTCCGTGGCCAGCACCAAAAATGGCGAAGGGAGCCTCATGGTTTGGCCGCCAAGCGTCACCTGGCGTTCCTGCATGGCTTCGAGCAGGGCCGACTGGACCTTGGCGGGCGCGCGGTTGATCTCGTCGGCGAGCACGAAGTTGGCGAAGACCGGACCGCGGGTGGCATGATATTTTCCGTCCTGCGGATTGTAGATCAGCGTGCCGATGATGTCGGCCGGCAGCAGGTCGGGGGTGAACTGGATGCGGTGAAAGGTAGCCTCGACCGCGGCGGCCAACGTGCGGACGGAAAGGGTTTTGGCCAATCCGGGGACGCCTTCGAGCAGCACGTGGCCGTTGGCGAGCAGGCCGGTCAGCAGGCGCCCGACCAGGTGTTCCTGGCCGACGATGACGCGCCCGATTTCCAGGCCCAATGTCTGAATCCAGCACGACGCTTCTTCCGTTTGAACCTTCAAAGATTCGGTCATTCTTTTGACCACTTTATGGCGCGGAGCCTGGGGACTCAAGCATGGCTTGGGAGGGGCCGGAACAAGTGACCGAGGCGCCGTCTTCTGCCGCCAAATGAATTTTTCTAGGGCGTTGACGGCAGGAACAGCCGATAAAATTGATTGCTGCCGCCCGAGGGCACGGTCACCGCATTCAGGCCGTTGGTGAGAATGTCCAGGTTGGTCACGTTCACCCAGTTGGACGTGGCCAAATCCGCGTTCCGTTGCAGCGCAAAACCCGCCACCGCGCCCGGCCATTGGACTCGCGCGTTGGCGAAGCCGGGTTGAATGGCCAGCGGCGGGATGCTCACAAAGCGGAAGTCGCTGATCGTCTGGATCGAGGTGGAGGCGCCGTAGGCGCCGGTGAAGCCGAGGTAGGCGGTGTCGCCGCCCACCATCCGCGTCAGGTCGCCCACGTTCAGGCGGGTGGAAAAGGAGGTCGCGGCGAGCGCATCCGTGAACGTGAGCGACATCTGCCCGCCGGCGTAAGCGACGGTGACGTGGATGGGGTCGCCGCCGGCCAGATTGACGTTTCCAAGCGGGTGATAACCTCCATTGGCTCCGTTGGCGGCGGTCAGACCGTTGGTCAGCAGGGCGTATCCCACCCCGTTTGGCGAATAGATGTTCAACTCCAGTTCAATGCTGGGGATGACGGGAGTCGGTGTGCCGACGCCAAGCTGGCCGCCGCCGCCGCCCAAAGCCGAGGCGCCCCGGGGATCGTTCTCAAGGCAGAAGGCGACGCCGTCGGCGCCCCTTTGGCCGCCGGCCTGGTAGGTGAAGGCGGCCTGGAAGGCGCCGATGTATTGCGGATATTGGAAGAAGAAGCTGCCGTCGCCGCCCAGACCCGGCGGACTGGTCAGAGTCAGCACGTTGCTGGCGGTCATGCTGGCGCTGCCATTGGCCTCCCAGCCCGCCCCGACGCCGTAAAAGTCCAGGGGCAGGACTCCGGCCACGGTCAGCGCGGCAACACTGCTGGTGACAATACCGGAGCTGTTGGTGATGATGACCTGGTAATTGCCCTCATCGCCCGGTTGCGCGCCGGCGATGGTCAGCACGTTGCTCTGCAAGCCGGCGACCCGGCTGCCGTTGGACAGGTTCGTTCCGTTGAACTGCCACTGGTAATGGAGCGGCGGCGCGCCGGCCGCGACGACGGAATTGGAGAAAGTTTGTCCCAGCATAGCGAAAAACGGCGCTTGAACGTCCGTAAAAATTTGCGGAGCCCCGGAGTTGACCATCAAGGCGGCCGTTGCGCTGGTTGCCGTCCCGAAGCTGTCATTGACCACGACGGAATAATTGCCCGCGTCGGAGGGTTGCACGTTGGTCACGGTGTAGGCGCTGCTCGTCGCGCCGGTGATGTTGGTTCCATCGAATTGCCATTGATAACCCAGCGGCCCGGTGCCGGAGGCGGTGACGCGGAAGAGAACATTGCTTCCGACATCGGCCAGATGGCTGGCCGGCTGGGTCGCGATATACGGAGAAGCCCCGGCCTCGCCCAGGCCGGCCGCTTGGCGGTAGAGCAGAAACAACTGATCGGGCCGCACCATGACATATTCGCTCTTGTCCAAACTGTTGGCCAATGTCTGCACGTCCGTCGGCGTGATGGTCCAGCCGCTGCCCTGCGCGGCGATGAACAGGGGGGCCGAACCGTTCCAGCCCGCGGCGGCGTTGGTGACGCCGTTGATGAGCTGTGCCACCGTCGAGGCGTAACTGGCGTTGACCGGAAAACCGATGACCGGAAGTGTTCCATCATGCGCCGTGTAGTAGCCGCCAGTCTGGTCATTCAAACCCAACAGGGTGGGGCAGTTGGTCGCAAAGGCCTCACCGGTGGAGCCGGACACGCTCAACCACACGGTGACGGCCCGGATCCCATCGCGCCGGAGATAGGGGCTGGAGGCCCTGGTGTAGGCCGCGACGTCGGACGCGTTCCAGTAGTTGATGCGGGTGTAGCCGGCGCCGGAGGGGCCGGCAACCAGGCAATCATTGCTGGTGGCGCTGCCCCAGTAGTAGTTCAACATTTCCGGGTCCAGATTGGCCGCCAGGGGCTGCACCGTCCAGCCGATGGGCACGCTGCCGCGCGCGGCGTCGCCCCAATTGCTCTTCATGTGATGCTGCATGTATTGCACGTTGTCGCCGTCGCTCAAGGTGATGGACACGTAAACCTTGTTCTGGAGCGGCGGCGCCGGCGGGATGGGAGGGATGGAAATCGGCGTGGCGACACCGCCGAAAAGGGAGCCGTTGTCAAACCAGTCGCTGGCTATCACCGGAATGCCGTACTGGGCGATCCACTGCAGGCCGCTGGTCTCGTCGGGCCACCATCCCAGGTACACTCCGCCGACGGGCCTCATGTCTGAAAGAAACGGCGCCAAAGCGGCGGCGTCCGCGGACTGGCCCGAATCCAGCCACACCGCCGCCGATTGGACCGCCACCAGATAATCCCTCAATTGCCCGTGCCCGGTCGGTTCCATGCCCGCGATGACGCGATGCGTGCATCGCGGCCAGCAATTGGTGTAGAGATATTGGTAGATCTGGTATTTGTTCGAAAATCGCCCGCGCAGATCCTCCTTGATGGCCAGATCGTAGGGAGCATTCGTCAGGGTCGCCAGCAAGCCCGGGTCGCAAATCAACTCATCGTCCAGGCCCGCGAGAGTGGTCGCCAGGTTGAGCGTGTCGGGCAGGGTGGGGTCGGTGACGACCAGTCCAACCACGTTGGTCCGGTACTTGAGGATGGCGCTGTAACCGTTGATCAGGTTGCAGGGCAGTTGATGGAGGTTCAGCCAGGTGAACTTCCCTTCCTCGAAGCCGCTGCTCACGCACGCCAGGCGTGGCTGCTCACGGTTGACGATTCCCTCCAGAGAGGCGAACAAGTCAACCTCGGCCGATGAAGCGGAGCTCACGTCAATGCAATCTATGACCGTGGCGGGAGATGAAAAGCCCGGCAGAAAGTGGTCCGCGGGCCATGACAGCCCGGCGCATCGAACCGTCGTGGATTGCATCGCCAGCAACATCGCCGGCAGGGCGAGGATTCGTGCTCCGATTCCCGCAAAATGGCGCTCCATCGTTCGTCGCATCCGGGAATTCCAAGCCAATGCGACGCGGGAGTAAAGTCCAGACTGGGCGTGTTTTCCACCGTCGGGCGCCGACGAAGCAGCCATTTTTCCTCTATTTTGCGATGACCGCGCCGCACACGCCGATTGTGCCCACCGAGGAATTCCAGGGCAAAAGCCCCCTTCGCTTCCCGTATCTGGACTTCTGCCTGGAGGTGGATGCGATGGTGGGCCGGGTCTTGAAAGCAATTGACGACGCCGGCATCGGGGACAACACGCTGGTCGTTTTCACGTCGGACAACGGTTTTGCGCCCTACGCGGACTCGGATCATTTCCTGGAGAAACACGGCCATTATCCCAGCTACATCTATCGCGGATACAAATTTGAACGGAATGACCCAACCCTGCCCGAGGTGGTCCGCTCAAGCCTCGCTTGGATCAGGTCCGTCGGATGATTGGGCCACAACGTCGAAGGGGATGGCGGGCAGCCAGCGGCTGGCGCCAGGAAGGTTTGTGGCTTGCGCGCGCCATGGCGCGTCGGGCGAAACTTTGCCGCCACCGGGAGGCATCCGAATCGCCAAACGCTCACGGATAATAATTCCAACGCTTGATCTGCGGGCGCGGCTCGCCGGCCTCGACCATCCGCGCGATCAGCCGCTCGCGGAAATGATCGGTGATTTTGCGGATGGAACGCCCCCCGAAGTAATGCACCAGGGATGGAATGTCGGCGCGGCCGGCCAGATTCACCACCTGCGCCGGATCGGCGGCGTTGTTGTAAAGCTGATAATCCTGGTAATGTGCGCTGCCCGGATCGCGTGAGAGATCGCTGTCCGGCGCCAAGGCGACGTAGGTCCATTCGGGTGTCCGCAGAGCGCGCGCCGTTTCCGACTGGCTCACTTGGATGAACACCTCGTTCGGCCACGTTTCGCGCGCTTTCGCGTCATGAATCAGCGGGATGAAATTTCGGCCCTGCATGGAGGCGGGAATCGGCAGGCCCGCGGCGGCCAGGACGGACGGTGCCACGTCAACAAGGTTTACCAGCTCCTGCACGATTCGGCCGTTGTCAAATCCCGGCCCCTGAATCATCAGAGGGATGTGCGTGGAAGCATCCTGCGGGCTGCGCTTGTATTCGTGGTTGCGCGTCCGGAAATGGCAGCCGTGGTCGCTCAAAAAGACCACGATGGTATTGTCGTCCAGATTCTCCTCCTTGAGCGTCTGGAAGATCCTGCCCATGGATTCGTCGATGCTCTTGCAGTCGCCGTAATAATTGGCCAGTTGATACGGCCAGTCGCCGGGGAAGGGCCGCAGATCGGGCGGCACATAGGGGTTGCGGAACTTTTCGCCGTAGCCTTTGGGCGGCCCGAAGCCGTTCAAATCATTCTGCTGGTGCGGCTCCAACTGCGAGAGCACCAGGAGAAAGGGCTTGTCCTGTTTCCGCCTCAAAAACCTGACGGCCAGTTCGGTCAGGTAATCCACACGGTAAATGTCCTTGTAATCCATGGCGTTGCCCTGGCCATCCCATATCGTGCCGTGATAGGGATGCGACGTCAGCTCCAGCACATTGGAGGCCTGCCAAAGGTCCAGGAACCCGCCGCGCTCCTCCGGCGGAACATAGCCCAGCCACGAGAACGGTTTGGTGATGGGGCGGCGCGGCGCCAGGTGCCATTTTCCGATGTAATTGGTGCTGTAGCCGGCCTTGCGCAACTCCGTCGCCAGCGTAATCGCGTCGGGCGACAATCCCGGAATGTTCGGAGGCCCCACCAGCGTCCAGACGCCCGTTTTTGTCGCGTATTGGCCGGTGAAGAGACAGGACCGCGCCGGCGAGCACAATGGCTGGTTGGTGAAGGCGTTTTGAAAGGACGTGCCGCGGCGCAACATGGCATCCAGGTTGGGCGTGAAGGCCATCGGGTTTTTGCCGTAGGCGCAAACAAAATCCCAGCGGTATTGGTCCGAAATGACCAGCAGGATGTTGGGCCGCCTCGCCGGTTTGCCGGACGCCTGATCGGCTGCTTCGGCTGCAGGGGCGCCCACGCCCATCAACGGAACCATCGAAGCCGCCATCGCCGATTGTTTCAGGAAATCCCGTCGCGTGGACCGCGGGGCCGCCGGAGTATGCTCTGAAGGTTCAGCCATGTTCATCAGCCGTTGGAAATATCGAGGCCATTCTTGTCCAGGTCACCCGTTTGGTCAACGGGCAAAGTGCCTATCCTCAGGAAATGTCGAAATGCTTCCGGCCCGCGACCACTTTCCAAAAGGGATCGGCGCCGCTGACGCGCTTTGCCAATTCATTTGGCCGGTGTGTGCGCCCCGCCCGCCGCCGCCTTCAGTTTTTGGCGTTCGCCCCATTCCTTGTAGGCCTGGGCCACGTTGAAGCCATGGGCGTTGAGATAATTGTTGATCCGCCCCTTGTAACGTTTGAAGACGACGGCCTTTTCCTTGGCGCTGCCGCAGTCCATGGCTTCTTCGCGCGCCCGCTTGAGCAGTTTCAAGATCTCCGCCTTGTCGCCGGCGGCAAGGCCGGGCACGATCTCGCAATAGGCGCGGTAGGTGACTTCCACCGTGCCGTAAGTCATTTTGTCCTTGACCGTTTCGACCTGCGCCGGCGTCAGATCGGCCGAGAGTTTGGAGAGAAAGTCGTGATGCAGCGACTTCAATGAAGCGCGGACCTGCGCGATGGCCTTCGTGTCGCCGGCCCGCGCGGCTTGTTTGAGCTTGGCGTCGTTGGCGTCGTGCCACGCCCGCAACGCCCGCCACTGCGCGAGGAGCGTGTCATGGACCCGGGCCGCCCGGTTCGTATCGCTCAAGACCAGCGCCTTCAAAATGTCCGCCGTACGACGTTCAATCGCGCGCGTGTAATTGGCCTCGATTTGTTCGGATGATGAATGGGTTGACACCGGCTTTCCTTGAGCAGCGGACGTGGAAAGGGCAAGCAACAGAGCGGCGATCGTGAGGAACGAATTTTTCATAAAAGCTGCGGCGCGAGCGGCAACCAGACGGACATTTCCGAAGGTCCGCGGTTGCCCCAGACGCAATAGGGAATCAACCGGAGGGAGATTGGTTTCAGGTCTTGCAGACGAAGCGGGCGATAAAGCCGGTCGCGCCAGTCCTCGGTGGGTCGCGCCAAGGCCGCTCCTTCCAACAGGACAATCCCGCCCAGCAAACGCCGGTCGTAGCGCGCAATCCAATGGATGTCCGCCGGGATGAACACGCCGGACATTTTCACGCCGCCGGGCAAATCCGGGGACTCGAGGCAATAAATCACCGGGCCGCGCCGGACGGCGACCTGGTTCAAATCCTCCTCGACGAGCGGATTGGCTTCCACCAACTGCGCCGGCATCGGCAGATGCAAATCCACAAAATCCCCCGGCTGCCATTTGCGGCGGATTTCAAAATAACTGCCCGGCCTAGGCGCCCCGTCGGCAGGCCCATCATCCACGCGAACGCTCGCGCCCGTGGTCCACCCGGGGAATCCGCAGTTTCAGGCCGAAGGCCCGTTGGCCGCAGGCCAGAATTTTTATTTGCACCCGGCCATTCCATGGATAATCCGTTTCCTGGGCCAGCTTGACTTCCCCTCCGTCCGCCAGTCTCGTATCCAGCGCGCTGCCGCCGTAAAGGTTCACCCAGATCGCATCGCCGCTCTTGCCATAGACGTAATCGGCCGATTCGGCGATGGTGCGGACGAGATTGGGCGGGCAGCAGAACGAACTGTAAAACGGCCGGCGCGCGCGCGACCAGCGCAGTTTTGCCGGCCTCCGCGCGGCCACGCGCAGCGGGTTGGTGTAAAAATAATTTGTGCCGTCGAGGCTGCCGCCGGAAAGCACGCTGTTGTAAAGCGCCTGCTCCACCACGTCCATGAATTTCGCATCGCCGGTGGCCAGAAACATCCGCCAGTTCCAGAGCGCGTTGCCGATGTCGGCGCAGGTCTCGCTGTAGGCCGTGGTGTTGGGCAACTCGTAATTGCGCCCATAGGCCTGATGCACCGGCGCGATGGCTTCGGGATTTTTCGCGCCGTCGGGCGAGGCGCCGTCGTAAAGCGAGCCGCAACCGCCGGTGATATACATTTTGCGGGTGACGACGTTCGTCCAGATTTGCTCCAGCGGCCGCCACAAGTTTGGATCGCCGGTTTCCAGAAACACGTCCGCCGCTCCGGCGTAAAGGTAGTTGGCGCGCACGGCGTGGCCGACCGCCTCGGTCTGGTCCACGAACGGAATCCGATCCTGGTTCTGGTCGGTGCCGTGGCGGACGAGGCCGCGCATGGCCAGAAAGGTTTTGGCCAGCTTCAAATACCGTGGCCGGCCGGTGGCGCGGTATAACTCCACCGCGCCCATGATTTGCGAGGGGCAGATCGAATCGCGCGCCAGGGCCGGCGTGGGATGTTGGAAAGTCCGGCAGAGCAGATCCGCCGCCCGGCAGGCGACGGCAAGCAAATTGGTTTGGCCGGTGGCCCGATGATTCACGCACGCCGCGGTCATCAGGTGCCCCAGGTTGTAGAGTTCAAAATTGAGCGGGTCCAGGAACGGCCGGGCATGGGTGTCGCCGACGCGAGCGCGAATTTCGACGCGGGTGTCAAGATAGCCGTCAGGCCTCTGGGCCTTGCCGATGACCGCGATGATTCGATTCAGATTTCGTTCCAAGGCCGGGTCGCGGGTCCCGGCCAGCAGCGCCGACGCGCCTTCCAGCCATTTGTAGAAATCGCCGTCGTTGAAGGGCGCGCCGTGGCTGGCGCCCTGGACCAGGCCGGCGGCGATTTGGAAATTGCGGAAAAATTGCGAATAATTTGTGCCTTCCATCAGCCGCCCCATGCTCGGAACCATTTGCGTTTCGCACAATGCCCAGCGGTCCGCCCAGAAACCCCGCGTCCAGTGGACCTCATCCAGGCCGACCGTCCGCACCTTGGCGAAGGCGCTGGTGTCCGTGTCCGCCACGCCGGTTCCGGCGCAAAGCGGAAACGCCCATCCGGCCAGGAACGCCCAAACCGGGAGTTTCGCGGCAACGGACTGCCAATTGCGCCGCGCGGAATTCATTTCCCGCCTCCGGGGGCTGATTTCAGCGCCGCCACGTTCCTTTCAAAGTTGAGCAGCTCCGATTGATAAAGCGGCACGAGCTGGGACCATAAATAATTTGTGGCGACGCCGTGGATGCCGCCGGGAAATGGAATTTTGCGCTGCGCGGTCTGCATGCCGTTGGCGAACTCATAGGTCTTGTCCGTCAACTGTGCGAGTTTCCGGTAGGCACGGAAGCTATCGGCCAGATATTTCTCCGCCCGTTCCAGGTCGCGGGGGTCGTGACTGTGGGAGTAGCGCAGCACCAACATCGCGGCGTTGACCTTGGCGGCGTAATTCTCGCTCATCGCGCGGATACAGTGAATGTCATTGCGGAGCCGCTCGAATTCAGCGCGATTGCTCGTCACCAGTGGCCCGGCGGCGTCCACTTCCGCGACAGCCCGTTGCGAGTCAACGAGGATTTCGCGGATGACTTGCGGCGGGGTCTCGCCTTCATGCGGCTCCTGGTTCCACTCCTTCCGCGCGTATTCCTGCAGGCGTTCGCCGGGAGGCGACTCGGCTTCCCATAAATAGGGAAACGGATGATATTTTTCCGGCTTGACCAATTCATCCAACGTCATGCCCAGCGACAACGTCTGCCGATTGCCGTCCGTGATGCCAAAACGGCGGAGTATGCGCGGCGCGCACTCGCCGGAGTCGTTGTAGGCGTCAAGGATTTTTTCCGCGGCATTGGTGTTGCCGTACAACCGCGCCAGTTGCGCAATCCAGAAGGCCCGGTCCCGCGCTTCGGGGATGTCCGGATTCCAGGCGTAACGCGCCCACGCCATGAGCCAGATCCAGTCGCGCTGCCATTGAAGCAGCGGCGGATTCGCAACGTCCGGCGAATACGGCCAGTTCCAGTACGAGAGCGGATAGAGATGAATGCCGGTGGCACCCAGCCGGTCGCGGGCGGCTTGCACGCACTCTTGGATGAAGCTCACGTCGCCGTAGCGGAACGGCTCGAGATTGGCGAGAATGTGGATGTTGACGAGGTGTGGTCCCAGCCGGCTCATGGCCAGGTCTGTGGCCTGCCGGGCGCCGCGCGGCTGCCAGGTCGTCAGCGATTCGCCGTTGAATTTGCTCATCGTGAACAGGTTGGTGTAGGCCTTGAAGGCGACGGGCATCACCACGCCTGCGTCCACGCCGTGGGTGCGGATGATGACCGGCGGCTCCTGTTTGAGTCCGGCGGCCTTCATCCCGTCCAGCACGCCCGGGAAAATCACGTTCGTGCACCACTCAATTTGATTCTCGGCGCCCCGCAACGCCTCGCCCAAACAGACCATGAGGCCGACGTCCGGGTAGTCCTTCACAAATTCGGCGATGGACTGGCGGGTATAATCCGACACCAGCGGTGTGGGGGCTGAAAGTTGCGTGGAGAGGTGATGGTGTTCGGCGAACGGCTTGGAAACGAGGATGTTGTAAAACATCTGCACGAGCCAGATGC
>JAGWMQ010000174.1 GCA_028873125.1 Verrucomicrobiota bacterium | reverse complement strand
CGCCGCACGCTGGACAACGAAAGCCTTCGGGCCAGCGCAGGGCAAAGAGATACTGCCGGCAGGCGGCTTCGTCGTTGAATCGCTGTTCCATTTCCCACAGAGTGCGCGGAAAATCTTCCTTCACGGCCATCCATACTGCCCATTGTGGGCGGTTGAGTCAAATACATAGCCCTTTAAAATAATTAAATGGAAAGCCCTTACTTTTCCCGTCAAACGGTGATACACTGCCAGCATGAAAACCGAAACCGTTGAAATCCCCGCGACCGTGCTCGCATCCGTCGAGACGCTGGACGAGTTTCAGGACTGGCTGACCGCGCAGAATCCTGAAATCGTCGCCGAATTGCGCGCGGCGCGGCGGGAGGACATGGCTGGCAAATTCAACCCCTGGAAGCCGCACCATCTGCCATGTCCTACCAAGTCGAAATAAGCGGCAGGGCGGACACCCAACTCGCCGCGCTGGACGCCGTCATTGGCGCGAGCGTCGAACGTAAAATCCAATCCAATGGCTCGCGGAAAATGCCGCGGGCATGGTGCATCGCCGGCTCGTCGGGATGCCGGAGGATTTGTCCGGACTCTGCAAGCTCCGCGTGGGCGACTACCGCATTCTCTACTGGATTTATCCCGCCAAAAAACTAGTCCGCATTTATCGCATCCAGCACCGTTCCGAAGTCTATCGTCAACTCTGAATTCTTATGAACCATAAAACCATTCCGTCGCACCACGCCGATTCCCTCGCCTGCGGGAGCGGGAGAGAGTGGCGCAGCCGGGCGAGGGTCGTCGGGAAGAAACCATTTGTGGACGGCGAATACCCCTTCAACGACCCCGCCAGCGCCGGCATGAAAAAGAAATTCGATCTGCCGACGGGCAGGCTTTTGAATGCGTGACACGAATCTCACGAATTCTCGCGAACTTTTAACGCAAAGGCGCCAAGCCGCGGAGACGCGAAGCCAAAATAATTGCCCTGAAAGGGCAAAAGAAATTAGCCCGGGGCAAATGAGCAACGCGAACGCCGCCCTGGGTTCACGTCCAACAAATTTTCCAAGCCCTGAAGGGGCGACCGAAAATCATTTCATTTGAATTTAATTTTTGCCATCCTGATTTCCACGAGCAAATGGCCAGCACCACTATCGGAACTATTCGGCAGGACATCGCTGAAGCGTATCAAGCTGATGACCGTCCGTGGGTGATTGGTTTCAGCGGCGGTAAAGATTCAACGGCATTGCTGCAACTCGCCTATTCGGCATTAAAGCGGCTGCCACCAGATAACCGAAAAAAACACATCTATGTTGTTTGCACGGATACAGCCGATTCGCGGCGGATGTGTTGAATCGTCCCACCGTTGTCCGTTCCACCGTGGTCGTGTGATCGGACAGTCCGTTCACGGGTGTGGCCGAGGGCGAGGTTTACTTCCGCAACGGCATCCGCTTGCGGATGCGCGAAGATCCGGATTTTGATGCCGCGCTGATTGCGTCCTATGGCTGCGAAGTAGATCGCGGTTCTGACCGGCTGTTTTGGTATGACGATTTTCCGCATCCGGCGGACCAGTCGCCGACTTCAACCTTTCCGCATCACAAGCGTGTGCCGCCGGACATCCGGCGCCACCGGATTCC
Organism: Verrucomicrobiota bacterium; assembly: GCA_028873125.1. Classification (GTDB taxonomy): domain Bacteria; phylum Verrucomicrobiota; class Verrucomicrobiia; order Limisphaerales; family UBA11358; genus UBA11358. Next base: position 3,761 of record JAGWMQ010000174.1, on the reverse strand, counting down.
CGCGCCGCAAATCCATTTTCACCGCCCGAATCTCCCGGCGTTGATTGCGGAAATTGAAGCGCTGTGAAGCAGACTGTTTTGCGTTTCATGCGCGTTCATCTGCAACCCCTCGATAAATACCTCCGGCGGAACCCCGCGCCCGCGGAGCGTTGTCATCTGCGCTCATCCGGGGTTGAAATTCTTTGCGTTAAAAAATTCGCGTCCCTTCGTCAAATTCTTGTCTGCGTTCCTTGTGTTCTTTTCAGGGTCCATCAACGCTTCGCCGGCCTCGCGGATTCCACTCGTCGCAGCTCGCGCTCGCGGCGCTGGATTTCCGCGCAAAGCAATTCCTCGGCGGACCAGCCGCGCGACTGGGCGCGTTGCGCCAGGGTGAAAAGTTGTCCGGCCAGTTGGGCTTTGCGCGGCCGCCCGCGGCGCTGGCTGTCCGCCAGCAAGTTCGCCTTGCGCGCCTTTTTGACCAGTTTTTCCGCGCGCATGAGCGCGGGCAGGTGTTTGGGGATGCCGTCGAGCGCCGAATGACGCGCGTGCCGGGTGCCGTGCTTTTCGGCGTGCTTGATTTTTTCCCAGTTCGCCCACACCTCGTCCACGCTCCGGACCCGGGTCGTTCCGAAGACGTGCGGATGGCGGCGGACGAGCTTGTCCACGAGCCGCCGGCAGACTTGTTCAAAGTCAAACGCGCCGCGCTCGCGCGCCAACTGGCAGTGGAAGACGACCTGCAGCAGCAGGTCGCCCAGTTCCTCGGCCATCTCGTAGTCGTCGCGCGCCTCGATGGCGTCCATCAACTCATAGACCTCCTCGACCGCGTGGCGGCGCAGGGTCAGGTGGCTTTGCTCGCGGTCCCACGGACAGCCCGTCGGCGAGCGCAGCCGGGCCATGACCTTCAACACCTCTTCAATGGCGGATCTTCGTTTCATGCAAACAAACCGAGGATGGACACGGATTCACAGAATGACCAAATCGTCCCGGTGAACGAGTTCCTCCTTGGGCAGCCGGCGTTCGCGCACGGCGGCGGAGCCGGACCGCGCGATGCCGCGCGCGAATTCCGTCCCGTTCAGGTCGCAAATCCGCACCACGTCGCCGACCCCAAATTCCCCTTCGCAGCGCGCCACGCCCGGCGGCAGCAGGCTCCTGCCCTTTTCGCGGAGGGCCAGCTTGGCGCCGTCGTCCACGAACAGCGCGCCCTTGGGATGATGAAAAAAGGCGATCCACCGCTTGCGGCCCTGCAGCCGGTTGGCCTGCGGCACGAAGAGCGTGCCTTCGTTCTCCCCGGCCAGGATCCGCGCCAGGGCGTTTTTCTTCCGGCCCGAGGCGATCACCAGCGGGATGCCGGAGCGCACCACGATCCGGGCCGCGGCGATCTTGGACTTCATGCCGCCCACGGCGGTCGGGCTGTCGGTGCCGCGCGCGATTTTTTCCAGCGTGGCATCCACCTTTTCGATGACCGGGATGGTCCGGGGATTGGCCCGGCCGAAGTTTTCCAGGACGCCGTCCACGCTGGTCAGAATGACCAGCAGGTCGGCCGGCAGCAGCGAAGCGACCAGGGCCGAGAGGGTGTCGTTGTCGCCGAACTTGATTTCCGTGAAGGAGACGGCGTCGTTTTCGTTGACGATGGGCACGACGCCCCGGGCCAGGAGGGTGGCCAGTGTGTTGCGCGCGTTGAGGTGGCGCTCGTGATGTTCCAGGTCGTCATGGGTGAGCAGCACCTGGGCCACCCGCAGGTCGTGCGCGGCGAAGCATGTTTCATACATGGCCATGAGCCGCGACTGGCCGACGGCGGCGCAGGCCTGCAATTCGGCCAGGTCGGCCGGGCGTTTGTCGAGGCCCAGCGCGCCCATGCCCGCGCCCACGGCGCCGCTGGTGACCAGGACGATTTCCCGGCCCGCCTTCCGCTGGGCGGCCACCTGGGCGACGAGCTGTTCCAGTTGCGCCGGGTCGGGATGCTTGTGGCGGTCGGTGAGCACGCCGGTGCCGAGCTTGACGACGAGGCGCGCGGCGGTTTTGAGCGGGGCGCGATGCACGCGGCCATGTTGAAAAAAAATCGCCGCGCGGAAAAGGCGAAAACGCTGAAACCCCGGCCCTGGGGCTCCCGTCCCAATCCCCGGCGCGTCACCGGTTGGTGTTGAGCAGGGCGCCGAAAAAACTCCCGCCGCGCAGGGCGACCAGCAGCGCCAGCCCGGTGAGATCGGCCGGCGACTTCACGTTTTTGACGACACAATTGTCCAGACCGATGTTCTGCTCGCGGTCGTCGCGCGGATTTTTCAGGTCAAGGAATCTCACCCTGCCGACCGAGACGTTGAGCACGTCAATGGCCTCGAAGTCGAAACCGGTCTGCTTGCGGAACTGCGCCCCGGCGTTCGCGCCGCCGAGGGCCCGGCCCGGCGGAGGCAGCCCCAGCGAAAAAAGGTTGGTCTGGCCGGCCTCATTTCTCACGATGTCCAGCTCGGCGAGATTGAGGCGCAGCAGCGTCAGGTGAATCCGGTGCCGGGCCAGCGCGGCGCGGTCGTATTCGACGTGGATTTCCGGGATGTCCAGCAACGGCGCGCCGCCAAAGCTCGGCGGGTTGTAGATTTTGAGGTCCTGGATTTCGAGGGTCGGCTGGAGCAGGCCCAGATGGAACCGTCCGATCTCCGCGTCCAGGCCCGTCTGCGCGCGGATGCGGTTCTCGATGACCACGCGCAGGATGGGGTTGAGCAGGAGCAGGGCGGCCACCCCCAGCACCACGGCCAACGCGAGCAGCCGGAGCAGCCATTTGAAAAGCCATCGGATCATTTGCGGTCGGCGGTGTGCGGCGGGCGCGCCCGGGCCGCGGCGGAAATCGTAAATCGCAAATGGAGAATCATCAATTCACTGGCACGTCCTCGGGGCGCACCTCCAGGCATTCATCCTGGTCCTCCCAGACGACGGCGGGATACGAATTCAGCAGCTTGGGCGCCAGTTCGCGGCCGGCGCGGGCGAGCAGGTGTTCGGCCTGTTGCGCCGCCTTTTCGTAGGCGGCGTCGTAGTTGCCCGCCGCCCGGCGCTGGCGGTCGTCCCAGTGGGCCACGGCGTGGACCGGCTCGTATTGCCGGGCCCAGCCCTCGAGTTCGCCGCGCAGGTCGGCGGGGATTTCGTCGAAAGGCACCAGCGTTTCGTTGCAGTGCTGGCAGATCAGGCCCGCGTCGCGCACGTCGCGCGTCAGCAGCGGCAGGAGCGGCGCCCGGCAGCAGGGCGACTCCCCGTAGGCCGCCGGGGGGGTGGCCAGCCGCTTGAGCCAGACCTGACGGTCGTGGGCCAGTTGGGCCACCAGCCGGTAGGCGCCCACCAGCGGATGTGACAGCCGCCAGGCGCGGCCCTCCAACTGGCCGAGCGTCTGCGCCAGCCAGCGCGCCAGGGTCAGGTCGTCCCACTCGCGGAACGCCCCGCCGTATTCCTGCCAGAGGGCGTCCAGCGGCGCCTCGGATTCAAAAGCCATGGCCGCAGCATGGCGCGGAAGAAACGCTTTGTCGAGCCGGGTTGCGGAGCGCCGCCGTCTTCATTGCAATAAGGCTCGATCCGATCCGCTCATCTGATCAATTGATCCGCGTGCCGAAGAAAGCCACAGGCCAGCCCAAACCGCTATACCGACACCGCCCAAGGCAGGACAATCGTGCGGCAATGGCCGGACGGCGCAGCGCGCAGTCCCCACGAATGAAAATGTCCACCATCCGCACTTCCTGGTCCCGGCCTAATTCGAACTGCGCGAAGATGGCAGCATCGTAGGACAGGTGTCGCGCCTGTCTCCA
>JAGWMQ010000173.1 GCA_028873125.1 Verrucomicrobiota bacterium | reverse complement strand
AGTTTGGTTGAAAGGCGCATGTGCGAGCCGTCCTGACGATCAAATTGATAACCCAAAACGCGCAGGGCCTTGACCAGATCATCGCCGTGGACGTCGCGGGGAATTTTCACGGCGTGAGGACTTCGTCCCGCACGAAATGAAGCCGGATGACGGACGGCATCGGGCCGGGAACGCCGTCACCGAAATGGCAACGCACCGCGTCGCGCACCATCGAGTGCAATTCCTCAATTGTTTCGGCCTGCGTGGCAATCGCGTGCCCAAGAGCGGTGGCAACGTATCCGCCGTCCACCTCATCTTCCCGCACCTCAAAAATGATTTCGCTCATGGAAGGACGTTATTCCGCTCCGTTGTGCCGCGCAAGCCCCGAACTTGCGTTCGGTTCACGAGAAGGCCCCGGGGGCATCCGGCACGGGGCAGCGGACCGCAAAAAGCGCCCGGCTTCGGGCAGCCGCTTATTTTTATTTTCTTTCACGCCCGTTGGGCTATGCTTTCCGCTCGTCGGCGAAGTCAACCAGATCCCGATGAACATTGAACACATATGCCATTGACACACACGAGGGAACTTTTTGCGAAGGCGTTGAAGGGCAAATACGCGCTGGGCGCGTTCAACGTCAACAACATGGAACTCCTCCAGGCCATCATCGAGGCCTGCGAGGAGGAGAAGGCGCCGGTCATGCTCCAGATTTCCAAGGGCGCGCGCCAATACGCCAATCCGGTTTATCTGAAAAAGCTCATCGAGGCGGCCGTCAGCCTCTCCACCATCCCCATTGCGGTGCATCTGGACCACGGCGACTCGTACGAATTGTGCAAGGAGTGCATTGACGAGGGGTTCACCAGCGTGATGATTGACTGCAGCCACGAGCCGTTTGAAAAAAACGTCGAGATCACGCGCAAGGTGGCGGACTACGCCCACAAGCACAACTGCGTGGTCGAGGCCGAATTGGGGCACCTCGTCGGCGCGCAATTTGACGAAGGCGAGGAGGGCGGCGGCTTTTCCCACGGCGGCCACTACACGCATCCCGAAGAGGCGGTCAGATTTGTCCGGCAGTCGGGCTGCGACTCGCTGGCCGTGGCCATCGGCAATTCACATGGCGCTTACAAATTCAAGGGCGAGCAGCATCTGGATCTGGAACGGTTGAAGGCCATCAAGCAGGCGCTTATGGACGCCGGTCTGGGCGACTATCCCCTCGTCCTGCACGGCGCGTCCTCCGTGCCCGCCGACCTGGTCGCCGAAATCAACAAATACGGCGGCAAACTCGGCGCCGACACCGCCGGCGTGCCCGAGGCGGACATCGAGGTGGCGCGGCGCACCGGCTGCACCAAGGTCAACATTGACACCGACCTGCGCCTGGCGATGACCGCCGGCATTCGCAAGGTTTTGGCGGAAAATCCCAGGGAATTCGACCCGCGCAAATACCTCGGCCCGGCGCGGGTCCGGGTCAAGGAACTGGTCCGCCACAAGATCAAAGACGTCCTGTGCTGCGCCGGCCACGCCTTCGATTGAGCCGCGCTGGATCCTCCAAATAGTCGGCGGGCGCGGCGATAACACACGGGTTTTTTCGCCAACGCCCGCCAAGGCTCCGCTTTCAAACCGGAAAGCCGAGCGCCCAGTTCTCATTGGGCAAGGCAAACCTAACCCGTCCCGCCCGCGACGCAAGCGGTTTTCGAGAGAAATTCTGCGCCCCAAACGGCTTTACATCCGGGGCCGTCGTTCCAAAATCGGCCATGCCGAAGAATCGCCGGACGTTTGCCCCCGCTGGCTTGCTGCTGGGCGTTTTGGCGTCGGCGCTTCCGGGAGCGGCGCAGCCCGGCTCGCCGTTCATCGTGGACACCTGGAACACGCAAAGCGGGCTGCCGGGCAGCGTGGTGATCTCGATGGCTCAGACGCGCGACGGCTATCTCTGGCTGGGCACGCAATACGGTCTGGTGCGCTTCGACGGCATTCATTTCACCGTCTTCGACGAGGAAAACACCCCCGGCCTGGCCAACGACCAGGTCGTCTGTCTGTTTCAGGACAGCCACACGAACCTCTGGATCGGCATGGATGCCGGCGACGTGGCGTTGCTCCACAACGGACGCATCCGGGATTTCGAGATCGGGCGGGGCGGCGAGGGCGGACGGCTGGCGTCGGCCTGCGAAGATTCATCCGGCGCGGTGTGGCTTTATACGGCGGACGCGCACCTGGGCCGCTGGCAAAACGGCAAAATGGAGGTCTGGAATTTCAACTTCAATCCTGCCGCGGTCTGCCGGAGGATCGTCGCGGAAAAATCCGGTTCGCTTTGGATTGGCGAAGACTGGGGCTTGTTTTCCTTTCATCCCTCGAATTTTCATCCGCCGGCGTTTCCCATCGAGCAATTGATTCGGGCGCGGCGCCTCGATTTTATTCTGGCCAGCCGGAAGGGCGGCACCTGGCGGTTGATCAATGGCCGGGTGCAAAAGTGGGGCCCCCGTCAACTCCAGAAGGACTTCGGCCCCTATCCGTGGACCAATGTGCTCGTGAAGGCCGCGTGCGAAGACGCGGATGGCAACCTCATCGTCGGTACGCTTGGGGCGGGGATATTCTGGTATCAGCCGGACGGGAAATACCGGCTCATCTCGACCGACCAAGGCTTGTCTTCGGCGTATGTCCTTTCCCTGTGCCTCGATTCGGAGGGCAACCTTTGGGCGGGCACCGACGGCGGCGGGTTGGACCGGATCAAGCGCAACGTCTTCAGCGCGCCAAGCCTGCTGCCGCCCTGGTCGGCGCAATCCATTTCCGAAGACGCGCAGGGCGGTCTGTGGATTGCCTACGGGGCCTCCGGCGCGGCCTACTGGAAAACCAATGCCGTCCGCAACTTTCACGTGGGCCTTTATCAGGATGCCTGGGAAGTCCTGGTGGACGTCCGGCAGCGGGTCTGGGCCGGCACCCGGGACGACGGGCTGTTTTTGTATCAGACCAATCAATTCCAGCACGCGCCGGGCGCCGGATTCCTCGGCCCGGCCATTTACGCGCTCTTCGAGGACGCCGCCGGCCAGTTGTGGGTCGGCGCCCAAAACGGCCTGGCGAACTGGAATGGCCGGGACTGGAAATGGTTCACCACCCGCGAGGGCCTTTCGCAAAATGCCGTCCGCGCCCTCGCCCAGGACGCCGGAGGTCGTCTTTGGATCGGCACCCAAAGCGGCGGGCTGAACTGCCTCCAGAATGGAAGGTTCGCGGCTTACCGGCAGGGAACCAACGGCCCGCCCGGCAATGACATCTCCTGTCTTTACGCCGGCGGCGACGGCATTTTGTGGATCGGCACCTCGGGCCATGGCCTGGGCCGGTTCGACCGGGGAAAATGGACGGCGTATTCCACGCGCAACGGTTTGGCCAGCGACCACATCAGCTACATCACCGAGGACCATGAAAAAAATCTTTGGATCGGCTCCAACGCCGGCCTGATGCGCGTCCCGGAAAAATCGCTGGACGCCGTCGCCGCAGGGCAAACCAACGTCATTTCCTGCCGGACTTATGTGGAAGCCGACGGCCTGCCCGCGCGCGAGTGCTCCGGCGGTTCGGAGCCGGCGGTTTGCAGCGCGCGTGACGGCCGGCTCTGGTTTCCCACCACCAAGGGCGCCGTGGCGGTCAACCCCGCCGAACTCAAACCCAATCCGCTGCCGCCGCGGGTCATCATCGAGTCCGCCTTCGTGGACGGCCGGGAACAAAAAACCAACCGTCTCGATGTGGCCTGGTCGCAGTCCGTGGTGGCGCCGCCCGGCCGCAACCAGTTGAAAATTCTTTATACCGCGCTGGATTTTGCGGCGCCCGACCAGGTGCGGTTCCGCTATCGCCTCGAAGGGCGCGATGCGGCCTGGACGGAGGCCGGCGACGCGCGCGCCGCCTTCTACAGCGAGTTGCCGCCGGGCCATTACCGCTTCCACGTCCAGGCCTGCAACGAAGACGGCGTCTGGAACCGGGCCGGCGCCGTCCTGGACGTGACGGTGCAGCCGGAATTCTGGCAGACCCCCTGGTTTCGCGCCGCGGGGATCCTGGCCCTGGCCGGGATCGTCATCACCATCGTCCGTTACTTCTCCACGCAAAAATTGCACCGGCAGTTGCAGGCGCTCCGGCAGCGCGAGGCGCTCGAGCGCGAACGCGCGCGTATTGCCCGCGACCTGCACGATCAATTGGGCGCCAACCTCACGCAGGTCGCGCTGCTGGGCGAAATGGCTGAGGCCGACAAGGAGACGCCCGCGGAGGTCGAGTCGCATGCGCGGCAGATTTGCCAGACGGCCCGCGAGACGACCCACGCCCTCGACGAAATCGTCTGGGCCGTCAACCCCGCCAACGACACGCTGGAGGGCCTAGTCACCTACGCCTGCAAATACGCCCAGGAATACCTGGCCCTGGCGGGCTTGCGCTACCGCGCCGACCTGCCCGTTCAATTGCCCGTGGCGGCCATCCCCCCCGAAGTCCGCCACAACGTCTTTCTCGCCTTCAAGGAGGCCGTCAACAACGTCGTCAAGCACGCCCGGGCCGCCGAGGCGCGGATTCGATTGCGCCTGGAGCCGGACCGGTTCGTTCTGGAAGTCGAGGACGACGGGCGCGGCCTGGCCGGCGGCGCCGCGGCTGTGCCCACCCGAAACGGCCTGCGCAACATGCGCAAACGCATGGAGGACATCCGCGGCGAATTCTCCATCGGCCCCGGCGCCAACGGCGGGACGCTGGTGCGGCTGGTGGTTCCGTTGAAATGAAGATTGCCCGGAAATAGACTTGGTGGTATAAGACACTTTATGAGCACGGTCACTTACAAAAGCGGGCGCTTCAAGCGCATTTGGGAGCGCACGCTTTCGACCCGCGAGCCGGTGATTTTGAAAAGTAAAGGCCGCGGCGATGTGGCCGTGCTGCCTGCCGACGAATTGTCGGCGCTGCTTGAAACGGCGCACCTGCTGCGTTCTCCGAAAAACGCCCGCAGGCTGCTGGAATCTCTGCGGAACGCCAACGCCGGCAAATACGCGGTCACGACCTTGGAGAAGCTCCGACGTCAACTCGGAATGGATGGAACTCGGAATTGAGGCCAAATTTTTGGAAGACCTTTCGTCCTGGGTGTCCGCCAACCCGCGAACCGCTTCGCGCATTCTCAACTTGGTGGAGCAAGTTCAGCGCGACCCGTTTCGCGGCATCGGCAAACCGGAGCCGCTGCGTTTTCTCGGGTCCGATCTTTGGTCGCGCCGCATCACCGAAGAACATCGGCTGGTCTATAAAGTGACCGCCGGGCGTGTGGTCCTTCTCCAGTGCCGTTATCATTATTAAGAATGCTCATCGCCGTCTCCATCGTCGAAGACAACGACCAGTTGCGGGGCACGCTGGCGCGCGTGCTCAATCGCGCCGACGGCTTCCGGTGCGTCAGCCAGTATGCC
>JAGWMQ010000035.1 GCA_028873125.1 Verrucomicrobiota bacterium | reverse complement strand
ACGACTTTGCTTGGTTGCTTCATCTTTTTCGCATGTCAAAGCCCATACGACTGCCCAACGTCACCGAACAACGGGTTTTAAATGAACTGAGTGTGCGATTGCTGCGCCCCGCATTTCCAACTGATTCTTGAATCCGCCCTGCGGCCGCGGATCTGGAATCAAAAACCCGCCAAATCAAAAACCCGCCCTTGACTGCAAGGCCCCAAGTGAGATAATGTGAGGCAACGTTCGCTAATTATAAGAATAAGAGGAAGGTGCGACATGAAGGCCCTGCCAAGCTCCTGCTCCGGCGCCGGCGAACTGAGCCCCGTCGCGACACGTTCCGGAATCTTCCCCCCACCACAACCAGGCGAAAGGCATTCTTATGTCGTTACGATTAGGCGATGTTGCTCCGAATTTTTCAGCCGCCACAACCGAAGGGACCATTGATTTCCATCAATGGCTCGGCAATTCCTGGGGCGTCCTGTTCTCGCATCCGGCCGATTTCACCCCGGTTTGCACCACCGAACTGGGCGCCGTGGCGCGGACCCAGGACGAATTTGAAAAGCGGAACGTCAAGGTGATCGCGGTGAGTGTGGACTCGCTGGAAGCGCACCGCGACTGGGTCAAGGACATCAACGAGACGCAAGCCGTCCGGATGAACTTCCCGGTGATCGCCGACGAAACCCGCCAGGTGGCCGCGGCCTATGACATGATCCATCCCAACGCCGGCGACAAGACCACGGTGCGGTCGGTGTTTGTCATCGGGCCGGACAAAAAGGTCAAACTGACGCTGACCTACCCCGACGAGACGGGGCGCAATTTTCTCGAAATCCTGCGGGCGATTGATGCGCTGCAATTGACGGCCAATTACAAGGTGGCCACGCCCGCGGACTGGCAGCCGGGAAACGACTGCATCATCTCGCCGGCGGTGTCCGACGCCGACGCGGAGAAATTATTTCCCAGGGGTGTGCGCAAGGTGAGGCCGTATCTCCGCTTCACTCCACAACCGCCAACCAATCCCAACAAGGCGCTCTGGGAAAAAGGCGACTTTACCCGGATTGCCGCGGGCATGAGGGAAAGCGGCGAGGCGCTCGTCCGGACGTTCGGCATCACCAAGGGGCTCAAGGTTTTGGACCTCGGATGCGGCGATGGAACGACGGCGATACCGGCGGCGAGACTTGGAGCGGACGTGCTGGGCGTGGATATCGCGCGGAACCTGGTTGAGGCCGGGAACAAACGCGCCCGGGAGCAGGGCCTCAGGAATTGCCGGTTTCAGGAAGGCGATGCGACCAGCCTGCGCGAGCTGGAAGACCAGTCGTTCGACCTCGTCGTGAGCATCTTCGGAGCGATGTTCGCACCCAAGCCGTTCGACGCCGTCAAGGAAATGGTGCGCGTGACCCGGCCCGGAGGCCGGATCATCATGGGCAACTGGATTCCCGGCGACCCGACGTTGGTGGCGCAGCTTTTGAAGATCAGCTCCGCCTACACGCCGCCTCCGCCCGCAGGTTTCGTCAGCCCGATGACGTGGGGTATTGAGAACAAAGTGATCGAGCGATTTGCCGCCGCGGGGGTTCCCAAGGAGAACATCGCGTTCGCCCGGGAGACGCTTACGTTGAACTGGCCACGTTTGCCGGCCGAGGTTGTGGCCGATTTCCGGGATTACTACGGGCCGACCATGAATGCATTCGCTGCCGCCGAGGAGAACGGGCGCGCCGCGGATTTGCAGCGAGAATTGGGAGAGCTGTTCACCCGCCACAACCAAAGCCCAAGCAAGGATGCCACCTCCATCCGCGCCACCTTCCAGCGCGTGACGGTGACTGTAAATGGCGAGCCGCGCAAAACCCGGCTTCAGCCAAAGCTGCCGCCACACGCTCAACTCATGGAGATGGCCACGGCCCACTGGACCTCGCGCATAGTTTACGTCGCCGCCAAACTCGGCCTGGCGGACCACCTCGCCGGCGGACCGAAGAGCGCGGAGGAACTGGCCAGGCTGACCGGGACCCACGCCCCATCACTCTACCGCCTCATGCGCACGCTGGCCCACCTCGGCCTGCTGAGCGAGGATGCCGGGCCACGTTTCACGCTGACTCCGTTGGGCGAGGCGCTGAAGAAGAACGCCACCGGCTCGGCGTATGCCACCGTCCTCACGCTGGCGAGCGACTGGTGCGCCAACAGTTTTGGGAAATTGCTGTATTCGGTCCAAACAGGAAAGAGCGGCTTCGAGAAACTCATGGGCATGCCCGTTTTTGACTGGTTCGGACAAAATCCCGAAACGGCGTCGCTGTTCAGCGAGACGATGGTTGGCTTTCACGGAGCGGAGCCGGCGGCGGTGGCGGCCGCTTATGATTTTTCCGGCTTCAAGACCATCGTGGACGTGGGCGGCGCCACGGGCAATCTGTTGACCACCGTCCTCGGCCGTGCGCCCGGTGCGCGCGGAATTCTTTATGATCTGCCGCACGTCGTGCGCGAGGCGCCGGCCCTCATCCAATCGCGCGGCCTCGCCGACCGGGTGACGATCGAGGCGGGCAGCTTTTTCGAAGGCGTTCCCGCCGGGGCTGACGCGTATCTGCTTTCGCACATCATCCACGATTGGAGCGAGGCGCAATGCCTCACCATCCTCGGGCATTGCCGGCGCGCGATGAATCCCGGCGGCCGGTTGCTGCTCATCGAGATGGTGCTGCCGCCCGGCAATGCGCCTCATCCCGGCAAGGTCCTCGACATGATGATGCTGGTGGGGCCGGGCGGACAGGAGCGGACGGAACAGGAATACGGCGCGCTGCTCGGGCGGGCGGGGTTTCGCCTGGCCCGCGTTGTGCCTGCGGAGTCAGCCGTGAGCGTCATCGAAGCCATGCCGGCGATGTCGGACCCCGGGACGGAGAGGCTATTTCCCAACGGCGTTGGCGAAGTGAAGCCGTATCCGCGGTTCACTTCGCAACCCGATTTGCCCGCCGAAGTGGCAAAAACGAATGGCCGTGCGGCGACTTCTTCGCCGAATCTCTCATCCATATTGCACACCACTTTCGGCTTTTGGCACTCCAAAGTCCTGCTCACCGCCACGGCGTCCGGCGATTTCTTCAAGGACCCGCCGCCAAAGGCCGACATCATCACGATGGGCATGATCCTGCACGACTGGAATCTGGAGAAGAAGATGCACCTCATCCGCGCGACCTACGACGCCTTGCCGCCCGGCGGCGCGCTGGTGGCCATCGAATCGCTGATTGACGACGCCCGCCGCGAGAACACCCAGGGACTGCTGATGTCGCTGAACATGCTCATCGAATTCGGCGATGCCTTCGACTATTCCGGCGCGGATTTCAGAAAATGGTGCGGCGAAGCCGGTTTCAAACGCTTTGAGGTCAACCACCTCGCCGGTTCACCCAGCGCGGCGGTGGCCTACAAGTAGTCAACCACTCAGAGCGCGTCTGAAATTCTTTTTTCGTCATGGCAGCCGACATGTGACGGCGGGCTGCCGCGCCCTTTTGGAAACTTTTTCCTTGCGGTTGCCCAATTCTGCGACGATAATCATTTAGTTGTTTGACGAAATATACATGCGACACTTCATGGCCATTACCCGGGCGATTTCCGACCCGAGCCGGGTGCGGATTCTCCTCGCGCTGCGCCAGGGCGAATTGTGCGTCTGCCAGATCACCGGCTTGTTCGGCTTCGCGCCGTCCACGGTCTCCAAGCATCTTTCCATCCTGCATCAAGCCGGATTGATTCAATCGCGCAAGACCGAGCGTTGGGTCTATTACCGGCTGGCCGGCAAATCTGCGCCCGCGGCCGCGCGAGAAGCCATCGGATGGGTCCACAAATCCCTCGGCAGGACCGGGGAAGCGGCGCGCGACGCCAAAAATTTGAAAAAAATTCTGGCAACGGACCCGGCTGAAATCTGCCGTCGTCAGCGATGTTGAATTTTATGACCGCAAACACCCCCGCCCAAAACCAGGCCGTCCGCGAAATGGTGCGTGACGGTTACAAGAGAATCGCCCGGGAGACCTCCGCCGGCTGCTGCGGGCCGGGCGCGTCGGGCTGCGTCGCAACCCCGCAGGAAGCCGACCGGCTGGCGCGCGAGATGGGCTATTCGGCCGAGGAACTCCGGTCGCTGCCCGACGGGGCGAACCTGGGTTTGTCGTGCGGCAATCCCGCCGCGCTCGCCGCGTTGAAGCCCGGCGAAACGGTGCTCGATCTCGGCAGCGGCGGCGGCTTTGATGTTTTCATCGCCGGCAGAAAAGTCGGCGTCTCCGGCCGGGCCATCGGCGTGGACATGACGGCGGAGATGATTTCCAAGGCGCGGCGCCAGGCGGCGCTGTATCGCGAGCAAACGGGCCTGGACAACGTGGAGTTTCGCCTGGGCGAAATCGAGCACCTGCCCGTCGCGGACAACAGCGTGGATGTCATCATCTCGAATTGCGTCATCAACCTTTCGCCGGACAAGCCGCAGGTCTGGCGTGAAATGGCCCGCGTGCTCAAGCCGGACGGGCGCGTGGCCGTGTCCGACATCGCCCTGCTCAGGCCGCTGCCGCCGGAGATTGTGAAAATGGTGGAGGCGCTGGTTGGGTGCGTCGCGGGCGCGGTGCCGGCCGGCGACAGCGAGCGCATGGCGCGCGCAGCCGGATTGGCCGACATCGTGCTCACGCCCAAGCCCAAGTACATCGAGGCGCTGACCGGTTGGGAAGACTCCCTTTACCGGAAGATTATCGAACAGCTGCCGGCGGGGACGAAGCCCGCCGATTACATCACGAGTCTTGAAGTCCAAGCCCGCAAACCCGGCTTCGGCGGCAGCAACGCGGAACGCTGCCCGGGCAGGTAGTTGCATGAGCCGCGTCATTGCTCCACCAAGACGCCTCGCCTTTTTCGAGCGTTACCTGACGCTCTGGGTTTTTCTTTGCATGGTGGCCGGCGTCACGTTGGGAAGGCTCCTGCCCGGTTTCGTGGCGGCATTGAGCCGGATGGAATTCGGACAAGGATCGCAAGTGAACATCCCCATCGGCCTTTTGTTGTGGCTGATGATTTATCCGATGATGTTGAAGGTGGACTTTGGCGCGATTGGCGGCATTGCGCGCAAACCGAAGGGGTTGATGGTGACTTTATTCGTCAATTGGCTGGTCAAGCCCTTCAGCATGGCCCTGTTCGCGTGGCTGTTCATGCAACACCTATTCGCGCCGTGGATTGACCCGGAGACGGGCAAAAATTACACGGCCGGCCTCATCATTCTTGCCGCGGCCCCCTGCACCGCGATGGTCTTTGTCTGGAGTTACCTCACCGACGGCGACCCGGCCTATACGCTCGTGCAAGTGGCGGTGAACGACCTCATCATGCTCGTGGCCTTCGCGCCGCTGGTGATGCTTTTGTGCGGCGTGGCGCAGGTCGTTGTCCCGGCAAAGGTGCTCGTCACCTCCGTGGTCGTCTTCATTGTGATCCCGCTGACGGCGGGCTGGCTGACGCGGACGATGCTGCTCAAGTCGCGCGGCAGGGACTGGTTCGACCAAAAATTCCTGCCGAAATTCCATCCGGTGATGATTGGCGCGTTGCTGCTGACGCTCGTTTTGATCTTCGCGTTCCAATCCAACAACCTCACGACCCGCTGGCTGGCGGTGCTGCTGCTGGCCGTGCCGATTGTCATTCAGGTCTATTTCAATTCCGGCCTGACATATTTGTTGATGCGGCGGCTGCGCGTGGAACACAACGTCGCTTCGCCCGGCTCGCTTATCGGGGCGAGCAATTTCTTTGAACTGGCCGTGGCGGTGGCCATCACGTTGTTTGGCGCGGATTCGCCGGCGGCGCTGGCCACGGTGGTGGGCGTGCTGGTCGAGGTGCCGGTGATGCTTTCCGTCTGCAAAGTCTGCAACGAATCGCGCGGCTGGTACAACCGCAGAGTCAGCCATGAAGAAAAAAGTCCTGTTTATTTGCATCCATAACGGCGCCCGCAGCCAGATGGCCGAGGCGTTCCTGAACCAAATCTGCGGCGACGTGTTTGAGGCGCGCAGCGCGGGCCTCGAACCCGGCCAACTCAATCGCGTGGCCGTCGAGGCCATGCAGGAAATCGGCATTGACATTTCCCGCAACCAGACCAAAGCCGTCTTTGATGTGTTCAAGTCCGGCAAGGTGTTTTCCCATGTCATCACCGTCTGCGACGAGACGAGCGCGGAGCGTTGCCCGATTTTTCCCGGCGTGACCCGGCGGCTGCACTGGAGTTTTCCCGACCCCTCCGCCCTTCAGGGCACGCAGGAGGACAAACTGGCGCGCACCCGGGAAATCCGCGACCTGATCAAGGCTAAAATCGAACATTGGTGTGCCGAGGTGTGCCCGAAGGCGGTGGGTTGAATCGCTCTTGCCGCGCGCAATTCCCGGGGATGCCATCCTCGTCGGGATTTCAGCCGTCCACAGCCGCCCCCTGCAAGAACTGCTGCGCATCGGGCAGGATTACAATTCCACGCCGTTGCTTCGGCAGATGTTGGCACAAACTTCGGCCGGCGGCCTGGGTCGGCGCGACTGGCCTTTCAGATCCGCTGATCTATCAGATTTGGGGGCCGGCCTTTGCGACCTCGATGGGCGCGTCGCCGGCGTTCTCCTGGAAATTCCTGCCGAACATGGCCGCCAGCTCACGGGCTTTGAGGTCGTAGGCGGCGGCCTCTTTCCATGTCTTGCGCGGTTCCAGCACCTCCGCGGGCACGTCGGGACATGAAACCGGAATGTTCAAGCCGAAGATGGGGTCGGCCTGGCTGGCGACATTTTTCAGCGTGCCGGACAGCACGGCCTTCACCATCGCGCGGGTGAGCGCAAGCCGGATGCGCCGGCCTTGTCCATAAGGCCCGCCGCTCCAGCCGGTGTTGATGAGCCATACGTCCACTTTGTGCCGGGCGATTTTCTCGCCGAGCAACTGCGAGTACGTCAGCGGCGGCAGCGCCATGAACGGCGAGCCGAAGCAGGGGCTGAACGTCGCCTGCGGCTCGGTCACGCCCGCCTCCGTCCCGGCGACTTTGGCGGTGTAGCCGGAGAGAAAATGATACATGGCCTGCGGCGGCGTGAGACGCGCGATGGGCGGCAACACCCCAAAGGCATCACAGGTGAGCATGATGATGTTTTTGGGATGGCCGCCGACGCCTTTGGGGGTCATGTTCGGAATGTGCGTAATGGGATAAGCCGCGCGGGTGTTCTCCGTCAGCGAAGCGTCATCCAGGTCCACGCGGCGTGTGGTATTGTCAATGGCCACGTTTTCCAGGATGGTCCCGAAGCGCCGGGTGGTTTCGTAAATTTCCGGTTCGCCCTGGCGCGAGAGACGGATGACCTTGGCGTAGCAGCCCCCCTCGAAATTGAAGACGCCCTGGTCGCTCCAGCCGTGTTCGTCGTCACCGATCAGCGTGCGCGTGGGGTCGGCCGAGAGCGTGGTCTTGCCGGTGCCGGACAGGCCGAAGAAGATGGCCGCGTCATTTTCGTCCCTGCCATAGTTGGCCGAGCAGTGCATCGCCATGACCCGGCGCTGCGGCAGCAGATAATTCATCACGGTGAAGATGGATTTTTTGATTTCACCGGCGTAGGCGGTGCCGCCGATGAGGATGAGTTTCCTGCCGAAGTGCAGCAACACGAAGGCCTCGGAGTGGGTGCCGTCCACTTCCGGGTCGGCGCGGAAGTTGGGGGCGTGAATGACGGTGAATTCCGGCTGATGCCGCGCCAGCTTTTCGGGATCGAGTTCGCGAATGAACATGTTGCGCGCAAAGAGCGTGTGCCAGGCTTGCTCGCAAATCACGCGCACGGGCACGCGGTAGCGCGCGTCGGCCCCGGCGTAACAGTTTTCGACGAAGATGTCCTTGCCCTGGAGATAGGCGCAGAGCCGGTGTTTGAGCGCCTCGAATTTCGCCGGTTCAATCGGGCGGTTGGTCTTGCCCCACCAAATCTTGCTCTCACTGGACGGCTCGCGCACGAGAAACTTGTCCTTCGGCAGCCGCCCGGTGTATTGGCCGGTGCGGACCACCAGCGGTCCCAAGTGGCTGAGCGTGCCTTCGTAACGCCGGATGGCTTCTTCGTAGAGTGCCGGAGAAGGCAGGTTCCAATGCACGCTGCCGAGGTTGCTCAGGCCGAGAGCTTCCAGGCTTTTATCTCGATTCTTGCTTTCAGTTTTCATGGGACATGGCGATTACCCGATAACACACGCAAAGCAATTGCGCCAGCAGGAAACACGGACACTGCGGGCGCCCTTCCCGCGACGTGTCGCTTTGGTGCGGCATGTGAAGCCCAACCTGTTTGCGGCGTCGCGCTTTTGGTTGACCATCTCTCAACCGATGGTCGGCAGTCCGTTCAACGGACGGGCAAGCGGGCCATTCCGCGCCGGGCCAGGAGTCCGGCGCGAAATTCGTAAACCGCTGGTGAAGCGTCGAGGGTGAATGGAACAAAACTTCTTTGCGACGGCAGCAGGACGAATGGCATCTTACAGCGAGGCACGAAACGAACGGTCCAGAACGTCCGCGGCGGACAAAACCGGCGAAGCCGGCGGTTCCAGCCGCTGCCGAAGACAGATCGCCCAAGCCACACGGGACCTGGTTTTTTGGGCGAAGGTGGAGGGTTTATGAAAGCGAAGATTCACGTTGCGGTTGCATGCAGCCTCCTTTTCCTGGCGCGGGGAACGGAACCGGCGGGGCCGGAGCGGTCGCCAACCGAACCCGCCGGTGTGACCATCACCGTGAAACCGCAACCCCGGCAAACCTTCGGAGGATTCGGCGCCAGTTGCTATGGAGGCGCGGATTACCTGCAACTTGCGCCCGAGCGGCGCGCGAAACTGAACGCTCTGGTCTGGCGCCAGGCGCGGTTCAACACCATGCGGATCTGGCTGCGTCTCAAAGCCTATGCGCCTGCTCCCGGCGACCGTCGTTTCATGGCTGCATTTTCCGACGGAGACGCGGTTCTTGTCCGCGATGCGCAGGCGGCCGGGGTCCGTCATCTGGTTCTCGGCCCCGCCGACGTGCCGGCCTATTTGATCGCGCGGTCGCCTACCATAGGCCACGACGGTAACGGACGGAGCATCGAACCCTATCCCAAGCCCGGTCAGTTTGACGCGCACGCGGCCATCATCGCGGATTTCATTTTCGAATTACGGGAGAAGGAGCACATCACCGTCGAAGCCACCGGCATCCAGAACGAACCGAATGATCCCAACGATTGTGTGTACACCCCCGAAGACGTGGTTCGAAGTGTCAAGGCGTTGCGCGCCGCGCTCGATTCCCGTGGTCTGCGGCAGGTGAAGATCATCGCCCCGGAATCAGTCGGTTGCAATGCGCCCGCCTACGCCCAGGTGGAGGCGCTCAAGGCCGATAAGACCGCCTGGAGCGCGCTCGGGGGCCTGGCCTCGCACGACTATGACGGGGGCGCCACCGAGCGGTGGGCCGACGCCATCGCCGGCAGCGGCAAGGAGTATTGGATGACCGAATTTTGCATAGGCGGGCCTGAGGATCCCGGTGATTGCCTTCGCGGGGCGGCGGAAGCCTGCGCATTCCTCTCCGATATGAACCACCGCGTCAATTACTGGATTCATTTCATTGGTTACCTCAGCAACGATCCACACGACAACGGAACCCGTCTCATCGCTTATTATAATGGCAACGTCGCTGGCAAAAGTTGGCTCAAGGTCTTTGAACCGTATTGCTATCTGAAACAGATCAGCCAAACGTTCGATGCGGGCGCCGTCTTCCGGCGGTCGGTTGGCCCGCGGGAGGATAAAATGACCTGGACGCATGACCACAAGCCGCCGCTCGTTGTGGCGGCGGCCCGGAATCCTGACGGCTCCTGGGCCATCGGCATTTCTGACTACACCTCGAACGATTTTCCACCTCATTTTTGGCACCCCGGCAAACCCGCTCAGGGCTTCACCGTTACCGTCAGAGTAGAGGAGTTGGCTCGCGCCGGCGAACTCCGTTTCGAGACCCGGAGCATCGGACCACAGTTCAAGAACTCCCGTCAGCGACCCGTGACCGTCATGCGACACGGTCAATTGACGGTCACGGTCACCCCGCTCGAGTTGGTCACATTGCGTTCTCTTCCGACTGGCTGAAAGCGGTTGCCCACGTCAATCCGCTGACCTACGAGGTGGACGCCATGCGCGCCCTGGTGATTCAGGGCGGCGCGACGGCCTACGGCGTGGGGGCGGATTTGGCCATCCCGGCGGCCACCCTGGCCGTGCTCACGGCGATCATCTCCCGGCTTTACCCGAATCTGGCGAGATTATCTCTCGCTCGCAATTCCGCTCAATCGAAAATCAACACCCAATCGCCTGCCTGCTGGCAGTCCGTCATCGGTGCAGAGGCGTCGGGTTTTTTGAATTCTGGAGAGGGCGGGGTGCCGTTGCGCCAAAGCCGCTGAAATCAAACCGCGTGGTGCGGGTAATGACGAAGGGTTTGGCCGGGGGTTGCCGAAAGTCAAAGCAATCCAGCATGTCGTTCGCCTCGGCGTCGCGGCTGGCCAGCGGCTTCAATCCAAAGCGCCGCTCGATCAGCTTGAGCGGCGAGGTGAAATCGAAATGGGTGTGGCAGATGAATCCCAGCTTGGCGTAAGGCGAAATGACCAAGGCCGGCACCCGCGGCCCAAAGCCGTAACGGTCCACGTCCGGCGGCGGCACATGGTCGTAAAAGCCGCCGAAATCGTCCCAGGTCAAAATGATGACGGTGTCCGGCCAATAGCGGCTTTGCATGATGGCGTTAATCAACTCCGTGACGTGCCACATGCCGCGGGCCGAGTCGGCGGGGGGATGCTCGCTGTCGGCAAAAGTCGGCACCACCCAGGCAACCGCCGGAAAATGGTCCGATTTCAAGTCCTGATAGAACTGGGAGAGGTGGACCAGGTGGGACATCAGTTCCGGACTCTGCTGGAAGGCGCGAAAGCCCGGCAGCGGATTCCAAAGGCTGTGCTGGTGGGGATTGGGTTTCTCGTCGTAGTACTGCCAGGAAATCCCGGCGTGCTGCAACAATTGCGCCATCGTCGGAAAGGTGTACACGCCCGGCTCGCGGGCGATGCCCGGCGGCGGATTGTTCACCAACCCGCCTGACTGGGCCGCCACGGTGTAGAGGTGGTTGGGCTCGCTGGGTCCCATCAACGAGGAAAAGAAGTCATCGCACAGCGTGAAGCGTCGGGCGTAGGCCCAGTAATTGGGAATCTCGCGCCAGTCATAATATGACATCGTGTACATCACCCAACTGGGCGGCGGACCTTGCGGCGGTTTCATGACCCGGGAAGAACGGGACCGATACTGACCGGCTTCCACCGCCTCCGAAGAACGGCCGACCCCGTGACGATTGGTTCGGGCAACCGCTTTTGGGTGGACGTCCTCGGGGTTCGGCGCGGGCACCGCTTCGCCGCTGGCGCGCCAGTAATATTGCAAGGCCTTTGGCCATTCGGCCCACAGAAAGCCGTCCATCTTGCCGTGGTTCCACGCAGTGTGTGCAGCCTGCCAACTGTGATTCAAATCATGCGGAATGTGGGTGACATGCAGGTGGTAGGGGGCCACTTCCGGGGGACCGCCGGGACGGTAGGGCAGTTTGACGCCGCGAGGAATTCCGTTGGCGCCGGGATAGGTGCCGAAATAATGGTCAAAAGTAATGTTTTCCTGAATGATATACACGAAGTGATGCAAGCGATGGAACGGCGGTTCTTTCGATGTCACCGCGGCTCGCGCGGACAGGAGGCAGCCGAGCCCAAACACGAGAACAGCGCCGATTCTCCGCACGGTCAACCAAGGGTTGAAAGTTTTGAGATAGCGGAAAAATGGGGCAACGCGGCTTGTCGTGGCGCGGGCAGTCCTTTGATGCCATTGCTCTTGCTGCATGAATTGCATAGACGGGATGAACCGGTCGAGGGTTACGAAGTTTGGAAATTGGGGAAGGGCGGATGCATAGTTCGGTCGGTGTCGGCTGAAAAAAGTTGATGGCCGGGAATCCGTTTGCGCGCCGGGTGGAGGAATGCTTGATTTTGACCGGAGAAATTGGGTCTGGCATCATTCAACCGCCATGAGCGTGAAGCCCGTGATGCGGCACGCGATGCGATCAAGACGACACGGCGTGACTTCCTCAAAACCGGCCTGCTCCTGGGCGCGGGCTTGCCGATTGCGGCCGGCCTTGAGCGGGCCTGGACCATCGCCATGCCGGCAACAACTGACAAATCCGCCGCCCCCCGGGCCGCTGTGCCGGCGCCAGACGTTGTCTTCTCCTTCGACGCCCGTTCCCTGGAAGCGCTGGATCTCCGGCGCCCGGCCGAGGCGCGAAAGGTCTGGGACACGCTGCATCTCCTCGCCGCCCTGCAAGGATTGGCCAATCGCTCGGCACCGCGGCTATACCTGTTTTACTGCTCTGAATTCGGCGTGGAGACCAATCGGTTCTGGTTCGATTGGTTCCGCCGCCGGGACGGGTGGCTCAGGCACACTCGCGTGCGTCCATTGAACGGCGTGACGGAAGTCGTCTCGACGTTTCGCGACGCGTTTGACGGCCTGACGGTCTATGACCCGAACGTGCCGGCGACGTCGAACCTGGCATCCACAGCGGCGGGCGTGGAGCGGCTCTTGCCCGTGCGATTTGACACCGCGCCAAATTCGCTCTTCACGCTGCTCGCACGCCGGCTTCGCCTGCCGCTGAAACTCTGGCTGGTGAACCCGGACGATGAAACAGCAACACGCCGGTCACCGACGTGAGGTTCAGGAGGATCACGAGCAGGAAGGCGCCGTGGAAGGAGCCGCTGACCTGCACGATCCAACCCGTGACCGTTGAGGCCACCAGACCGGCCACCGCAAAGAAAAAGTCCATGATGCCGAGCGCCGTCCCGGATTTCTCCCGGATCACGTCAACATTGACTGCGTAAAAGGCTGAATTGGCCGACATGTTCAAACCCACGGCCAGCGAGATGGCGAGGAGGGCCGCCAGGACGGAGGGGTGCATGAGCAGAGGGATGAGGCAGAGTCCGCCGAGCAATTGGGAGGCACAAATGGGATAGGACCTCGACAGACGGAGGCTTCCGGTTTTGCGCAACACCCGGTCGGAGAGATGACCGATCGCATAAAGCAACGCGGCGGCCGCCGCCCAGGGCAACACGGTGAACAAGCCAATCTGCCTCAGGTCCAAGCTGTAAACCCGGGCCAGATAGGTCGGCAACCAGCCCATGAAAAAGAACAGGTTGTAACCGAAGACGAAAAACGCCCAGTCGTTGGCCAGGAGCGTCGGATTGGTGAGCAGGAACAACCAAGTGCCCGGTCCCCCTTCGTGCAGCCGGCGCCGCAGCTCCTCCTCGGGCATTTCTCGGGACAGCAACGCGGCCTCGCGGATGCGGGATAATTCTGCGTCATTGACCCGCCTTACCTGCTCGGGGAAATCGCGGTAAAGCGCGAACCAGAGGGGCACCCAGAGGACGCCCAACCCGCCCAGCATCATGAACATGCCCCGCCAACCGAAACGGGTCGCCAGTTCCGAGACCAGCGGGCCGCCGATCATCAGCGCCAGCGGCACCGCCACCAGCGCGGTGGCCAGGGCCGCCGCCCGCTCCTGGCGCGGCAGCCAGTCACCCACGACCCGGTTCAAAGCCGGGAAATTCGGGGCTTCGGCCAGTCCCAGCATCAGCCGCACCGTGAACAACGCCGCGAAACCCGCGGCGAAGGCGGTGGCAAAAATGCTCAACGACCACACCAGCGCCGCATAAAGCCACACGGTGCGCGCGCCCCAGCGGTCCACCATCAGCCCGCCCACGAACACCATGACGGCGTAGCCGATGTTGAAGGCCCCCAAGGTCAGCCCGATGGCCGCGTTGTCGAGATGAAACAGCCGGCTGAGCAGCGGCATGGCAAAGGCAATGGCCGAGCGATCCACATAGTTGATGACCGTGATCGCGAAAACCATTCCGATCACCAGCCAGCGGTATCTTGTCGGTTTCATGTTGGCCTTCGTCGCGGGTCCAACCAACCCTCCGTGCTGATTGAGGACGGCCAGGATCCTGGCCGCGTGGGCAGCGTGTCATCACAGCCGGAGTGAGACACTCGAACAGCCATGCCGCGAAAAATGACGTCGGCCCGACGCTTTGACGTCCCCACGGAACAGGGTTGAGAAACAAGATTCAACGGAACACGATTCAAGTTCCATCCTTTGGCTCCAGTTTGGCAACATCATTCCGCGGCGGGAAGCTGGCATGATCGCAGGTCGGCTACGTGTTTGAAACGGATATGGCGGACCGAGTGTTCGCGGCGGTTTCCGACCGCTGGGTGCCCAAAGGTCATTCCTATGTGCTCATTGTCCTGCGTCATGCTCCTCGATGGCCTGTGCCGCGTCGCCCGGTCAAACCGCCCCGAGCCGCTGCTGAACGCGTGATCGAGGCCGCCGAGTCGGCACATTCGCGGCGCGGCCGAGCGGATCAACGGGTTGCACGCAAAGTCCGCCCGGCCCGCATACACAGGACCCACCGGGTCGGAGCCGTCGGCGGCGACGGCAAACCCGACCTGAGGAGCGGGTCGTCTTCCAGCCGGTTCAATCCTTTGTTGACTTCTCGGGACTCACACTGTTGACTGCACCCATTCCGCGACATCACCGGACGACTTGATTATGAAGAAACTGCCACTGGTTGTGCTGCTCACCGCGACTGCGGCCCTCTACGCCGCTGAGAAACCCAGCGAAATCACCTTTCTGGATCCCGCCTCGGCGGGACCGGACTACTCCGATCAGGGAGAATACGCGAACACCTGGGGCGGCGCGCAGGTCATCGCCCGCGGGAACGGGAGTTTCCGCATGGTGTCCTACCCGGGCGGCCTGCCTGGCGACGGCTGGGACCAGACCTCCAAGACCGAGGCGAACGGCAAACGCGAGGG
Source organism: Verrucomicrobiota bacterium (assembly GCA_028873125.1). Lineage (GTDB taxonomy): Bacteria > Verrucomicrobiota > Verrucomicrobiia > Limisphaerales > UBA11358 > UBA11358. The sequence goes on along the minus strand of JAGWMQ010000035.1, from coordinate 14,874 downwards.
AGACAAAATCATGTTTTCCGGCGAACACGGCTACCACGCCGAACTGGCGGGAGGCCGGCTCACCATCACCACCGACAACGGCGGACCTTGGACGATGGAGAAGGTCGTCCGAAAAAGCCCGACGCTCGGCGCAAAACCGCCGGCTGATGCCGTCGTGCTGTTTGACGGCACGAGCGCCGACGCCTGGCAGGGCGGGCACATGAATGCGCGCCACTGGCTGGCCGCCGGTTGCAAGAGCAAGCAGCGATTCAAGGATTTCACCGCCCACATCGAGTTTTATCTGCCCTTCAAGCCGTTCGCCCGCGGCCAGGAACGCGCCAATAGCGGCGTCTATCTTCAGGACCGTTACGAAATTCAGGTGCTTGATTCTTTCGGGCTCAAGGGCTTGGACAACGAATGCGGCGCCATCTACTCGAAAACGGCGCCCGCGGTGAACATGTGCTATCCGCCGCTGACCTGGCAGACATACGACGTGGATTTCACGGCGGCCAGGTACGACTCCGCCGGAAAGAAAATCAAAGATGCCGTCGTGACCGTCCGGCAGAATGGCGTGACCATCCTGGACCACGTGGATTTGAAAGGACCCACGCCGGCGGGCATGCCGGAGAACTCTGACGGGGGGCCGCTCCAACTCCAAGGCCACGGCAACCCGGTGTTCTATCGCAACGTTTGGGTCGTGCCCAAGAACGGTCAGCATTCCTAGGGAAGGTAAAGCGAACGATAGAAGCGCCGGTGGAACAGGGACGCATTCGGATCGGAAAAATAGAAGGGGGCGGTATTGGTTTGCAGCGGAACCCAGTCGCTCAAATTGGTTGATGCTTCGACGACATACCGGTATCCGGGCACGCCGCTGACGCTCAGGACAAACCCGCTGTCCGTCCGGGCAACCGGTCCCAAAACGGCCGCTGCGCTGTCATACACCGTCAGCATGGCCGGGCCGCTGTTGGTGGCGCCGGCGTTGTCCGAGACCGTCACCGAATAGGAGCCGACATCGGCCCGCGTGACATTTGTCAAGGTTAGAGATGCGTTGGTCGCTAAGGGCAGATTGGCGGAGTTGAACTGCCACTGATAAAGGAGGGACGTCCCGCTCGGCGCGGAGGCCTGGACGCTGAAGGTTGCGGTTTGACCCGCCGCGACCGCCGTGTTCGTGGGTGGAATGACAATCAGCGGCGCGGAGTTTGTCGGCTGAACGGCGCCCAGCGCGGACGCGACGGTGACGGAGAACGACCTTCTGACCACATTGTCGCTCGAGCCGTGGTCGTTGACGGCCACCGTGACGATGGCGGTGCCTGAGGCGCCATTCTTGGGGGTGAAGGCCAGGGTGCCGGTGGTGTTGGGGCTGGTATATTTGACGGACGGATTGGGAATCAGCCGCGTGTTGCTGGAGACGGCGCTGACCGACAAGTTCTGGAATTCATTGGGAGCGCCTGAACTGATCCCGGTCAGACCGACGTTCTGCTGGCCGGCATTTTCAGGGAGACTGAGGTTGCTGATCGGATCAAGCGTGGGCGGCTGGTTGACCGCGTTGACCGTGACGGTAAAAGTGCGCGAGACGGTGTTGTTCTGAGGCTGGCCATTGTTGACCGTCACCGTGATCGTCGCGGTTCCGCTGGCGTCGAAGGCCGGCTGGAAGGTCAACGTTCCAGTCGAGTCGGGGCTGATGTACAGGACTGCCGGGGTGGGGAGGAGTGCCGGATTGCTGGAGAGGGCGGTGACGGAGATCGTCTGGATTTCATTGGTGGCGCCCGAGGTGATGCCGGTCAGACTGACGGTCTGTGGAGCCGCATTCTCATTGATGGTAACGTTGCTGATCGGATCGAGGGTCGGGGGTTGATTGGTCGCCAGGGGAACCGCATAGGACGCCTCGTTCGAGAAATCGCTCAAGGCGCCGGAGGTGTCGGAAGCCTTGGCGGCGAAATAATAGGTCACCCCCCCGGCCAAACCCGAAATTGTCGCATTCGTCACGTTCCCGACGGAAATTGCGTTGTCGTAAATGTGGCTGGCGACGCCATAATAAATCGAATACCCGGCGACGTCGCTATTCGTGCTCGGGTTCCACGCCAGCGTTACGCTGGCTGCGGCAAGGGCAAGGGTCGAACCAATTGAAAGCAGACCGCCGCAGAGCCATGCAAGCAAAACGGTGCGTTTTGTTCTAAAGCCGCAAAGAACATCGACTTTTTGCGTCATCACCGCCTGTTACGCAAAAGCAGTGCCAACAGGGAGGATTTGCGGTATCGAGTCAGGCAAGGCGGGATCGGATTGCAGCACTGCGCGATTGATTGGAAAAAGGACCACCTGTTCCCGTTGATGTTCAATCACTTCTATTTCTCCCCCGGATCAACGCCGGCCCGGTTGCGGAAAGTTCCATTTAAAAAAATTATTCACAATTTCAGGCGGCCAAGGTCGGTTGAAAATTCTCGGGACAGGGATGTCTTGGATTGGAGCAAAGAGCAGAACTACAGACTCGCAAGCTGCACGGGGGCGATTATTAAAGTTTATTTATTGTTGAAATAACAGTTCATTATTCTAACGCGGCAGACCCGTGTGGCGATCGGAGGTTGAAAAGATTGAGTGTGGAAGCGTCGAGGAGACAGCCTGTCCAAAAATTAGACAAACCTCGCAGTCAATATGCCTTCTTTTGAGGCACGCAGACGCGACTTCGCCAAAGAGAGTCCGCTTACCAAAATGACGGCCAAGATGGTTGTTCTTCGGCGTGTTTTACGCCGAAGTGAAACCCCGTTTCGTCCTGATAGCCCTCGGGAATTTGATTTTTCAAGGCATTTCTCAATCTGCCCATGACGTTGAGCAGTGGTAGCGTCACCGGAATTAGATTGAGCCAGCTTTTGTGCCTGAGTGCTTCGCGGTATGTCATAGGTGTCAGAACGTAAGCATCAATAATGCCAATTCGCAGTTGTTTGGGCTTTCTTACTGTTGAAGTTTGCTGCCAGGTCGGTGATGGGCTTGCATTCAGCGCGCAATGGATGTGGCTGGCAAAGACAGTTTCTGGGAATTGGGTTGGCGTCCGCCAATTCCAAAGGGGTATGCATTGTCGCGTCGCCAGCCGCTCATTCGTGAAATGCACGATTCGACGGGCATTTTGCAGGTTTACGGCAACGGGCTTCTTCGGGGATTCAGGACAGTCGCATCCGGAATTCACTTGAATCGCTCCACAAAAAGTTGTAATTACTTAGAAAGTTGGAACAAAACTAGCTTTCAGTTCGTGTCGGAAGAATCTGGCGCCAGACTCCGGTCGTGGCACGTTGCCAGAAGGACAGAGTGGCCGTCTGATTAGGCAGGCAGGGAATTTGCATGGAACACTTGAACCATCAGGCCAAAAGCCGAGGCACGCGGGTTCTCATTGTAGATGACCATCCCGTGATCCGGGAATCGCTGGCTAGAATCGTCTGGCGCGAGCCCGATTTGGCGGTTTGCGGGGAGGCGGAGGACCGGAACCAGGCGCTGGAAATCGCCGAGAAGACCGATCCCCACCTGGCCATGGTGGACCTGACATTGGAGAATTCCAGCGGCTTGGAACTGGTGAAGGACCTTCGCGTGCGTTTTCCCAAGTTGCGTGTGCTCGTGTTTTCGATGCATGACGAGATGCTGCTGGCGGCGCGGATCATCCGCGCCGGAGCCCACGGCTATATCTCCAAACAGGAGCGTCCGGCCAAGATATTGCAGGCCATTCGCCGGGTTTTAAGCGGGGAAATCTACTGGAGTGAGAAGGCCGCCGCTTCCGTGGCTTCGCAGATTGCCGCTGGCTCGCGTTCAGGAGGTTGCTTGCCGGAGGAGGTGTTGACAGACCGTGAATTGCAGGTTTTCAGGCTGATCAGCGTGGGACGAAGCACCAAGCAGATCGCCGGATCCCTGCAAATTGGTGTCACCACTGTCGAAACCTACCGTTCCCGAATCAAGGAGAAATTGAATCTCAAGAGCGCCGCCGAACTGCTTCAATTCGCCATCGGAACGTTGAACGGCCACGGCGTGAACGGGCTCTCGTCCATCTGACATCCCCACCCCTAAAAGACCTTCTAAAAAGCTGATTGAACCGCAGTGGAATTGACTAGCGATTGTAGTTGAATCCACTACAGAAAAATCGCGTTTTCCCTTCTAGACAAATCCCTTACATTTGTTAGAGTTGCTATGTTGGTTCGTTCTTGGTGCGGCAATAGTTGTGAGCCCTAAGGGCCGGGGAGGATGTTGGCCTCCTCATTCGCTGCATGAGATTTGCAGATAAAAGACGTAAAACAGAAGAATTGTCGCGCTTAGCGGGATTCAAGAATGCAAACGGAAAATCCAGCGTGGTACTGTGCCAGGACAAAGGCCAAACACGAGCACATCGCGGCGGCGGGTCTGCGCAAACACCTCGGTTTGGAAGTCTTTCATCCACGCTTGCGCGTGGAGCGGGCGACGCGACGGGGCCTGATGCGTCTGGTGGAGCCTCTTTTTCCCTGTTATTTGTTCGTCCGCTGCGTGTTGGAAGAGAGGATGCATGAAATCCAGCGCATGTGCGGCGTCAGCGGGTTGGTTCGTTTCGGTGGCCGCATTCCCCAGGTGGCGGACTCGATTGTCGAGGAATTGCAGGAGTGCTTTGAGCCGGACGATTCGATGATGGTGGAGGATCGCATCATGCCCGCCGACGAGGTCCTGATCGCCAACGGAGCTTTTGCCGGCGTTTCGGCGTTTGTTTTGCGTGTCATGCCGGCGCGAAAAAGGGTCCAGGTGCTTTTGGACATTCTGGGCCGGCCAACCCCTGTGGAAGTGGACCGGGTCTCAGTGACTTTGATTCGGAATACGGTGGCGGATCTGGTGCCGGTTTTGGCGGCGTCCAGATAGGATAGATCGGGCACCATAGTGACCGACGCTGCGAGGCAGAGGGGATTATTCGCGGTGTTGGGTACGGAGAAAAACAAAGGCAGGGAAGAGTTGGTTGCGGCTTTTGTAGAAAACGAGCTGCGACGAGCAAGTGCGGAGCTATACACATCTCTTGGGGTCAATACAATGGGAATCGGGAAGCAATTTAAACTCTGGCAGCCCGCCTTCCGGCGAGGCTGGCAGTTGATTATTGGGGCGGTTCCCGCATCATCTTCCTTCGGCCCAATCAGAATTCGCCGGCGTCTCCGCGGCTTTCTTTCCTTCCATTCATTTGAACGTTGAAAGTTGCCTCCCTTATGGTTCAAAGCGAACAAGACTACTCGATTGATATCCCCCGCTGGAAGCGCGTGCTGGACGTCACCCTGGTTTTGCTGACTTTGCCGGTCACCGTGCCCTTGGCGCTGGTCATCGCCTTGCTGATTCGGATGGCCTCGCCGGGGCCGGTCCTGTTCAGACAGCAACGGGTCGGTTACCTGGGCCGGCGGTTCATGTGCTTCAAGTTCCGCACGATGCACATCGGGGCGGACACCTCAACCCATCGGGGACATCTGGATCACCTGATGAATTCGGATGCGCCAATGGTGAAGCTGGATGACCGCGGCGACACGCGCATCATTCCCTTCGGTTTGCTTCTCCGTTCTTCGGGGCTGGACGAACTGCCTCAACTGGTCAATGTGCTTCGCGGCGAAATGAGCCTGGTCGGGCCGCGGCCGTGCCTGCCCTACGAAAGCGACAGATATCTTCCCTGGCAAAGAGAGCGCTTCAACACCCTCCCGGGACTGACGGGCCTGTGGCAGGTGCGCGGAAAGAACAAGACCACCTTCACCCAGATGATGGAATACGACATCGAGTATGCGCGCGCCAAGACCTTGTGGCTGGACCTTTGGATCATGGTCAAAACCATTCCCGCCATTCTGGTCCAGCTTTTGGAATCGAAGACGCGGCCCAAGCCGATTTCCCCGGTCGTTCACCGCAAACAGTCCTATGAACCTGGCCTGTAAGCGGTTGTGTCTTGGGCGCTGATTGGCTTGGAAATCAGGAGAGATAGCCAAAGCCCGTCTGTACGCAAGGCGCCTGTCCCGTTGCAGGCTGTTGCTTCGTCACGTCCGGCGGCCAGAAACCGGAAATTTTGAAATTGTGCGGCTTCCAGTCTTCTGCGCGCGTCAGATGGATGGCCGGTAGGGGGTTGGGACCGCCTACGAAGTCTGCAAGGCAACATTCTCGCCAAGGAGCCAAACCATTGACCAAAATCCTGATCTTATGACAAAACCAATCAAAGTCGGAGTTGTCGGCTGCGGCTACTGGGGACCCAATCTGGTCCGCAATTTCAGGTCGCTGCCGGATTGCAACCTGAAAATGATCTGCGACCTCAGCCCGCAGCGACTGGCGCACCTCAAGTCGTTGTACCCGGGAGTCCACGGTGTCACAGACTACCAGCACCTGTTGAACGGGGCCGGCCTAGACGCGGTGGTCATCGCCACGGCGGTCGAGACGCATTATCCGCTGGCCAAAGCCAGTTTGCTCGCGGGCCGGCACACCTTCATCGAGAAACCCATGGCCAGCTCCTCGGCGCAGTGCGGGGAATTGCTTGACCTGGCCCGCAAGCAGGGCGTGGTGCTCATGACCGGCCACACCTTCCTCTATTCTCCCGCGGTCAGAAAGATCAAGGAAATCGTGGACCAGGGCGACATCGGTGAAATCCGCTACATCTGCGCGCGCCGCCTCAACCTGGGTCTTTACCAAAAGGACATCAACGTGGCGTGGGACCTGGCGCCGCACGACATTTCCATCGTCCAATACATCATGGGCGAACTGCCCGTGGCTGTGAATTGCCGCGGCAGCGCCCACATCACGCCCGGCGTGGAGGACGTGACCACCATGTGCCTGACCTTTCCCAAACAGCGGAGCGCCATCATCCACAGCAGTTGGCTCGACCCCAGGAAGGTGCGGGAGATGACCATCGTCGGCAGCACGCGCATGATCGTCTATGACGACGTCGCGCCGCTGGAAAAAATCCGGATTTTTGACGCGCGCGTGGAACGGCCTCCGCACTACGACACCTTTGCGGAGTTTCATTATGCCTATCATTACGGCGACGTCTATTCCCCGTATGTCAAGCAGGAGGAGCCGTTGAAGACCGAATGCCAGCATTTCCTGGACTGCATCCGGCAGGGCAGCAACCCGATCACCGACGGCAGGCAGGGGCTGGAGCTGGTCCGGATCCTGGAGGCGTCCTCCGAATCCTTGAAACGGGGCGGCGCGCCGGTCGAGCTTGCGTGCGCGTCGAACGGCGACAACTGGATTCGTCCATTTTCGCGGCCCCGCTCCCGCCTGTCGGGCAACGGTATCCCGACCAACGGGCAGGGCGGGGGAAAACGCTCCGCTTCATCGGCCCGGAAGCTTCGCATCAAGGTCCGCATCAGTGGCAACGAAGTACGGTGAACGATGACTCAGGAACCTTCTTTGCGCATCGCCCCGGACGTCAAGCTGGGTAGGAATGTCCGCATCGCCGGTTTTGCCAACCTCTACGGTTGCGAAATTGGCGATGACGTGAAAATCGGGACGTTTGTGGAAATCCAGAAAGGCGCCAAGATTGGCAACCGCTGCAAGGTCTCCAGCCACACCTTCATCTGCGAGGGGGTCACGCTGGAAGACGAGGTTTTCATCGGCCACAATGTCACGTTCACCAACGATCGTTATCCGCGCGCCACCAATGGAGACGGGCAACTGCAAAGCGACTCGGATTGGGATTGCGTTCCGACGCTGGTCAAGCGGGGCGCCTCCATCGGCTCCGGCGCCACGTTGCTCTGCGGCATCACGGTCGGCGAGAATGCCTTGATTGGCGCAGGCAGCGTCGTGACCCGGGACGTGCCGCCCCATGCGGTCGTGGCCGGCAACCCCGCCCGGGTCGTCAAATCGCATTTGACCAAAAACGGATCCGGGGAGTGACTTGCCTGCGGAAAGTTCCATTGTCTCGTCGGAAATCGGTGCCCTTCCGGTGGCCCGCGCCGCGGTGACGGCAGAGCAGGGGGTGGCCGCCAGGTTGTGTCCGATCAATCCGCTCCAAGATGCCGAGTGGGACGCGCGATTAAAGGTTCATCCGAATCATTCCTTCTTTCACAGTGCGGCCTGGGCCAGGGTGCTGGAAACCACCTACGGTTTTCGCCTGGTCTATCTGACCGGTAATCAGGCGGACGCGGTTCGATGCGTGTTACCGCTCATGGAGGTGGACAGTTGGCTGACGGGGCGGCGCGGCGTGGCGTTGCCGTTCACGGACGATTGCCCGCCGCTTTGTCCGGACACTGCTTCCGGCCGCCGGTTGATGCAGGGCGCGCTGGAGTTTGGAAGATCGCGGGGCTGGAAATCCGTGGAGTTTCGCGGGGGACGGGAGCTGTTCGATTCGGCTCCGGCCTCCCTTTCGTTTTACGGCCATTGCTTGAATTTGGAGGAAAAGGAGGACCGGCTCTTCTCGCGCCTGGAAAGTTCCGTGCGGCGCGCGATCCGCAAGGCCGAAAAAAGCGGAGTGACAACGGCGGTCTCAGGGGATCTGGACGCGATGAAGGTGTTTTATTCTTTGCAATGCAAGACGCGCAAGAAACACGGCCTGCCGCCGCAGCCGTTCGCTTTTTTTCGGAACATTTGGGAGCATGTCGTGTCCAAAGACTTGGGCGTGGTTGTCGTTGCCAGTCACCAGCGGCGTCCCGTTGCCGCCGCAGTTCATTTTCAACTGGGCGAACGCGCCGTTTACAAGTTCGGCGCTTCGGACAACGCGTTCCAGCAGTTGCGCGGCGCCAATCTGGTCATGTGGGAAGCCATCAAATGGCACGCCCGCCACGGCGCAAAGACGCTGCATTTTGGCAGGACCTCCATCGGAAACGAAGGATTGAGGCGGTTCAAACTCAACTGGGGCGCTCAGGAGCATAAAATCGAATACGTCAAATACGACCTGCGCAAACATGCGTTTGTCACCGAGACCGACGAAGCCACGGGCTGGTATAACCGGCTGTTCAACGTGCTGCCAGTCGGTCTGTCCAGGTTGATCGGCGCGGTGCTCTACCCCCACTGGGCCTGAACAAAACGCGGCTATTTTGCATTTCAACAAATCCGTCAAGTCACCACAAAATGAATAAAAACCGACAGCCCGAACCGTCACCGGGAATGACGTTGGGCGACATTTACTACGTGATCTTCCGGCACAAGTGGAAAATCATCCTTTTTTCCCTGGCCGGCATTGCGGCCGCCGTCGCGGTTTATTTCTTCAAGCCGCCGCCCTACGAATCGCAGGCGGAGTTGCTGATCAAGTATGTGCCCGAGGCCCCGACCCTGGCCCTGGCTGGAGACAAGGTAATTATTCCCGATTCACAGGGCAACGCCATCATCAACTCCGAAATCCAGATCCTGACCAGCCTGGACCTGGCTGAGGAAGCCGCCACGAACATCGGCCCGTCGAACATTCTGGTGGACGCGGGCGGGGGAAACAATCCCGTCGCCGCCGCGGTCCTCATCCGGGAAGGCTTGCAGGCCGTCCCTGCGGACAAGGGCAGCAGCGTTATCGTCGTCAGCTTCCAGCACCCCAATGCCCATATTGTTCAGCCCGTCCTCCAGGAAATCATCAATGACTATTTCCAGAAGCATTACGACATCCACTCGGCGTCAGGGCAATATGACGATGCCCTCAGCCGGGAGCGTTCCGCTTTGACTGTGCAGCTCAGCGACACCGAACAACAGCTCGCCGCCCTGAAAAACAAGGCCAACATTCTTTCACTCGACGGCTCACAGGCCGCGTTGGCCAGTCAAATCGCCAAAATCCAGGACGCCATGCTGGATGCCCAGGCCCAGTTGGCCGGCTATCAGGCGGCGTTCAAGGAGATGGGCAAGTCTGCGCCCGCCAAGATCGAAGCCACCAACGCGCCGACGCCCGTGCCGCCCGGGCAAATGGATGATTACCAGGACCTCTGCGCGCGCCTCGACCTTTTGCGAAAAAAGGAGCAGGGATACTTCGCCCAGGGATTCACCACCAACAACGTGCTGATTGCCGAAGTGGACGGGCAAATCTCCGGATTGGAAAAGACCAAAATCAATCTGGAGAAAAAATATCCCCAACTCTCCGGGATGAACGTCGCTGCGGGAGGCTCGAACGGATCGGCGTCCGCTTCCGGTGCGGGTTTGCAAGGCCAGGTCGCCCAGGTCGCGGCCCTGCAGGCCAGGATCAAGGCTTGGGACGCTCAGCTTGACCAGCTTCAGACACAGGCCACCAATCTGAACAACATCGCCCCCACCATCGCCCAACTGGAGCAGACCAAGCAAATTCAGGCGACCAATCTCCAGAGCGTGTCCATCAGCCTGCAGCAGGCGCAAATCAACGCCGCGCTCGAGACCGGCAAGGCGCCCAACATCAAGTGGGTGCAGGCGCCCTCGCCTCCGTTCCAGGATTGGAAGAACACCCACAAATTAATGGCGGGTCTGGCCTTCGGCGGAATCATCGCCGGCCTGGCGCTGGCCTTTTTCCTTGAATTCTATCTGGACCCGTCCATCAAGCGCCCCGTCGAAATCGAATCGAAGCTCAAGCTGCCGCTTTTCCTGTCCATTCCCGACGTCAGCCGCAACGGCCACGCCCGCCTGGCCAGATCCGCGGAACGGCGGCTGCTGAAGATGAGCAACTCGGAGACGGACACCGGCGCGGCCAAGACGCAGGACGCGTCTCCGGAAAAAAACGGCGAACTGAAACTCGTGTCGCTGGAGAAGAATCCCGCGTTGCAGCCGTTTTACGAGGCGTTGCGGGACCGGCTGGTGGTGTATTTTGAGGTCAGAAACCTCACCCACAAGCCGAAACTGGTGGCGGTGACCGGCACCGAGCCAGGCTCGGGTGTAAGCACCGTCGCCGCGGGACTGGCCGCTTCCCTCTCGGAAACCGGGGATGGCAACGTCTTGCTGGTGGACATGAACCTCGAGGGCGGCGCGGCGCAACAATTTTACAAGGGCAAAGCCGCTTGCGGCATGGACACGGCGTTGGCGGATGAAACCAAGGAAAATGCCATGGTTCAGGAAAATCTGTATGTGGTCAGCGGGGAGACGAATTTGAACAGCGACAAACTCCCGCGCATCTTGCCCAAACGATTCGCCGCGCTGGTGCCCAAGCTCAAGGCCAGCGATTTTGATTACATCATCTTCGACATGCCGCCGGTGACCCAGACCAGCATCACCGCGCGCCTGGCCGGGTTCATGGACATGGTGTTGCTGGTCATTGAATCCGAAAAGAGCAATCGCGAGGTCGTCCGGCGCGCCAATGACTGGCTGACCGAATCCGGCGCGACCGTCAGCGCCGTCCTCAACAAGGCGCGCAAATACGTGCCCGAACGGCTGCACCGGGAATTCCTGAGCGACAAATGAAGCGCGGAAGCAAAAGCTGAAAAGCTGAAACACTGAAAAGCTAAAAAGACCCCTCATCCAGGCTTGTCAGTATTTTGGGTTTTTCAGTTTTTTTCCAAATGAGTCGCCTCTCTGAAGATTTGAGGCAACGAACGAAGGAATACGCGCCTGCCATTGTTCGCATTTACGCGAAGCTGCCTCGACAACGCCCGGAAATTGATGTTCTCGGACGCCAGTTGCGTCGCTCCGGCACCTCCGTGGCGAATGGAGTTTTGGTGTTTTAGCTTTTCAGCGTTTCAGCTTTTTAGAAGATGCCCGGCAAACGCCTCTATTATCATCTGAAGCCCTATCTGCCGTGGGGCCTTCGCATGGCGCTGCGCAGGATCGTGGCGCGCCAAAAGCGCAAGGCCTGCAAGGACATTTGGCCCATTAATGAAGCCGCCGGACAGCCGCCGGACGGCTGGCCTGGCTGGCCGAACGGGAAAAAGTTTGCCCTTGTGCTCACGCACGATGTCGAAGGTCCCGTTGGTCTGGCCAAATGCCGGCAACTGATGCTGCTGGAAAAGGAATTGGGCTTCCGTTCTTCCTTCAATTTCATTCCCGAAGGCGACTACGCCGTGTCGCGCGAACTGCGGGAGGAATTGGCGCAGAACGGCTTTGAGGTGGGCATACATGACCTGCATCATGACGGCAGACTTTACTGGACACGCGAGGCTTTTTCGGAAAATGCGAAATGGATCAACCACTACTTGAAGGAATGGGGGGCAGTCGGATTTCGTTCCGCCTTCATGCTTCGCAACCTCGACTGGTTGCATGAGTTGAACATCCAATACGACGCCTCCACCTTCGACTCCGACCCCTTCGAGCCGCAGCCCGAGGGCGCCGGCACCATTTTCCCCTTCTGGGTTTCGCGCGATACGCGCGGCGCAGTTCCCATCTCCCATCTTCCATCTCCTGCCGCTTCGCGGCCCGGCTACGTGGAGTTGCCCTACACGCTGCCCCAGGATTCAACCCTGTTCCTGGTCCTGCGTGAGACCTCGCCGGAAATCTGGCTCCAAAAGCTGGATTGGATCGCCGAGCGTGGCGGGATGGCGCTGGTCAACGTGCATCCGGATTATCTCCGGTTTCCTGACGAACCGGCCTCGCTCCGCACTTTCCCGGTGGAATTTTACCGGCGGTTTCTTGAATACGCGCGCCAACGCCATGCACCGTCCTTCTGGAAACCCTTGCCCCGCGAACTGGCCGCGTGGCATCTCCGTGAAGTGCCGCACGCTTCCCCCAAATCATCGGAGGGCGACGCGGCCGGGGTCAACGGGGAGAGGCATTCTGTTCGAGGTTCTCTGCGCGGCAAACGCGCCGCCGTGCTCCTGTATTCCGGAATTGTCTTTGATGCGAGGCCCCGGCGCGAACTCGAGGCGCTGTTGGACCAGGGCATGGCCGTGGACGTGATTTGTCTTCATAAAAACAGCGCCCTGCCGAAGGAGGAAGTCCACGGGCCGCTGCGTGTGACCCGCATTCCCATTCGGCACGACCGCTTTCGCAAGACGGCGTATTTCCGCAATTACGGCTGGTTTTTTTTGCGGGCCTTCGCGTCCCTGACCGCCCGGTCGTTCCGGAAAAGATACGACCTGGTCCACATCCACAACATGCCGGACGCGCTGGTGTTTGCCGCGCTGGTGCCGCGCCTGTTGGGCGCCAAAATCATCCTGGATTTGCACGACCCCATGCCGGAGCTGTATCAGACGATCCACGGAATAAAAGAGGACTCCGGCCTGGTGCGGCTGCTGAAGCGGCTGGAAAGATGGAGCATCCGGTTTGCGCAACTGGTGCTGACTCCCAACGAGGCATTTCGCCGGCTGTTTTGCATGCGCGGTTGCCCGCCTTCAAAAGTCCAAGTCATCATGAATGCCCCGGATGAGGAAATCTTTGATCCCCGCCGGCCCGCGGCGAAATACGCCGGGAATTCCTCCCTGTCGAAAAGCCGGGCGTATCAGGAACTCTTCGTGACCCGCCACGGTGTGGGCGCGGTGCTCGGAGACGAAGAGACGTTCGACCCCGTGCCACCTTCGGCGGAAGGCACCGGCCATCCTCCCAAAACGGAATTTCGGCTGCTCTATCACGGCCTGATCGTGGAACGCCACGGGTTGGGCACCGCCATCGCGGCGCTGACCCAGTTGTCCGGGGAACTGCCCGACATGGTGCTGGACATATTTGGGGAACGGAATATTTATTTGAGCCGGATTCTGGAGGACGCCAGGAAAATGGGATTGAACGGGCGGATCCGTTATCACGGACTGTGCCGACTCGACGACGTGCCGGCGGCGATTCAGCAGGCCGATCTCGGCGTCATTCCAAACCTCCGGACGCCCTTTACAGAGATCAATTTTCCCACCCGGATTTTTGAATATCTCAGCATGGAAAAGCCGGTCATTGTGCCGGACACCCCGGGCATCCGCGATTATTTCGACGACAGCCAGATCATTTTTTTTAAGCCTGGCAGCGCCGAGGACCTTGCCCGGGCCATCCGCTGGGTGCATGGGCATCCGGCGGAGTCAGCCGCTTACGTCGCGCGCGGTCGCGAAGTTTACGAGCGGCACCTCTGGTCCTTGGAAAGGGAACGATTCATCGGCGCGGTGGGCGGCCTGTTCGCCCGGTGACGCCCGGCGAAGCGCAACAGTCTTGCCCGATCAGGATTGCGCCCCGCTTTTTGCTTTCCGTGTTTCGGCATTTCCGCCTTGAGCCGCCGGCCATCCACCGATGAACTACGCGGTCATCACCCCGGTGCGCAACGAGGGGAAACACCTCCGGAAGACCATTGATTCGGTGGTCTCGCAGACGCGCAAGCCGTTGAAGTGGGTCATCGTCAACGACGGCTCCGCGGATGACACTGGATTGATCATGGATGCGGCGGCCGGACAACATGCCTGGATCCGCACGGTGCATCGTCCGGACCGCGGTTTTCGCAAATCGGGAGGAGGAGTCGTCGAAGCCTTCTACGACGGCTATGCCTTGGTCCAATCCGAGCCTTGGGAGTTTCTCGCCAAACTGGGTGGCGACCTCGCCTTTGATCCCAACTATTTCGAGCAGTGTTTCACCCGTTTCGCGGACAATCCACGGCTGGGCATCGGAGGCGGAACGGTTTGCCGGCTCCAACACGGCCGGCTGGTCGAGGAGGTCCGCGGCGATCCGCACTTTCATGTCCGCGGCGCCACCAAGATTTACCGGAGGGAATGCTGGGAGCAGATAGGCGGGCTTCTCAAGGCCCCCGGCTGGGACACCATAGACGAACTCACGGCGAACATGCTGGGCTGGAACACCCGCACCTTCCGCGGGCTGAAAGTCCATCAGCTCAAGAAGACCGGCTCCGCCGACGGCGCCTGGCGCGACGGGGTGAAAAACGGACGGGCCAATTACATCACCGGTTATCACCCGCTGTTCATGTTTGTAAAATGCCTGAAGCGAGTCTTCCGAAGGCCGTTCCTGATCAACGCGGCCGGCCTGGGCTGCGGCTACCTCAGCGGTTGCTGGAGCCACCGCGCCCGGCGCGTGGCCGATCCCCGCTTGATTCAATATCTCCGGGACCAGCAATGGCGAAAACTGACCTTGCGCCCCAGCATCTGGGATTGAACC
>JAGWMQ010000172.1 GCA_028873125.1 Verrucomicrobiota bacterium | reverse complement strand
TTTTGTTTCTACGCGATTGGCGAAGCGCCTTGATTGTCGTCATCAACATTCCGCTCGCTTTAATGGGCGCGGTGCTGGCGCTTTGGATTACCAGAGAAACCGTCAACATCATGACGCTCGGCGGTTTGGCGCTGGCCATCGGCATTCTGGTAGATATGTCCACGGTGGTCGTTGAAAACATCCACACGCATTTGGAGCGCGGCAAGGTCGTCGCCCGCTCCGTGGTGGATTCCGTCCGCGAAGTCGCTCTGCCTTTGCTCATCGCGATGTTGTGTGTGCTGGCGGTGTTCGTTCCCGCGTTTTTCATGGTGGGAGCCGCCAAGGCGATGTTCCTGCCGCTTTCACTTGCCGTTGGCTTCTCGATGGTCGCCTCCTATTTATTGTCAAACACGCTCCTGCCCATCTTGTCAGTTTGGGTTCTGCGGGGACATGAACAGACTCCTGGGGGGCAACCGAAAGCGACCTTGTTTGCCCGATTTCAAAAACGTTATGCGTGTCTAGCGCAGAAAACCGTTCGTATGCGCTGGCTGGTCATTTGTGCATATGCCGCGGTTGCGGGCTTGGTTATAGGTTTGGTCGCCCCACGGCTGGGCAAGGACATTTTCCCGAAGGTGGACGCCGGCCAGCTTCAGGTGCGTCTGCGTGCTCCGGCTGGCACGGACATTGATGGCACCGAGCACATCGCACTTCAGGCTTTGGACATCATCAAAAATCAAGTCGGTCCGACCAATGTCGAGATTACCCTCGGATTTGTCGGCGTGCATCCGGCGAGCTATCCCATCAATTTGATTTACCTTTGGAATGGCGGCCCACAAGAGGGGGTCGTCCAGGTGCAGTTGAAACCCGGAACTCCGGTTCGCATCGAACAACTCAAGGAACGCCTCCGAAAAATCTTCGCCGAAAAATTCCCGGATGTGAGTTTTTCATTCGAGCCTGGCGACATCATCAGCCGCGTGATGAGTCTGGGCGCCCCCACGCCGATTGAAGTGGCGGTCAGCGGTCCAAACCTGGCGGCGGATCGCCGGTTCGCGGAAAGCGTCAAGGCCAAACTGCAAAAAATTCCGGTCTTGCGCGACGTGCAATTTGGGCAGGCGCTGGATTATCCGACGGTGAATGTGGCCGTTAATCGTGAGCGCGCCGGTTTGATGGGAGTGACAATGGCCGATGTCTCGCGGTCGCTGACGCCGGCGACTTCTTCGAGCCGGTTTGTCGTGCCAAATTATTGGGCCGACCCCAACAGTGGCGTGGCCTACCAGATTCAGGTGCAGGTTCCGCAGCAGGACATGACTTCAGTGGAAGAGGTCAAGAATGTTCCCATCATCCGCCATGATGGCGATCCCATTTTGCTTCGCAACCTTGCCCGGGTGGCGGAGGGCACCACGGTTGGCGAATACGACCGCTACAACATGCAGCGCATGATTACCGTAACTGCCAATCTCGCGCCGGGCACTGATTTGGGCAGTGCCGCGAAGCAGGTAACGCAGACCATCGCCGAACTTGGCGCCCCGCCGAGGGGCGTGAACGTCGCCGTGCGAGGACAGGTGGTGCCCATGCAACAGATGTTGGATGGCCTGCGCACCGGCCTCCTGTTGGCAGTGGTCGTGATTTTCTTGTTGTTGGCGGCCAACTTTCAATCGCTGAAGCTCTCCGTGATTGTCGTCTCAACGGTTCCAGCCGTGGTCGCGGGTGTCGTGCTTGCGCTGTGGCTGACCGGAACGACTTTGAACATCCAATCCTTCATGGGCGCTATAATGGCCGTGGGCGTGGCGGTGGCGAATGCGATTCTTCTGGTTACGTTTGCCGAGCGCAGCCGCATTGGAGGAGCGGCGGCAGACGCGGCGGCGGTTGAGGGCGCCCAAAGCCGTCTGCGCCCCATTTTGATGACCAGCGCGGCGATGATCGCCGGCATCACGCCGATGAGTTTGGGACTGGGCGAAAGCGGCCAGCAAACCGCGCCGCTTGGCCGGGCGGTGGTGGGCGGGTTGGCAATGGCCACGTTGGCCACGTTGCTCGTGCTGCCAGCGGTGTTTGCCATCGTGCAGGGGCGCAGCCATCGTCGTTCGGCTTCGCTGGACCCCGATGATCCGGCCAGTTCGCTTTGTTCTTCCGCCAAATGAACCGACTATGAGAATGAATCCGCTTCAATTTTCGTTGTGCGCCGCGTTGCTTGGCGTCGTGTTTTGCGGTTGCCGCCGCGACGCCGCTGAAGACTCCGCCAAGCCGCCGGCGCCGATTCACGTTTCAACCGTTCGCCTGCATCGCGGCGAAATCACGCGAAGTATCCCACTGCCCGGCAACGTCTTCCCTTTGCAGGCCGCGACGCTTTACGCGAAAATTCCCGGTTATCTCAAGACAATTGCCGTGGACAAAGGCGACGCGGTGACGCAGGGCGAAGTTCTGGCCCAAATCGAAGACCCGGAGTTGCTCGCCGAGCGGCCCAAATACGAAGCGGAGTTGGCGGTAGCCGAAACCAATTACGCGCGCATCCGGGCCGCCGCGCAAAAAGCGCCCGACCTCGTCATGCCCGAAACGGTGGACGACGCCCGAGGCCAGCGCGACGTGGCGCGGGCAAATCTGAAACGCATTAACGACCTGCTTGCCTATTCCCAAATCATCGCGCCGTTCGATGGCATCGTCACACGCCGCTGGGTGGATACTGGCGCGTTCATTCCCGCGGCCACGTCCGGCAGTGCGGCCAACCCGGCAGCAGTGGTCACGATTATGGATTTCAGCCGCGCGCGTGTGGACGTGGCGGTGCCGGAAAACGAAGTGCCCTCCATCACCACCGCAACGCCTGCGACCATCACTGCCGAGGAATTCCCTGGACGCGAGTTCACCGACAACGTGACGCGCTTTGAATATGCGCTCGACCAAACCACCAAAACGATGATTGCCGAAATTGAAATCGCGAATCCTGACCGCGCGCTGCGCCCCGGCATGTATGTCACTGTTAAACTTGGCGTCGAACGAAAAGCCGATGCGCTGCTGGCGCCAATTAGCGCGGTGCTGACGGAAAAAACTGGCCCGTCGGTTTTCACGGTTGAAGCTGGCAAAGCATTGAAAACGCCGGTCAAAACCGGATTCAGCGATGGCACCAACGTCGAAATCATTACCGGCGTCAAATCGGATCAAGCGGTGATTGTTTTGGGAAATCAAACCTTGAACAACGGCCAGCCGGTCACAACCCGATGAAATTTACGTCTTACAACCTGCGACTTGCGATTGGGGCGGTGCTGGCGCTCGCGGCGGAAATTGTATTCGCGTCGGCGCAGCAAACCAATTCCGACACACTGCCGATTGATTTGCCGACGGCGTTGCGGCTGGCCGGGGCGCAAAATCTCGACGTGCAAATCGCGCGCGACCGGCTCAAGGAAGCCCAGGCCGACCGTGCCAGCGCGCTCGAAAAATTTTTCCCGTGGCTTGCGCCCGGCGTGTCGTATCACCGGCGCGATGGCGTCGCGCAGGCGGTGCCGGCGGGGACGATCTCCGACGCGCATTTTCAGTCCTACTCACCGGGCGCGACGGTCGCAGCGCAGATGGATTTGGGCGACGCGATTTACACCACACTCGCCTCCAAGCAGGTTGCCAACGCCGCCAGCCACGCCTTCGATGCACAACGGCAGGACGCCGTGCTCGCCGCCGCGCAGGGTTATTTCGATCTGGCCAAGGCGCAGGCACTTGTCGGCGCGGCGGATGAGGCATTGCAGATTGCGCGGGATTATCAAAACCAACTGCATGAGGCTGTAGCTGCCGGCATCGCGTTCAAAGGCGACGAACTGCGCGCGCAGACCGAAACTGAACACGATCAAATTCTGCTCCGGCGCGCCGTTGAACGGCAGCGTGTCGCCGCCGCGCAGCTCGCGCAAATGCTTCATCTGGACGCGACCGTGGAACTGGTTCCCAAAGCATCCGACTTGGTGCCGTTGACACTCGTTGAAACTAACGCCACGCTGGACGCGCTCGCCCGGCAGGCATTGCAGAACCGCCCTGAATTGCAACGGAACCGCGCACTGACGCTGGCCGCACGCGACGTTAAAAACGGCGCGACTTACGGGCCATTGATTCCGACAATCGAAGCCCAATACTTCGGTGGCAGACTGGGCGGCGGGCCGGACGCCGGGCCGGGAAACTTCGGCCCCGAATCCGACCTGTTCGCCGGGGTGACGTGGCGCATTGGTCCGGGCGGACTATTTGACTTTGGCAAAATTCATTCGAGCCGGGCGCGACTGGATGCGCGGCGCGCGGCGGAGGAAAAAATCCACGACCAAATTTTGCGCGAAGTGGTCGAAGCCCGGACCCGCGCGGATTCGTTGCACGACCAGCTTGCGACCGCGCAAACCGATTTGACGACGGCGGACGAAACGTTGCGCCTGACGCAACAGCGCAAGGATTTTGGCGTTGGCGTGGTGCTCGAAAACATCCAGGCGCAGCAGGCGTTGGCACAGGCGCGTGCGGATTATCTGGACATCCTCGCCGAATACGACAAAGCGGAATACGACTTGAGCCGGGCGATTGGGGGAACTTTGGAGGCCGGTGGAGGCCGGACGAATTCGCCGCCGTTCAAATAACGACAGATTATGCCTGCAACTCCCCAACCAATTCATCAACCGCTTGCCGGTCGGCGATTCAATTCAAACTCAAACAGCCGCGAGGCTCAACAAAGGAGAAAATGAAATGAAAACAAAACATTGGTTCATTACAATGCCCGCAGTCGTTCTCGCCCTGAACGTCAACGCGGAACAACTCAACACCGCCAGGATTGAACAAATCACCGGCTTGAAGGGCGTGCTCAACCAAAAGGAGAACGTTTTCAAGGTCAGCACACCGCGGACGGACATAAAAGTCAGCGTGGACGGCTGGCTTATGCAACCGTTTCGCGGCTTGGGTTCGTGGGCGGCGTTCACCGGGACGGACGCCCATGCCATTGTCATGGGCGACTTTGTATTGTTTCGAGACGAAGTCAATCCCGTCATGAGCGCCGCCTTGGACAACGGTCTGTCGGTCACCGCGCTGCACAACCATTTTTTCTACGATGACCCCAAGGTTTATTTCATGCACATCGGCAGCCAGGGTCCGGCGGAAAAGCTGGCGGCCGGAGTGCGCGCGATGTTGGACGCGGAAAAGCGAGTTCGCGCGGCCCATCCGCAACCGGCGACGAGCTTTGGCGGACAGCCTCCGGCGAAAAATGCCATCACCGCCGCGCCCATCGAGCGCATCCTAGGCAAGCAGGGGCAGAGCAACAACGGAATGCTGAAACTAACCTTCCCGCGCGAGACCACGGCAATGGGCATGACAATGGGCGGCGACATGGGTGTGGCCACCTGGGCGGCATTCGGCGGGACGGATGACAATGCCATTGTGGATGGCGATTTTGCGGTGCATGAAGACGAATTGCAGGGCGTGTTGAAGGCGTTACGCGCGGGCGGCATCAACATCGTGGCGATCCACAATCACATGACCGGCGAA
>JAGWMQ010000034.1 GCA_028873125.1 Verrucomicrobiota bacterium | reverse complement strand
GGGGGCGAAGTGATGATGAGGGAAAAGAAATTTGCAGGCAGCGATTTTGCGCATTCCAGCGCGTCGGCACAGATCAAAGACAAACGTTCCTCTTCGGAGAATGACTCCGCAACGTGAATTCGTTCGTTGAAAAGGTTGCTGACCATTGCAATTTCCAACATGACACAAGACCAGACCATTGAAAATGATTTTCCAAAACATTTTCCACAACTTTGTGTCTTGGTGTCTTCGGGCCGGGGAGCTAAACTGGCTCCATGTCGCATGCTGACTTTGTCCATCTCCATCTGCACACCGAGTATTCGTTGCTCGATGGCGCCTGCCGCCTGGACCGGTTGATGGACAAGGCGCGTGAGCTGAGGTTTCCGGCGCTGGCCATCACCGATCACGGCGCGATGTATGGCGTCATTGATTTTTACAAGGCCGCGCGCGACCGGGGCCTCAAGCCCATCATCGGCTGCGAGGTGTATGTGGCGCCGGGCAGCCGCCTGGAAAAAAAAACCACCAACGCCGGCGGCGGGCGCGACGTGGATCATCACCTGGGATTGCTCGCCAAGGACGAGGCGGGCTACAAGAATCTCATCCGGCTGGTCACCGCCGCGCATCTGGAAGGTTTCTATTACAAGCCGCGCATTGACAAGGAACTGCTGGCCGCGCACAAGGACGGCCTCATCGCCCTGTCCGGCTGTCTGGCCAGCGAGATTCCCGACCTCATTCTCAAGGACCAGCCTGACCAGGCGCGCGAGGTGGTGGACTGGTTCCGGCAAACGCTCGGGCCGGAGAATTTCTATTTGGAACTGCAGAATCACGGCATCGCCGAGCAGGCCAAGGTGAATAGGCATTTGATCCAATGGTCCGGGGAGTTCGGCCTGAAACTCGTCGCCACCAACGACGTCCATTACGTCGAAAAGGGCCACTGGCGCGCCCATGACTGCCTGATTTGCATCGGCACCCAGACGCAACTGGCCGACACCAAGCGGTTGCGCTACGAGCCGGAGCAGTTTTATCTGCGGTCGGCGGAGGAGATGAAGGCGCGTTTCGCCGAAACGCCCGAGGCGGTGAAGAACACGCTCGAAGTCGCCGAGAAATGCAACGTCCAGATCGAGTTCGGCAGGCTGCATTACCCGGTGTTTCATCCGCCGGAACATTTCACGCGCGAAGGCTATCTGCGCCGGTTGCTCGCGGAAGGATTGTTCCGCCGCTACACGATTCGCGCGCGGGCGGAAGGAAAGGAGTTCCTCGTCGAGGGCGTTGACGATCCGAAACATTTGCCGACCTACGCGGGCGCCGGCGCCGCCATGGACGACCCCGGCGTCGCCGCCGCCTTGAACGCCATCATGGACCGGCTCCGGCACGAACTGGCGGTCATCGAGAAGACCGGTTTCATTTCCTACTTCCTGATCGTCGGGGATTTCGTGCGCAAAGGCCGCGAGATGGGCGTGTCCTGCGTCGCGCGCGGCAGCGCCGCCGGCTCCCTGGTCACCTACCTGCTGGAAATCGCCAACGTGGATCCGATCCGCTACGGCCTGTTGTTCGAGCGCTTCCTGAACCCCGAGCGCGTCAATCCGCCGGACATTGACATTGATTTCGCCGACGACCGCCGCGCCGACGTCATCGAGTACGTCCGCGGAAAATACGGCGCCGATTCCGTCGCGCAAATCATCACCTTCGGCACCATGGGCGCCAAGAGCGTGGTGCGCGACGTGGCGCGGGTGATGGGATTGAGCTACGGCGAGGGCGACCGGCTGGCGAAAATGATTCCCACCGACCTGAAGATGGACTTGAAGAAGGCGCTCCAGCAGTCGCCGGAGTTCAAGGAGGCCTACGAGACCGAGGAGGTCACGCGCGAACTGGTGGACACGGCGTTCATTCTGGAGGACCTCACGCGCAACGCCAGCGTCCACGCCGCCGGCGTCGTCATCGGCGACCAGCCGCTGGTCAACCTGCTGCCCCTCAAGCGGGACGAGAGCGGCACGCTCGTCACCCAGTACGCGATGAACCCGGTGGGCGAACTGGGTCTGCTAAAAATGGATTTTCTCGGCTTGAAGACGCTGACCGTCATCCGCAACACCTGCGACATGGTCCGGCGCACGCGCGGCCTGGACGTGGAGATTGACCGGCTGCCGCTCGACGACGCCAAGACCTACAACCTGCTCAACCGGGCCGAGACGCTGGGCGTGTTCCAGTTGGAATCCGGCGGGATGCGCGACCTGTGCCGCAAGTTTCAAATCAGTTCCATCGAGCACATCACCGCGCTGGTGGCGTTGTATCGTCCCGGGCCGATGGAGCTGATTCCCGAGTTCATCCGCCGCCGCCACGGCGAGGTGAAAAATGAATATGAACATCCCCTGCTGGAGCCGATTTGCCGCGAGACCTACGGCATCATGATTTACCAGGAGCAGGTGATGCAGGCGGCGCAGGTGTTGGCCGGCTACACCCTTGCCGGCGCCGACCTGCTCCGGCGCGCGATGGGCAAGAAAAAAGTCGAGGAGATGCGGCAGCAGCGCGAGGCGTTCGTCAAGGGCTGCGCCGAGAGAAACAAGATTCCCAAGGCGAAGGCGAACCAGATTTTCGATTTGCTCGAAAAGTTCGCCGGCTACGGCTTCAACAAGTCCCACGCCGCCGCCTACGCCGTGGTCGCCTACCAAACCGCCTATCTCAAGGCGAATTTTCCGGTGGAATTCTTCTGCGCGATGATGACCAACGACCTGGCGGACACCGCCAAGTTGAGCCAATACATCGCCGAGGCCCGGGCCTTCGGCATTGAGGTGCTCGGCCCCGACGTGAATGAGAGCGGCGTCTATTTCGAGCCGGCGGGCAAGGCGGCAGGCAAGGCGGCCAGTCCTCCGGCCGCCGAACCGACCGGGCGGCGCGAACGGAGTGACGCGCCCTGCCGCGGCATCCGCTTCGGTCTGGCCGCCATCAAAAACGTCGGCGAAGTCGCCGTGCAAGGCATTTTGAAGGCGCGGGACGAAGGCGGCAAATTCACCTCGCTGTCCGATCTGTGTCAGCGCGTGGACGGGCGGACGGTCAATCGCAAGACCCTCGAGGCGCTGATCAAGGCCGGTGCGTGCGACTGTTTCGGCCAGACGCGGGCCACCCTGTTCGCGCAAATCGAACGCACCCTGGCGCGCGCCGCCGCCATCCTGTCCGACCGCCAAAAGGGCCAAAGCTCGCTCTTCGGCGCGCTCGAGGAGCAGGCGCCGCCGATGCCGGAAAACCTCAGTAATCTGCCCGAATGGCCGCAGCACGAACTGCTGGCCTACGAAAAGGAACTGCTCGGCTTTTACGTCACCGGCCACCCCTTGACGCCTCTGGCGCCGATCCTGGAAAAATACGCGCTGACCAACACGGCCAGGCTGGCCGAACTGCCCAACCGCAGCCTGACGCGCGTGGGCGGGTTGATCGCCGGCGTGCAGAACAGCGTCTCCAAAAAATCCGGCAAACCCTACGCCATGGTGACGCTCGAAGACTTGGAGGGCACGGTGCAGGTGCTGTGCATGAACGACAACTACGAGCGTTACCGCGGCCTGCTCAAACCGAACCAGGCCATCCTGGTCGTCGGCGAGGTCAACACCGGCGACGAGCGGCCGAAGATATTCCCGCAGGAAATCCTGCCGCTGGAACAGGCGCCCAACAAATTCACCAAGCAGGTGCATCTGCGGCTGCACACCGCGCACGTGGAACCGGAACAACTGGAGGTCGCGCGCGAACTGGTCGCCGCCCATCCGGGCAAGTGCCCGTTGTTCCTCTGCTTTGTGCGTCCGGGGGGCGAGGTCGTTTTCGTCGAGACCAGCGAGCGGTTTGCCGTCACGCCCTCCCTGAAATTGCAGCAGGAGGCCGACGCGCGGTTTGGCGAGGACACCTATTATGCGAAGGTGGACACGAGCCTGCCCGAGCGCGCGCCACGCCGCTGGGAGCGCCGCGCCGGGAACGAGGCCGATCAAACTTCCTAAGCACCTTGCCGCAAGTCCGGCAAAGCGGCAATCTTCGCCGCCTTGCGTTTGCCGGCCGGGGTCAGGCGCGGCGATTCATCCCTCCAGCGCGTTTGCGTCTCCGCACTCTTTGCTGGCAAAAGTTGCGCTCGTTGCTTATCCTCCCGCGAAATGGCCGAGAACATTCCATACTTTGATCTCCCCGCGCAGATCCGCGGCATCCGCGGGGAAATTGACGCCGCGCTGGCGCGCACGGTTGACCATTGTTCCTTCTGCCTGGGCCCGGACGTGGCGCAATTCGAAACGGATTTCGCCCGCTACATCGGCGCGGCCCATTGCGTCGGCTTCAACAGCGGCACCTCCGCCTTGCACGTGGCCATGCGATTGCTGGGCCTGGGTCCGGGCGACGAGGTCATCACCACGCCCTTCACCTTTGTGGCCACGAGTTGGGCCGTCTCCTACTGCGGCGCCAAGCCGGTTTACGTGGACATTGACGACGCGACGTTCAATCTGAACCCAAAGTTGATGGAACACGCCATCACGCCGCGCACGAAGGCGGTGTTGCCCGTGCATCTTTACGGTCATCCGTTCGACGCGAAGGCAGTTCTGGAGGTCTGCCGCAAGCACCGCTTGCCGCTGGTCGAGGACGCCGCGCAGGCCCACGGCGCCAGATACCACGGCCAGGTCGTCGGCGCCTTCGGGGAAATGTCCTGCTTCAGCTTTTATCCCGGAAAAAACCTGGGCGCCTGCGGCGAAGGCGGCGCGCTGGTGACCCATAACGCGGCCTTCGACCGGCGCGCCCGCGCCCTTCGTGAACACGGCTCCACCGTGCGCTATCATCACGATGAAGTCGGCTACAATTATCGCATGGAGGGTTTTCAAGGCGCGGTGCTGGGCGTGAAGCTGAAACACCTGGCGAAGTGGACGGCGGAACGCCGCCGCGTGGCGCACCGGTATCATGAACTGCTCGCCGACACCCCGCTGCAACTGCCGCGCGAAGCCCCCGGCGCCGAAAGCGCCTACCACATTTACGCCGTCCGCCATCCGCGCCGCGATGATTTGAAGAAGCACCTCGAAGCTCACGGGGTCGGTTCCGCGCTGCATTATCCGCTCCCGCTGCACCTGCAAAAATGCTACGCGGCGCTGGGCCACAAACCCGGGGACTTTCCCGTCGCCGAAAAGGCCGCGCGCGAAGTGCTCAGCCTGCCGATTTATCCCGAGTTGACGGAGGCCCAAATCCTGCGGGTGGCCGCGGCCGTCAAAAATTTCTTCAAATAACGATGCGCCCGGCCCGCGGCGTACGGAGGGAATTCATCCGCAATTTTTCCTCCGCGCCGCGGCGGTCCTGGGTTAAGCTGGAAAGATGTTCGATTCGTTAAGCAGCAAGCTCCAGAGCGCCTTCCGCAACCTGCGCGGCCTGGGAAAGATTTCCGAGGCCAACGTCGGCGATTCCCTGCGCGAGGTGCGCATGGCATTGCTGGAGGCGGACGTGAATTTCAAGGTCGCCCGCGACTTCATCGAGCGCGTCAAGACCAAGTCCATCGGCGTGGAGGTGGTCCAGAGCATCCAGCCCGGCCAGCAAATCATCAAAATCATCCACGACGAACTCGTCGAATTGCTCGGCTCGCAAAATGCCGGCCTGAACCTCGGCGGCAACCCCAGCTCCATTCTGATGGCGGGCCTGCACGGTTCCGGCAAAACGACCTCCAGCGGCAAGCTCGCGCGCCTGCTCCAAAAGCAAGGCCGCCAGCCGCTCCTGGTGGCCGCGGACGTTTACCGTCCGGCGGCGATGGACCAGCTGGACACGCTCGGCAAGCAACTGGCCCTGCCGGTTTTTTTGAAGCGCGGCGAAACGGATGTCTTGAAGATCGCCCGCGAAGCCCTGGATTTTGCGCGGACCAACAACCGCAACGTTCTCATCTTCGACACCGCCGGGCGGTTGCAGATTGACGAGCCGCTGGTGCAGGAACTGGTCCGCCTGCGCGACCTCGTGAAGCCGCTGGAAATCCTGCTGGTGCTGGACGCCGCCACCGGCCAGGAAGCCGTCAACGTGGCCACGCATTTCGACCAGGCGCTGCAAATCACCGGCGCCATCCTGACCAAGCTCGACGGCGACGCGCGCGGCGGCGCGGCGTTGAGCCTGAAGGCCGTCACCGGCAAGCCCATCAAGTTCGCCGGCGTCGGCGAGAAGCTGGACGAGTTCGAGCCGTTTCATCCCGAGCGCATGGCCTCGCGGATCCTCGGCATGGGCGACGTCGTCAGCCTGGTGGAGAAGGCCGCCGAGGCCGTGGACTTGGAGGACGCCAGGCGCCTCGAGGAAAAGATGCGCAAGGGCGAATTCACGCTGGAAGATTTTCTGGAGCAATTGCGCGCGATGAAAAAGCTCGGTTCGCTCGAGAGCGTCGTGAAAATGCTGCCCGGCGGCGCCGAGGCCTTGAAACAGACCGACATTTCCAAGCAGGAAAAGGAATTCAAGCGGATGGAAGGCATGATTTGCGCGATGACGCCGAAGGAGCGCAAAAGCCCGCAGATCCTCAACGCTAGCCGCCGCCGCCGCATCGCCGCCGGCAGCGGCGTGAGCGTGACGGAACTGAACACGATGCTGAACAAATTCTTCCAGATGCAGCAGATGATGAAGAAGATGGGCAAGTTCCAGAAGATGATGGCCCGCATGGGGGGCGGTCTGCCGGGGATGTTGCGAAGATAGACTTCGACGCAAAATGATTGACCAGCAAATCAGGCGGCGACTTTTGCCGGAACGCGATAGAGATCAGGCGCGCATTTTATAAAGTTGACCACATCTGGGAAGATTCCTCCAATAACAATTCGCTTGGGAACAAACTCAGCATTATGAATTATCGCACACTGGGACGAACAGGCTGGAAGGTGTCGGAAATCAGCTTCGGCGCCTGGGCCATCGGCGGCGCCTGGGGCGGCGTGGACAACCAGGAATCGCTCGCCGCGCTCCACGCCGCCCTCGACGGCGGCGTGAATTTTTTCGACACGGCGGACGTCTATGGCGACGGCCGCAGCGAACGCCTGCTGGCCCGGTTGAAAAAAGAGCGGCAGGAACCCTTTTTCATCGCCACCAAGGCCGGCCGCCGTCTCAAACGCCAGACGCCCGAGGGCTACAACCGCGCCAACCTCACCGCCTTCGTGGAGCGCAGTCTGAGAAATCTGGAGGCCGAGGCGCTTGATTTGCTGCAACTGCATTGTCCCCCGTTTGAAGTGTATTATATGCCCGAGGTGTTCAGCATCCTCGACGACCTCGTGCAGGCGGGCAAAATCCGCTATTACGGCGTGAGCGTCCAAAAGGTTGAGGAGGCGCTCAAGGCCATCGAGTTTCCCGGTGTCCAGACCGTGCAGATCATCTTCAATCTGTTCCGCCAGCGGCCGGCGGAGTTGTTTTTCGCCGAGGCCCAAAAACGCGGCGTCGGGATCCTGGCGCGCGTGCCGCTGGCCTCGGGCCTGCTCTCGGGCAAATTCACGCGCCAGAGCCAGTTTTCCAAGGATGATCACCGCGCCTTCAACCGCCACGGCGAGGCGTTTGACCGCGGCGAAACCTTTTCGGGCGTGGATTTCGAAACGGGCCTGCGCGCGGTGGAGGCGCTGAAGGCGCTGGTCCCGAAAAGCGCCACGATGGCGCAATTGGCGCTGCGCTGGATTCTCGAATTTCCGGCCGTGACGTGCGCGATTCCCGGCGCCAAGCGTCCGGCGCAGGTCGCCGAAAACATCGGCGCGTCTGATTTGCCGCCCTTGCCCGGCGCGACCCTGGAAATAATCAGGGCGATTTACGACGCGGAAATCAAGCCGCTGGTGCATCAATACTGGTAAGCGTCCATTCTCGATCTGGATCGCGCCCTCAAGCGCCGTGACCGGAAGGAGAATTCGAGATGGCGATGGGGATCAAGGTTTTGCCGATGGCGATCGGTCTTGCCGCGCCGCCGGCTTTGAGCTAGTTTTCCGCTTAATTATGGAAATGAATGCTTCTCCTGGCGCGCCACCCCCGCCGCCGCTGACACCGCCAGTCATCGCCCCCGCGCCGCCTCCGCCGCGCCGGAGCCGGGGCTGGATGATCGCCGCCATCATTCTGATCGGGTTGCTGGCGATCAGTGTTTTGGGCAACTTCGCTTTTCTTTCCCGGGCCTTCAGCTTCAACAACACCTTCCCGAGCGGCGGCGCGAGCGTGGCGGGTCCGCGGCTGGAGGAATGGCTGTTGGAGGACCATCACGCCGACAATAAAATCGCGGTCATCACGGTGGACGGCATCATCACCGGCCAGACCCTGGACCAGGCCGGGAACAGCATGGTGGACGTGATCCGCGCCCAGTTGCGCCGCGCCCGGCGCGATGCCCGGGTCAAAGCGGTGGTCCTCAAGGTCAATTCCCCAGGCGGCGAGGTCATGGCCTCGGACCAGATTTACCGCGCCATCAAGAGTTTTCAGGACGAGTCCCACAAACCGGTGGTCTGCTCCATGGGCAGCCTCGCCGCGTCGGGCGGCTACTACATCTCCTCGCCTTGCCGCTGGATCGTGGCCAACGACCTGACCATTACCGGGAGCATCGGCGTGATTTTGCACACCTGGAACTACCGCGGCTTGATGGACAAGGTCGGCATCTGGCCGGAAACCTTCAAGAGCGGCAAGTTCAAGGACATGCTCAGCGGCGAGCGGGAAACGAACCAAATCCCGCCGGAGGAATACGTGATGGTGCAGAATCTGATTGATCAGACCTATCAAAAATTCAAGGACGTGGTGCAGGCCGGCCGCGCCCGCGCGCACCAGTTGAACAAATCCGAGGGCCGCGCGCTGGCGGACGACTGGAGCCAGTACGCCGACGGCCGCGTGCTCTCCGGCACGGAAGCCCTCAAGCTCGGCTTCGTGGACCAACTCGGCGATTTCCAGGACGCCGTCGCCCGCGCCCGGGAACTGGCCGGCATTTCCAAGGCGAACCTGGTGGAATACCGCGAACGCTACGACATCTCCGATTTCCTGCGCCTGTTCGGCCAGAGCGAGTCGGCGGCGCACACCGTCAAGTTCGATCTGGGCCTCGACGTGCCGAAGCTGCAGCCCGGCTATCTCTATTTTCTTTCGCCCACGTTCGTGAACTGAGGACCCGGCCCGGCAATGCCCGACACGTTGCTCATGGTGGCCGACAGCGAACGCGACGCGAACATGCTTTACGCCACCGGCCTGTTCGTGCCCGACCCGTTCATCTGGCTCAAGTCCGGGCGCCGTCCGCTGCTGGTGATGAGCGACCTGGAGATTGACCGCGCTCGCGCGCAGGCGCCCCATTGCCGGGTCGCGGCGTTAAGCCGCATTCAGAACACGCTGCGGCGCGAGGGCATTCCGTCACCCCGGCCGGCCCACGTCATCCGCCGGCTTTTGCGCCGCAAAAGTATCCGCGCGGTCACCGTGCCGGAAAATTTCCCGCTCGGTCTGGCCACCGAACTGGAACAACTCGGGGTGCGCATCCGGCTGCGCGCCGGAACATTTTTCCCCGAACGCGAAACCAAGTCCGCCGCCGAGATTCGGCACATCGCCGGGGCGCTGGCCATGGCCGAAGCCGGCATGGCCGCGGCCGTGCAGGCGCTGCGGCGCTCTAAGATCGGCCGACGGCGGCAATTGGTTTACCGCGGCGCGCCGCTGACTTCCGAACGGCTGCGCGCGGTGATTGACGGCGCGGTGCTGCAAGCCGGGGGATTGGCCGCCAACACCATCGTGGCCGGCGGGCGCCAGTCGTGCGCGCCGCACGAGCGGGGACATGGGCCGCTTCGCGCGCATGAGCCCATTATTCTGGACATCTTTCCGCGTTCACAGGCCACGGGTTATTTTGGCGACATCACGCGCACGGTCGTGCGCGGGCGCGCTGGCGAGGCCGCGCGCAAGCTTTACGACACCGTCCGGCGGGGCCAGCAAATCGCCTTTCAAAGAATCCGGGCCGGAACGGCGACCGCCGAGGTTCACCGGGCTGTGCGGGAATTCTTTGCCCGGGTCGGCTACAAAACGGGCCGGCGCCGCGGGCGGATGGAAGGGTTTTTTCACGGCACGGGGCACGGACTGGGTTTGGAAATTCATGAAGCCCCGCGTCTGGGCGCCTTTTCGACTGGAGCCTTGAAGGCCGGCCACGTGGTGACCGTCGAACCGGGCCTTTACTATCGCCAAATCGGCGGCGTGCGGCTGGAAGACGTCGCGCTCGTCACCGGCGGCGGCGCGAAGAATCTGACCCGCTTTGAGAAGGTATTGGAGATTTGAACTGGGCCAGGGCCGCTGTCTCATTTGAGACACGCTGGCGCAGAAATTTGCTTCAAGCCGCGGACAAACTGCCAAACTTCAGGCAAATCGAATTGGCACGCGGCCAGCTTTGTTGAATGAAAACAGCGATTTGGCTGTCAATAAAAGGGATTGTATGTTTTATTTTGACCCGTATTACCTTTTGTTCGTTGCGCTGCCCGGGCTGCTCATCGGCGTCTGGGCCCAGATGAAGTTGTCGCACGCCTACGGCAAGTACAGCCAGGTGCCGGTGGATTCGGGCCTGACGGGGGCGGAAGCGGCTCGCGAAGTGCTGGATCGCGCCGGGCTTGGCGACGTGCCGGTGGCGGAAATCCCCGGGCATTTGAGCGACCATTACGACCCGGCCAAACGCGCGCTGTTCCTTTCGTCCGACAATTTCCATGGCCAGACGGTGGCGGCGGTGGGGGTGGCCGCGCACGAGGCCGGCCACGCGTTGCAGCACCAGGCGGCGTATGGGTTGTTCAACCTGCGCATGACCCTGGTGCCGGTGACGCAATTTGCCAGCATGGCCTACATGGGCATTTTCTTCGTGGGAATCCTCTTTGGCCTGTTCAAGGTGGTTTTGCCCATCGTCGTCGGGGTGTTCGCCATCCTGACGCTGTTCCAACTGGTGACGCTGCCGGTGGAATACGACGCCAGCCGCCGCGCCAAGGAGCAGTTGTTCCGGCTCGGCCTGGTCCACGAGCACGAGCGCGCGGGGGTCAGCAAAGTCCTCGACGCCGCGGCGCTCACCTACGTGGCCGCGCTGGTCAGCGCCGTGCTGCAACTGCTTTATTTCCTCACCCTGGCGCGCGGCAGCCGGAACTGAATTTGACGGCTTTCCACCTTCAGACCACCGACGCCGGGAGGGTGGCGGCAATTCGTTAATTTGCTTGCCCGCGCGCATTTTTCGCGTTTAACGTTTTCCGGCACATGGCGGCAAAGATCAAAAAGCACCAGTCGGCCAAACGCCGGGGGCACGCGGCCGTTCCCGCCCCGGCACAAGCCCCAGCCGCTCCGCCCAGGCCCGTCGCCGAGGGTGACACCACCGTCTTCATCCGGCGCGAGAGCGAACGGTACGACGGCGACACGGCCATCAAGCTTTACCTGCGCGAGATCGGCCAGGTCAAATTGCTGACGCCGCAGGAGGAAATCGTGCTGGCCGCGCGCATCAAGAAGGGCGACAAGAAGGCCCGCGAACAGATGATCAAGGCCAACCTGCGCCTGGTCGTGAAGATCGCGCGCGACTACGAGGGGATTGGCCTGCCACTGCTGGATTTGATCAGCGAAGGCAACATCGGCCTGATGAAGGCCGTGGAGCGGTTCGATCCCAGGAAGGGCGGCAAGCTCTCCACCTACGGCTCCTGGTGGATCAAGCAATCCATCAAACGCGCACTGGCCAACCAGTCCAAGACCATCCGCCTGCCCGTGCATCTGGTGGACAAGAT
This sequence comes from Verrucomicrobiota bacterium, assembly GCA_028873125.1. Lineage (GTDB taxonomy): Bacteria > Verrucomicrobiota > Verrucomicrobiia > Limisphaerales > UBA11358 > UBA11358. The sequence goes on along the minus strand of JAGWMQ010000034.1, from coordinate 18,237 downwards.
CTCCAAGATGCGCCGCATCGCCATGAAATTGCAGGAGGAACTGGGCCGCGAGCCGAGCGACGAGGAACTGGCCGCGGAACTGGGCATGACCGCCACCCGCGTGCGGCAGATGCGCCTGGCCGCCATCCGCCCCGCCTCCCTCGACGCCCCCATCGGCGACGACGACTCGAACAATTTCTCGGACGTCGTCGAGGACGAAAACGCCACCACGCCCTACGAGGATCTCGAGGACAAAACCGTCACCGGCATGTTGCAGGAACTGGTCAAACACCTCGACCACCGCGAGGCGACGATTCTGCGTTATCGTTTCGGATTGGACGGCGGCCCCGAAAAGACGCTCGAGGAGGTCGGCGCCAAATTCGGCGTCACCCGCGAGCGCGTCCGGCAAATCCAGAACCTGGCGCTGCGCAAGCTCCGCAAAATGATCGAACGGCTCGAAACCGGCAAGAAAACGGAGGACTGATCCCATGACCACGCCGACCGCCGCCGAAATCGAAGGCGCCATCCGCAACGTCCCGGACTTCCCCAAACCGGGCATTCAGTTCAAGGACATCACGCCCCTGCTGGCCGACGCGCGCCTGTTCGCCGGCGCGGTGGACCTGCTCACCGGGAAATTCCAGCCCGGCGCGGTGGACGCCGTCGTGGGCATTGACGCGCGCGGCTTCATTTTCGCCGCGGCCGCCGCGGTGAAACTGCGCGCCAGCCTGGTGCCCATCCGCAAAAAGGGCAAGCTACCCTACCGAACCATCGAGCAGGATTACGCCCTGGAATACGGCACGGCGACCATCGCCATGCACGTGGACGCCCTCAAGCCGGGCGCGCGGGTTTTGCTGCTTGACGATTTGCTGGCCACCGGAGGCACCGCGGCGGCGGCGGCGGCGCTGATCCGGAAACTCGGCGCGCAAATCCTGGAAATCGCCTTCCTGATCGAGTTGAAGTTTCTCAAGGGCCGTGAAAAATTGAACGGCTACCCGGTGCGCTCCATCATTGCCTACTGAGTTCCCTCCGGCGTCCGGGAGACGGCCGTTTTCGATTCGGCCACCAGATGAAGGGTGATGATCTGGTTGTGCCCGACCGGCAGGGTGACCGAGTTGCCCTGAACGCTGAGCGACTGGCGCGCCAGGGGCTGCTCCAAAATGTCGGTTTCCTCGACGCGCATCGGCTGGTCAAAATCAACCCGCGCCCGCGTGTCCAGTCCGTCGGCTTCGTAAAACCGCAGGATGAAGCCGTCTCCGTCTTCGGTTTGTTTCAGGGCGCTGACGATGAGATCGCCGTGGCCGCCGACGTTCGCGACGGAGAGCGTCGGAATCCGGCGCGCCGGAGGATGGGGCGTCGTGACCTTGGCCAGCAAGGGAATGTTCAATGCCAGCCCCTGCTCGTCGGTGTGCGCCGCCCGCCAGCCGCCGGCGTGAGGGTAGAGACTGTAGGTGAACTGCTGCAACCCCTGGTCGGGGCGCGGGTCGGGATGGCTCGACGAGCGCAATGCGGTCAGACGAAACACACCGTCCGTCACGTCAAATCCGTATTTGCAGTCGTTCAATACGCTCAAGCCGTAAAGCGCCGGCGCCGGCGGCCAGCTCGCCACCGTCGCGGCGAAAAGATGGACGTTCGCATCTTTCGGCAGAATCAAGGCCGTCGCGCCCCGGGGCAGAGGAACATGGACAATCCACATCCTGGGCGGAATGGAATTGCCTCCGGCGGAGGGGAAGCTTAAGCCGATCGCATCCTGCGGATAAGCGTCAACTTTCCAATCGTTCAAGGGAAACGCCCTGGACTCGACGCCGCCATCGCCGAGCCGGAAGCCGACGTCCGTCCAACGGCTGCCGTTGGCGCAGGCGGCGAGCAGGTAGAGCGTGTCGCCGCTGACCGAGTCAGGCAGCAGGAGTTGTTGCCCCGCGGCGGCGACGTTGTCAGGCCGGTTGGCCTGGCCTCCGGGCAGATTGAACGGAACCTGGTTGAAACCCAATTTATACTGACCGGCCGCCGGCAACAATTCGGCGGGATAAGCATTGCCGCCGCCGTCAAAATTTTCAGCGCACCGGGCGTTGAACAGCGGCGTCAGGTCCAGCGGCGTCGCGTCCGTCACCGGGGCCGGTACCGTCTGGCTCACGTCCATCCACTTTTGCCCCGGACATTCCTGGCCGTTGGTGGGACGGACGATGCTTCCGAATGGAATCTGCGCGGACGCCTCGGGATGCGCGGCGTTGACCGGCAGGCGGATCTTCAGGAGTTGGTGTTCTTCCTGCCAGTTCACCGTGGTGGGAATGTCAATGCGCGGCAACGCTCCGTAAACCACGATGTCCTGCGTGTAGGTTGACTGGCCCCAGGCGTGAACCACGCGCACGCGGACAAAAACCGGTCCGTCATCCAACACCGATACTTTCGCGCCTTCGGTCGTCAGAATTTTATTGTCCCCCGTGTAGTGGATGGTCCAGGCGTTGCCCGAGTCGCCCAGCAACTGCAACGCGTCGCCGTCGCGCGCCTCGCCAAAAACGTCCCACTTGGCGGTCTTCGAGTAGAGCCGGGTCATTGCGCCGGTCGCCTTGCCGACGCGGAGGGCCAGGCTGGGGGTTTGAACGTCGTAAGCGTCGCCGGCGTCCTGCAACTCGATCCCGTCGGACGGAACGGCGTTGGTCGCCGGAAAATAAACCGCGTGCCCGAAGGCCGGGACGTTGCGGGCGACAAAGACCAGCGTGTCTCCGTTCAGGGCCTGGGCCGGATAAGACCGGCCCTGGTCGTCCGTCACCGAGCGGTATTGTCCCGCGTCGGCCAGAGGCGCCTTGACGGCATCATCGCGCGTGAACGAAAGCGTGTTCCACACCACGATGGCCTTGGATCCAGGACCGCGCGCGTCGGCGCTCGCCGTCAAAAAGTCCAGGCTCTTGTCGGTTTGCTCCCGTTCAAACCGGAAGGCGGGCGCCAGTTGCTGGTGCATCCAATCGTAGGTGGAATGGATGGCCGAACCGCAGGCGATGTCGTGGAACTGGGCGAAGGCGGTCGGCTTCCAGGCGTCGTCAAAAGCCTCGACCGGATAGGGCTGGCCCATCATGGCGGCCAGCGAGTTGAGCACCTCCGCCGTGTAGAGATTGTTTTCGCTCCGGCGCAGCGCCTTTTTCAGGTCGGCGTGCGTCGTGTAGCAACCCTCGAAGGTGTATTGCAGCCCCGTATCCACCACCGGCAGCGACGCGGCCGCCGGCTGCTTGGCCAACTGCTCGAAGAACGCGTCGGCGCTGGCAAAATGGACGCTCGGGAAAATGGGGTCCGCCTGGAAGGACTGGATGCGGAGAATCTGTTCGCGCGTGGGGCCGCCGCCGTGGTCGCCCACTCCGAAAATCACGACCGATTGGGGCAATCCAAAGCGGGCCTCGTTTTCCATGGGAACGACCAGTTGGTTCAGTCGGGGTCTGGTGTCGTAGGAAGGCGTGTTGGCCTTGAGGACCCGCGAGCCGTCCGGCGCCTCCCACCAGGTGAGTTCCATGCCGTTGCCGCATCGCATGTGATAAAAGTAGCGGATGCCGGCCAGGCGCATGATTTGCGGAAGCTGCCAGGAATGGCCGAACGAATCCGGCAGCCAGCCGGTGAGGGCATACTTCCCGAAGTGCGCCTTAAAATAGCGTTGTCCGAGCAGGAAGGACCGGGCCAGGCCCTCGCCGCTGGGGATGTCGGTGTCGGATTCATTCCACATTCCGCCCACCGGATCCCACTGTCCGCGCGCGGCCATCGCCTGCATCCGGGCAAATTCCCGGGGATACTTTCCCTCGATGGGCACATAGGCGCCGGGTTGGCTTTGCACGAAACAGAACCGGGGAAACTCGGCCATCAGGTTCATGGCGCTGTTCCACGTGCGATGGCACACGTCAATCGTTTCCGACCACGGCCAGAGCCAATTCATGTCAATATGCGCGTGGCCAATGTAGAACACGTCGTAGTTCGTGGTGAGAGCGGCCACCGGCGCCAGCGCGGCGTGCGCCTTGCGCAGTTGCGCGCGGACTGCCTCCAGATTGGCGGGCGTGACCCCGGTAAAATGAATCTCGCCTTCGCTGGCGCTCAATTCCCGCTTCAGAGCCGCCTGGTGGTCGGCGGGAACGTGGCCGGTCAGCATGTTCACAAACCTGGTCTCGTCCAGATACTGATCGAATTCCGGCAACTCGTCGAAGTAAAGGCGCGCAAAATGGAACCGGCCCTTGCCCGGCCCATTGATGCCGCGCACCGCCAGATGGAAGCTCTGGCCTGGACGCGCGTGCTCAGTCAGCGTGTAGCGGCCGTTGTCTCCCCGGAACGCTTCCTTGAGCCGGCCATCCACGTACAACTCGCCATTGTCGTCCATGCCCAATTCCAGCCGGACGGGCAGGCCGGCGATGGATTGCCCCGCCACCGTGGCCGGGAGGGTGACGGCGGTGCGAAACCAGACCTTTGTGTTTTCGCCCGACCACGACTGGCCCGGGGAGACCGTGGGCCAGGTGTGGTCGTCGAAATCCGGCCGTTCGCCGCCGCGAACGTCCGGTTGGTGAAAACGCCAGTGCTCGATGGGCACGCTGAATTGCCGGACCAGTTCGGGCCGCAAGCGCGCCAGCCGGTCGGTGAGCGGATCGGCGCCTGCGCGACCGAACACCGCGAGGAGAAGAAACAGGAAAAGGAATTTGGCCGGTCTTGTCATAGTGCTTGTGGAGTGGAAACTACCGCGTTGCGCCAACGGGCGCAACGCCTTTGCGCCCGTTCAGGAAAGGCCCCGTCACGCCGCAGCCGGGATGACTGCGTTTCATCGCCGGCCATGGCGATCCGCGGCAGACGAAAAAATCCGGTGTTGGCAATCCGCCGGAACACCGGTTCCAGTCCGTCAAAAAATCGCCGGCCTGAAAATTACGAGGCCGTTGTGTCCAGAGTGGCGGCGTCCTTTCTCGCCAACGCCGACAACCCGGCGCACTCGTGCGCGTAACGGGGATCGTTGGCCAGGTTCTTCAGTTCCAATGGATCCCCTTCGGGGTCCAACAGCATGGCGCCGTTGGTTTCGATGGGACCGCCGCCGGTTGGATCGCAGCCAGGCCGGCAGCCTCGAAGCCAGAATGCGCAGGCCGCGCGGGGTGTTCCTACCGTCGCGATGTTTCCCGGATGCTCCGGTAAATCGCGCCCGGATCCAGCCGTTCGGCGTAGGACATCAACAGAAACGCGGAAAGCTGGGTGAATTTGGGTTTCCCGGCAAAGACCATCCCCGCGAGCCGTTCCATCTCGGCGTCGGCGTTCTCCGCGAGTCTTTTGTCCGCGGACAGATAGTGCGAAAAAACATACTCATGAAACGGCAATCCTCCGAATTTCATGCCCCAGCCTTTCGCGGGCGGCCATGGGCGATCGGCAACCGGACTGCATTGTTGCTCCAAAATCCAGTCGAAACACCAGTGGACCTTGGACAGCGCCGCCTGCTTGAGGACTTCGTCCTTTTGAATATACGGCCAGCCGGCGGAATAATTTTCCATGACGTAAAAAATCATCGCCGGGCCCTGTTGCGAGAGGGGAAACGGCTGGTCTTTGCTCAAGTCCCACTGGTTCAACCAATCCGTCACGCCCAGCGCGGTTTTGAGATAACGCGGGTTGCCGGTGTTCGCGTAGAGGTTGAATAGAAACGAGCCGAAGAGGCCCGAACTGCACCACCAGGCGTCGCTGGATTCACGCCACAATCCGTCGCTGACGCCGCCGGAAGGTTTGACGTAGTTGCGGATGACCAGGTCGGCGAATTTTTCGGCCGATCCGAGCAGACGCGCCCTCTCGGCGCCCCGGCAGCGCGCCGCCGTGGCCACCACCGCCATGCCGATGGATGAACTGTCCGCCGAATACCAGTCGCCATTGGTTTGGCCGGGCTTCCGGTTGTAGTGCATGTAATAGGCTCCCGGCGGGGTCATCCGCTCCTGGTCGTTGATCATCCGGTCCGACCAGGCGCGGCAGGCGTCCAGATACTTTTGGTTGCCGGTCGTGTCGTAGGCCACGCATAGCGCGCGGACGGCGTAGGAGTCCACGAAGAACGGACCCGGGCTGTCGGCGTCGGCGACCTTGGCGGCGGCCACGTCGCACAGTTGGAGGAAGCGCGCGCGGAGCGCGGCGTTGTTGGTCGGAGCCGCGCCGGCCCCCCGCAAGGGAAGCATCGCCGCGAAAACCGGGAGGAGGAGACCAACCGATACAATGCGGATCGCAAGAATTTTCATTGGATCCTTCGTCATTTTCGCCGTTTCACTTGTGCCTGTTCACCGATGGCCGTCTTGTTGGCCGTCAGTCTTCCGCGAGATCCAGGCGCTGTCACGCTTATTTGGTGGAACGTCCGCCGAGCCGGTCAACGATTTTGGCATCCGCCCCGCCGGCCCAACGCCGCATCCGGGCGCTCCTTGACGCTTTCATCATGGATCGCGCCGTGGCCCGGCCTTTTTGTGACATTCCCGGACCGGGAATGCAAAGGCTGGGACGTGTGCCAAGGGACAGCCAGTCATACAAAGGTATGACAGCCCGCGGACCCGGCCAACGCGCGGAAACGACAAAAAGACCGCACCGGGAGTCTGGAGCCGGATGACGGAATGCGTCGCGGAGAAAACGAAACGGTCCTTTTCATGCCGCCAGCGTGACACAGCGGCACGTCCCCGACTTTGACCCGGATCAAGGTCCGATTCCAGCGTTTTTGGAGAACCAGGCGGGGTGAGCCTTCGGATTGATTGGGCGCCGTCGCCCAGGCAGGTCAGGCGAGCTCGCGTTCTTCAATCTCCTTCGGGGCCTTGAACAGCGGCGTGCCGTCGGCGGCTTCGGGATACTCGAAAATTCTCCCCTCGTAGTTGCGGATCAGCACACGGCCGGCGTTGCGGCAAAGCACGTATTCGGGATTGATGGGCACCTTGCCGCCGCCGCCGGGCGCGTCAATCACATATTGCGGCACGGCGTAACCGGTGGTGTGGCCGCGCAGTTGCTCCATGATTTCCAAGCCCTTGCTGACGCTGGTGCGCAGATGCGCCGAGCCGGAGATCAAGTCGCACTGGTAAAGGTAATACGGCTTGACCCGGCACGTGAGCAGCTTCTGGACCAGCGCCTTCATCACCGTGGCGTCGTCGTTGACGTGCTTGAGCAGCACGGACTGGTTGCCCAGCGGGATGCCCGCGTCGGCAAGGCGCCCCAGCGCCTCGCGGACCTCCGTGGTCAGTTCCCGCGGATGATTCGAGTGGATGCTCAGAAACAGCGGATGGAACTTCTTGAGCGTCGCGCATAACGCCGGGGTGATGCGCTGCGGCAGAAAGGTCGGGATGCGCGAGCCGAGGCGCAGAAATTCCACGTGCGGAATCGCGCGCAGCCGGCCCAGCAGGGCTTCCAGCTTTTCATCGCTCAACAGCAGCGGGTCGCCGCCGCTCAGGAGGACGTCGCGGATTTCCTGGTGCTGCCGGATGTAGGCGATCTGCCGGTCAAATTCCGGATGGAAATCGTAGCCGCTGGCATTGCTGACCAGCCGCGAGCGGGTGCAGTAGCGGCAATAGGCCGCACAGCGGTCGGTGACCAGAAACAGCACCCGGTCGGGGTAACGATGCACCAGCCCGGGCACCGGCGAATGCGCGTCCTCGCCGCACGGGTCGTTCAGCTCCCATGGCGCCGTGCGCATTTCGGCGGCTTTGGGAATGACCTGCAGCCGGATGGGACAGTGTTCGTCGGCCGGGTCAATCAGATTGAAAAAATACGGCGTAATGGCCAGGGCCAGCTTGTGGTTGGCCAGCTTTGCGCCGGCAAATTCCTCGGGCGTGAGCGTGGGGAGAAGTCGTTGCAATTGCTCCACACCCGTGATCCGGTGTTTCAATTGCCAGTGCCAGTCGTTCCAGTCGGCATTGGAAACATCGCCCCACACACCGCGACCGGCCGAATGAAATTCCTTCAACGCCTGGAGTCGGTGGTCCGACGGCGGCTCCTCCCCGCCGTTTGTTGAATGGTCGTCCTGCATGTCTATCAGTAGGCGAACTATAAAGGCAAACGACGTCTTGTCAAATGGGGGTTTTTGCGCGGCAGCCTTGCAATTTCAAGCGTTTGCATCGCCACGGCGCATTGCGGGCGCCGTTTTCGGCGGTCCCAAACCGCCGGGACCGCCAGATCAAGACGCCACCTTGGGGGGGCACCCGGCGAATTCACGAGCCGGACGAAGGCGGCTGGAGTTGGGACTCCACGATCCGCCGCCGGGCGTCCAAGGCGTCGAGCTTTTTGAGCGTGTCGCGCAACAGCAGTTTCAGCGGCTCGGGTTGCGGATGTTTGTTCCACATGGTCGGACGCGGCCGGGCGCCGCTGCGCCGGGCCAGATAATGGTCCAGCACGGCGCGGTATTCGGCGGCCAGCGCCGCCAGCGGGGGGGCCAGGCGGAACTGGACCGCCTCCAGGTCGCGCAACCGGCCCTGCAGGATTCTTGCCTGTTGTGCGAAATCAAAATTGCGGATCACCGCCTGCAGCGGAATGACCGCGCGGGCCGGCAGGGCATTCGAGGCAAACCGCACATCCGCCGGCACGGCCAGGATTTCATCGAGTTGTTCGCGGCTGACCTCCGGCCTCCACGTCGGCCCGCGATTGTGCGCGGCAAACGCCAGGGTCTGGAGCGCCCACCACTTTTCCACGTCGAGGGGCGTGGCGAAGTCGGCGGCGAAAGCGCGTTGGAACGCCGTCTGCCAGTTGTAATATCGCGGCAGGTCTCCGAGCATCGTGCGGAGACCGGCGGAGCCGTCTCCCAAGGCGAGCAGCCGGCTGACAAACAATTGCGCGCTGGCGCAATAGACCCCGCCGTCGGCCCCGGCCAATTGCGCGTCGGTCGGCCAACTCAATGGCGCGAAGGTCAGCGCCGGACGCCCGCTCAACACGCGGCGCGCCCCGGCGAGCGGATCCACGCCACGCTCGAACCGGACGGAGCGGCGTTCGCCCAGGCCGTTGACCGTCCGGTCGGGCGATGACAGGGTGACCTCCTGGGTGCCCGGTGCCAGCAGGTCCTGCGCCAGGCCGTCCACCAGCCAGGCGGGAATTTCGGCTGAACGCCCCCCGGCGCTGCGATTGGCCAGTTCCAGCAGCAAAACGCCCGTCATCGCCCGCACGAACCGGGCCCGGGCCAGGACATCCGGCAATGCCACGCGATAATCCCAGCCGCGCCCGAAATGTTGGGCCACGATGGTGACGTCCTCGTCCAAGGACTGCGCCGGATGCAGCGCCAGCGAGATCGGGGCGCGCCACGGGGCGTTGGCGGGAACGCCCAATTCGTGCCAGAGCGCGGCCTTGATGCGCTCGGCGGAAACGGCCAGCAGGGCCGGTTCCAGCCGGACGAAATCGGCGTTGGTGGCCACCTGGGGCTGTTGGGCCAGGAGCGAGGCCCGTTTGGGGCCGGTGACGATAAACTGGCCGGAGACGCTGCGCGCCGAATTCATGCCCGGAAGGGAAAATTCGGCGCACACCAGTTGCGACCACAGCAACGCCAGAAGGAGGATTGGAGCGGGGAAGCGGGGAGGCGTTGAGGCGGGGCGGCGCTTGAACGTTTCAACGCGACAACGCTTCCGCGACCGGTTCATTTTTCCGCTGGAGCAGCAGGTTTTGCCGGCGTGGCCTTGGCGCCGGCCTTGGCGGTCTTGCCTTCACCGGCGGGCGCCGGCGAGTCCTTTTTGGCGGCGGCCTTGTATTTGTCGCTGCGATAATCCGTGATGTAAAAGCCGCTGCCCTTGAAGAGCAGTCCGGCGCCGCCGCTGATCTTGCGTTTGACCGGCCCCCGCCCCCATTTTTTCCGGGCGCAAACGTCCTCGGGACAGAAGCGCAGCGGTTTGGCGGAGATCGTTTGAAAGGCCTCAAACTCGCCTCCGCACTTTTGGCAAACGTATTCGTAGGTCGGCATGGCGATGACAGGGTGGGAAGAACAAAAAGTGCGTGTCACTGCGGCGCGTTGGTGCCATCCGGCGCGTTGGTCAGCGCCGGAATGATCCGCACGGAACCGTCGGAGCCGACTTCAACGTTCAGGTCGTAGTGCGGCGGACGGGCTGGCTGCCCGGCGAGCAGCGGGCCGCGGCTCATCAGGCGTTGGGCGCCCTTTTCTTGGGCGGCGGTATAGGTGCCCTCGCGCATCCACTCGACACGGCGGGCGATGGCCAGATCCGCCCGCAGCTTTTTGACTTGGGCGCGGACGACGGACAGCGTGTCGAACTTGCGCTGCAATTCAGCCTTTTCGGCCAGTTGCCGCTTCAGTTCCTGCGCCAAAAAGGCGTTGTTGGTTTCGGAATCGGCCAGTTTGCGCTGGGTCTCGGCGATTTGCGCATCCAGGCCGGCGACGGTGTTGGAGAGCGCGGCAGCGCGCTCATCCAGATCCTGGTTGCGGGCCTCCAGATCGGAGATGCGCCCGTTGAGGTTGGTGATTTGTTCCTGGGCGCCCTGGTAGGCGGCCACGGTGTTGGAGAGGGTGTCGCCGGTCTGGGCCAGTTGGTTGCTGACTTCCAGCAGCGTCTTGCGCGCCGCCGAAAGGTCGTTGGTCAGGATGAGATTGACCTGGCGCAACCGGTCCAACTCGTCGCTGGCGTTGGCCCATTGGTTGGAAAAGTCCAAAATCCGTTCGGCGTCGGCCTTGTGCGCCTGGGTGGTCCGGCTGTTGGTGGCCAGCAGCACGATGAACAGCCCGACGCAGGCGACGGCGAGAATGACAATCGCGATTTGCGTTTTCATAACTCCGGCAAAATGCCCCTCCGCGCCGGGTTTGGCAAGCGCTTCGCAGCGCCTATTTGGCGGCGGGCGGCGTGTTGGTCTGGTCGGCGGCCCCGCCGGCGGCGGCCTCCGCATCGGCCTGCTGCTGCAAGGCCATCAATTCGGGATCGAGGATCTGCACGTCATCGGCCTTTCGAAGCGCCAGCATGTATTGGGGCGCCTCTTTCTGGATGGCCTGGGCCTCGAGCACGTCGCGCAGTGTCAGGCCGCGGTTGCCGGGAATCTTGGTGTCCAGCCCGGTGAACGGCTCGGTCTTGGCCGGAATTTTGTCCAGCAACTGGATGATGTGGTAGCCGTAGGCGGTGGTGACGATGTCGCTGACCTCGTTGGTTTTGAGCGAAAAGGCCGCCGCTTCAAACTCCGGCACCATCTGCCCGCGCGGAAACGGGGGCAGTTCGCCGCCATTGTCCTTAGAGGCGGGATCTTCGGAATACTCCTTGGCCAGCTTGGCGAAGTCTTCGCCGGCCCTCACGCGCTTGAGCAGGGCTTCGATCTGCTTGTGCTTGGCCGCCTGCTGGTCGGGTGGCAGCGGCTGGTGCGTCGTCGGGTCAATGGTGAGGAGCAGAATGTGGCGGACCCGGACCATTTCAGGCTGCTCAAAATCCGTCTGGTGCTCGTCGTAGAATTTTTTGGCCTCGGCCTCGGAGACGTTCACCTTCAATTCGCGCTTCAACACCGCCAGGACGGTCGCCTGGTCAATGTGTTGCTGGTCCCACTCGGCCCGCGTCATGTTCTGCAATTTCAACTGCTCTCCCAGCTTGGAATCAAACTCCGAATCGTTGAGTTTCTGGGCGGTCTTGACCGCCTTGAGGGATTTGTCAAAATCGGCCCTGCCCGCGGCCTTGTCGGCCGGAGTGGCCTTCTGGAGCAGCATTTGGATGTCAATCAGTTGGTTGAGTTCCGCCGCTTCCACCGCCTTCAGCCGTTCGGGCGGGATCGCCTGGCCGTGCGCGGCGGCGGCGGCCCGGACCGAGGCCGTCAATTTGTCCAACTGGCTCTGTTTGATTTCGAACCCCTTCCCCTTGGCAACCGCCGGATCACCGAACAACTGCGTGATGGTCGTGTTCAGGCTGTTGCTTGCGGCCGCCGGGACGGCAGGCGGGGGAGTGTCGTTGGCCGTGGCGCCACGCGCCGGAGCCAGGGCCAATGTCAACGCGCCCGCGATGACGGCCAAAACCGTTTTCATTCGAATCTTCATGGTTTTTGCTTGTTTGTTTGCATCTAACACAATTTATAACCTTACCACTTTTACGTTGCTGAAGTCATGGTCTTTTTGCAGCTCGTCCAGGACGGCCGGCGGCGGCGCGCTGTCCAGATTCAACACCGTCAGCGCCAGGCCCCCGGCGGTGTCGCGCGCCAGGCTCATGCTGGCGATGTTGACCTTGTGCCGGCCCAGGAGCGTGCCCAGATGGCCGACGATGCCCGGCCGGTCCTTGTTGTTCAACAGTAGCAGCGTGCCGGACACGGGAATCTCCACCGGCGTGCTGAACAGCCGCACGATGCGGGGATTGTTTGGCGAGCCGAAAAACGTCCCTCCCGCCGAAATCAACTTCCGGTCGCCGGCGAACACCTGGACGTGGACCCATTCGTTGAAGGTGACCGGCTCGTCGGATTTTTTCTCCTCCACGCTCAGTCCGATGCTTTGGGCCACCGAGCGGACGTTGACGTTGTTGACGTCCTTGACATTGCTGGCGGTCAGAAACCCGCGCAACGCCGCGCGCGTGACCGGATCGGTGTTGGGCAACTTTCGGGCGTGCCCGCCATAGGTGATGTAAAGGCGGTCGCCGCCCGGCGGCGCCAGTTGCGCCAGCAACCGGCCCAGCGCCTCGCCCAGCGGCAGATACGGCTTGACCTGCTCGTAGGTCTTGGCGTCCAGATACGGCAAATTCACCGCGTTGCGGACTTCACCCGTCAGCAGATAAGCGGCGATCCCCTCGGCCACCTCGATGCCGCATTTCTCCTGCGCTTCCGCCGTGCTGGCGCCCAAATGCGGTGTCAGGATGAGATTGGGGTGCTTGCGGTAGGGGTGATCGGCCGCCAGCGGCTCGACGGCATAAACATCCAGAGCCGCGCCGGCGACCTTGCCGGATTCCATCGCCGCCAGCAGATCGGCTTCGGCAATGATCTCGCCGCGGGCGCAATTGACGATCCTCACCCCCGGCTTCATCTTGGCAAACGCCGCGGCGTTGAGCATGTGTTTCGTTTCCGGCGTGACCGGCATGTGCACGGTGATGAAATCCGCCGCCGTATAAACCTGGTCCACGCCGTCGGCAAAGCTCGCGCCGACGGCCTTGGCGCGGTCCTCGGTCAGGTAGGGATCGTAGGCGATGACGCGCATGCCCAAGGCCGCCGCCCGCCTGGCCACCTCCGTGCCGATGCGGCCCATGCCCAGAATGCCGAGGGTCTTGCCGGCCAGTTCCGTGCCTTGAAACAATTTGCGGTCCCATTTGCCGGCCACCATCGAGGCGTGCGCCTGCGGCACCTTGCGGGCCAGGGACAGGAGCATGGCCAGCGACAGTTCGGCCGTGGTCACCGAGTTGCCGCCGGGCGTGTTCATCACCACGACCCCCTGCCGCGTGGCCGCCTCCACATCCACGTTGTCCACGCCGACGCCCGCGCGCCCGACCACGCGCAGCTTGGGGGCCGCCTCGATGACCTTGCGGGTGACCTTGGTTTCGGAGCGGACGACCAGCGCCACGGCGTCGGCGACGACCGGCAACAGTTCCGCCTCGGCCAGCCGTTTGGGCAGCACGGCCACCTGAAATTCCGGCCGCTGCTGCAACAGCGCGACGCCTTTGGGCGAAACCGGGTCACAAACGACAATTTTCATACACTAGTGCGCGAGTCTAGGAAATGGCCGGGACGAGGTCAAACCGCGAATTCGACCAAAATCACTTCGACACGAATGCAAAACTGTGCCATTTTTCATCCAAACTTATGAGGAAAGGGGCTGCGGGCGGGCCGGGAGAAAGGCGATTTTTCGGCGCGCTTTTTCTCTCATCTGTGGTGGTGTCCTGCTCCGCGAAAGCTGCCGGGGTGACGGTGATCACGCATGGATATGCCGGGGACGTTACCGGCTGGATAACGGCAATGGCTGATGATATTCCGACTTATTGTCACCAGCGCCATCCGCAACTGAGCACGAATTTTACGGTGTACACGGTCCGTCTGACCACGGATGGCACCAACTACTACTACCAATGGACACGCGATCAGGGTGGGCCTCCTTCGCAGACCGACACCGGTGAAATCATCGTCAAACTCGACTGGAGCCAGATGGCCGGCGGACTCTCCGCGCCTTATGACGTCAGCACTTACGCCGTGGCGGGGGTCGCCGGCTATGTCCTTTTGCAAACCAACGCGATCGCCGACCTCGATGGACACGCGCTAGCCGATTATCCCCTTCATTTGATTGGCCACAGTCGCGGAGGTTCCCTGATGTCACAAATCAGTCTCCTGCTGGGCACCAACGGCCTGTGGGTTGATCAATTGACCACGCTCGATCCCCATCCGTTGAACAACGATGGCAATGATGATTTCCCGCTGACCATCGTGGATGCGCCGGTCCGCACCTATGCCAATGTATTATTCCACGACAATTACTGGCAAAACCTGGGCGACGGCGCGTTTGTCCCCGATGGAGAACCGGTGGCGGGCGCCTATGTGCGCCAATTATCCGACCTGAGCGGGGGCTATCCGCCGGCTTCCTACGACTTTGTAAATCCATACGAATATCATTCCAACGTGCATCTTTGGTATCACGGTTCAATTGACCTGAATGTTCCGGCCTCGTACGACGATGATGGGGAATCGGTGACCATTGATGCCACCATGCGGACAAACTGGTGGGTTCCTTATGAAGGTTCCGGCGCCGTTGCCGGATTCCATTACAGTCTCCTTGGCGGCGGCGACCGGATGAGCTCCGACCGGCCGCTTGGGCTTCCCAGCGATCCCGCCATTGTTGACGGCTATAATCAGAATTGGGATTTGGGAGCGGGCACTTCGAATTCGAACCGCGCGGCGCTGCCAACAAACAATGGCGCCTGGCCAAATATTATCAAATTTGACATTTCGGGAACGAACGTTGTTGCGCAAAACAGTCTCGTCAACACAACGCTCTATTATCAATACGCCGGCGCCTCAAATTTGACGCTTCAAATTTATTACGACAGCGATTTCAATCCCTACAATTCAAACGACGTCTTGATCGCTCAAATGCAGCCGCCGATTACAGGCGCGGGGTATGTGTCTCATTATTCAAATCTCGGCTTAACCACCACCAACGTCCCTCCAGGCGTCTATGCCATTTACGGAAAAATTTCGGACGGCGCGCACGCACGCTATCTCTACGCGCCCGAACGGGTCCAGATTGTTTCCAGCCAACAGCCGCCGGTTTTGGGAATTGCAAAACTCAACAACACCCAATTGACTGTCGCCGTGAATGGCCTTTCCGGCCAAACGATCGTTTTGCAAACCTCAACCGACTTGCAACACTGGCTTCCGGTCGCCACGAATACCATCACATCCGGCGCCTGGACCTATACCAACGATGTGCCGCCTGACTTCAAGGAATTTTACCGCGCCATTCTCAATCCATGACCTTGTTCGCCGGCAAAATTCACTGTCCGCCAGGCGAAAATCCATTATCCTGAGCGGCGACCATGAGCAAGCTGCTGTTGATTGACGACGAGGAAGACGTGCGGTATTCGCTCCAGCGGATTTTCCATTCGCCGGACCTCGAACTCACCGCCGCCTCGTCCGGCGAGGAAGGGTTGAAGCTGATTCCGCGGCTCAAACCCGACCTGGTGCTCATGGACGTGCGCATGGGCGGCCTGAACGGTTTGGAAACCCTGCGGCGCATCCGCGAGGCCAATCCCAAGCTGCTGGTCATCCTGATGACGGCCTACGGCACGACCCAGACCGCCATCGAGGCCATGAAGCTGGGCGCTTATGATTATCTGCTCAAGCCCTTCGACGACGTGGCCAAACTCAAGGAGATTGTCGCCGGCGCGCTCAAGGCGGCGCGCGACATGCGCCAGGTCGTCTCCTACGAGCCGTTGCTCGAATCCGAGGACTACGAGTTGGGCATCGTCGGGCGCAGCGGGCCGATGCAGCAGGTCTTCAAACTCATCGGCCAGGTGGCCGTCACCGACGCCACCACGCTCATCACCGGCGAGAGCGGCACCGGCAAGGAACTCGTCGCGCGGGCCATTTATCATCACAGCCACCGCAGCCGGCAGCCGTTCCTGGCCGTCAACTGCGCCGCCATCCCCGAGCCGCTCCTGGAAAGCGAACTGTTCGGGCACGAACGCGGCGCCTTCACCGGCGCCACGCTGCAGCGCATCGGCAAATTCGAGCAGTGCAACCAGGGCACGATTTTCCTGGATGAAATCGGCGACATGACGCCGGCGACGCAGACGAAGATCCTGCGGGTGCTGCAGAGCGGCACGTTCGAGCGCGTCGGCGGCAACCAGCCCATTCAAGTGGACGTGCGGGTTATTGCCGCCACCAACAAGCCTTTGGAACAGGCCGTTGCCGCGAAGCAGTTCCGCGAGGATTTGTTTTACCGGCTCAACGTGGTGCGCATTCACCTGCCGCCGCTGCGCGAACGGCGCGACGACGTGCCGCTGCTGGTCAATTATTTTCTGGAAAAAATCGCGCGCGAACAGCAGCGCGCGCCCAAATCCATCGCCGCCGGCGTCCTCAAGGCCCTCGAAAAATATCACTGGCCCGGCAACGTGCGCGAATTGGAGAACGCCATCCGCCGCGCGCACGTTCTGGCCAAAAGTGACGCGATCTTATTGGTGGATTTGCCGCCGGAGATCACCGGGCAGAGTGGTGGCGTCGCTCCAGCTTCCACGCCCGGCCTCTCGGGTGAGACCGCGGGCGACACCACTGCGCTGGCGCGGCAATTGTTCCACTGGGCCAGGCGCAATCCAAAATTGAAGGTGATTCCCGCCGTCGAGCGCGAGCTGGTCATCCAGGCGCTCAAGGAAACGAACAACAACCAGGTCCACGCCGCCAAGCTGCTGGGCATCACCCGCGCGACCTTGCGCAAGCGCATTGAAAAGTTCGGCATCCAGCGCGAGTTGAACGTGAAGTGACGGGCGCTGGAAATTCCGATCGGCTCGCTCGTGCTCGGTGCGCCGGCGAAAAGTGGTGCGCAAACTGACGCCGAAGGAACGCGCCGGCTTGAAATGGCGGGCGGAAAAAACCGCGGACCACTGCCCGTATCGCCTCAAGTATAAAATCAACGTTGGGTGGGCCGATGGTTTGATTACCATTGCAGACGCCACGGTTTTAGTGATGCGTGTTGCTTTCGGCTGGCAATTTTTCGCGAAGTGTTCAACTCTTGAGCAAAACGGATTGCATGATAAAAGAACGGAGACTGGAACTTCTGCCCAATTTGCAGTTCATTTATGAATTGCACATGGCCTAACTTGAGGCGGCGGCGCTGGCAGACGGGGCTGCCGTGACCAGTGATTTTCGCGGCTTTACCGCGAACGGGAAGACTGACCCGGAATTGGTGAAACGGCGATCCGCTTACGTCGCCAAAATTGACGGTGAGCTGACAAACTACGCGCGGCTCACCAAAAAAAATATCACCCGCGCTTTCAACCAATACATTACCCATTGGTTTTATCCTTACAAAGGGAAATTTCATCCGCAAATGGTTCGCGGACTGGCAAACATCATGAGGTTGAAGGCGGGCGAGACTTTACTCGATCCCTTCAGCGGCAGCGGCACAGCAGTCGTGGAAGGCGCGCTGCTGGGACTGAAAACAATCGGCTATGATATTTCTCCGCTGTGCGTGCTCATTGGCAAAGTCAAAGCCAACGCGGTTCATCACCTGAAAAAAATCGCGCCGGAGGGCGAAAGTTTCTCGCTTTTATGCGAAGTCCCGCCGACATGGAACGAAAACATTGCAAAGAAACTTTCCGACCCGGTTGAGTCATTTGATTTGCTGGCGCACATGATTGCCCGCAGCGACGAGGCCAGGCGGGGCCAGGATTTCGCGGCCAAGGTCCATGTAAACCGCGAGAAGATGCTGAAAAGTTTGCAATTGATGAAAGAGGGTTGCGAAGAAATTGGCATTAGGCCCGTCCCCGCACGTTTGGAAATCGCGGACGCGCGGTCATTGCCGCTCAAAGACGGAAGCGTTGATGGCATCATCACCTCTCCGCCCTATTCGATTGCCCTGAATTACGTGGAAAATGACGCCCATTCGCTCGAAGCGCTAGGTTACGACTTGACGCATATCAAGGATGAATTCATCGGTGTGCGCGCCACCGGCAGAAAGCGGTTTGATCTTTACGAAGATGACATGGGAAGAGCCTACGCTGAAATGGCCCGGGTGCTAAAATTCGGGCCTCGTCAGCAGAAACAGTGGGTTAATTCCGGCTCAGGAAGGCGGCCGAGCGTGTGATACAAAGCGATTTCCATAGCTTCGTAGGTGCGGAAGCCATACGAGCGTCTGGTGACCACTCGGATTTTGTTGTTCAGCCCCTCGACGGC
>JAGWMQ010000171.1 GCA_028873125.1 Verrucomicrobiota bacterium | reverse complement strand
GCCGCAAACCGAACCGATTGCAGATTCTGAAACCGCCGGTTGCGCGGAGGCCATCGAATTCAAAATGCGCTACTATTTGCACAAGAGCTTTCTTGGCCTCTTACAGAGGCCACTTCTCAATACCACGCCCTTTGGGCGTGGTTCTTTATTTTGATCCCAATCATTCTAAAGGCGGAGGACAGGCGGCAGTAGTTGGGTGAAAACCTGAAATGGTCGTGGAGCAAAACCCCACCTCCGGGCGTGCGCCTTGTAAGACTGAGCAAAGCGGCCGCGCCGATCAAACGGCGGGCACGTCTGCTTCGTCCACTTCAAATTTGACGGTGATCTGACGCACACGGCGTTGCATCGGCGCCACCTTGCGCAATTTCCCGTCGAAGTAGTCCCGCAAAAGCGGCGGTCGCGCGCATTTCAAATAATACTCGGGCCGTTCGCGCAGTTCGCCGGAGGCCACCGCCTGAAGTTCGTCCCACGAGGCGACGAACTGGATGACGCACGGCGCCCGGGTCACGCCCAGGTCGCGCAGGGCGAAGGCGCGATGGGAGCCGTTGTGGAGCACCAGCCGGCGCCCGGCAGAGATGGCGTTGAAAAAATTGGCGCCAAAACCCACCGTGAGTCCGACGACCCCGGCCGGCGCGCCCGACAGCCGGCCCCCGGCGATTTGCCCCGGCTCCAGCGGCCGGGCGCCCAGAAAACGCAAATCGTTCGAGGGCGACACGAAGACGAAGGTTCCGTCATGCGCGCGCGACCATTTGACCGGCGGATGAGTGGGGTCGGCGGGCAGGCAGAACCGGAAGATGTCTTCCTCCGAGGGCCGCGGGTAGAGCTGTGCCTTCAACCGGCTGACGTGGGCCAGGTCAATGTGCTTTTGATAAACCACCAGCCGGTCCAACTCGACCAGCGCAATGGTCGTGGGCACGGTGTTGAAACTCTTCTGCACCAGTGGGGCTTGGAGAAACTCCTCGCGCAGCGCCTCCAAGGCGGGAGGCAAAGGATCGACAGGCGGGGCGTCGGCGGCGCCGGCCTCCTCCTTCTCCAGCGCCCGGATGCGGGCAAATGCGGCGCGCCATTCGTCGGCGAGCGCGCCTTCGTCCAGCGCCGCGCCGTTCACCGTGTGCCGGCGCATGAAGCGAAGAAACTTGTCGAGCGTCGGCCGGCCCAGCAGATAGACGTTTTCCACGACCTCCGCGCCGTTGTGCATGGAAATGCTCCGGCGCCCGCCGTTGGTCGGCGCACCTGGGTCCGGACCGGCTGAGATCGTTGCGACGGGCAGGGACATGTCTTTTACCACCACGACCAAAACTGGACCTTGAAGGTGCGGGCGATGCGCCGGTTGACGAGGTCCAGGATGCGGCGTCGGCCGCACAAAATTTTCGCCTCGCCGGTCATGCCGGGCTTGAGCAGTAGCCAACCGTTGTCAATCCGCGTCGTGACCAGGACCATCTTGGCGTCCATGACGCCGGCCGGCGACGCGGGGGTGCCGTTCACCTCCAGATCGGAGGAGGTCTGGCCGACGGTGGTGGCGCCAATGGAGACGACGTTTCCGTGAAAGGTCAGGCCCGGATAAGCGCGAACCTTCAATTCGACGGGTTGTCCGACCTTCACGTCGGCAATTTCCTTTTCCGAAACGAACGTCGCGGCCTCCACGGTTTTCAAATCATAAATCTTGGCGATGAGGTCGCCTTTCTTGACGAGTTGATGGACCATTTCCTTCAACTGGCGCGAAGGCGTGACCACGATCCCGTCCGCCGGACTATACACCTTGGCCAGGTTGATTTGCTCCTCCAAGTAAGCGCGCTGGGTTTCGAGACGGGCCAGATCGCCCTTGGCGGCGGCGATGTCTTCGGGGCGGCTGCCCGCCCGCAGCAGGGCCAGCTGGTTTTGGGCCTCCGCGAGAGTGCTCCGCTGCACAGCCAGGTTGGCCTGGTCGGCTTCATATTCCTGTTGAGAGACGAGTTTGATCCGATACAACTGCCGGTCCCGCGCCAGGGTGCTCGCGGCGAATTGGACCTGTTCATCCGCCTTGGCGACCTCGTTGCTGGCTGCGGCTATCTCCTCCGGCCTTGGTCCATTGACCAGCAGGAGGAGTTTGGCCTGCGCAGCCCGGATGTCATCCTCGGTCTGGCGCAACTGCGCGAGGTTGTCCCGGTCCGAAAGCTGCGCGATCAGCCCGCCCTTGCGGACCGGCTGGCCTTCGTCCACGAAAACCCGGTCGCAAATGCCGTCCACCTGCGCCCGGACGTCGGCGTTCCGCGTCGGCAACACCTCGATCGGCCCGGACACCTTCAGTTCTGCGCGGAAAAACCAGGCGCCAGCAAACATGGAGGCCAGCAACCCGCCGACGATGGCCGGTCGCTTCAATGCCCGGAAAAGTCTTCCCAGCCCACGGAACAACTCCTTGGATTCCTCGGGGAAAAAGCGGAGCATCCGGCGGCGGATTCGTCCGGTCAACAGGAACAGCGCCACGGCCAGGGCCGGGAGCCCCTCGTTGCGCGCGACGAAAAAGCCGGCCAGCTTGATCACCATGTAACCCAGCAACCAGGTGGAGAACACCGCCACGACCAGGCCGTAGAACCAGAAAAACCGCCGCTCCCGGGGCGTCGCCTCCAGCTCCGTCCTTTTTCCGAACAACCGCTTGATGCCCGCGCCGATGCAGGCGTAGGAACGCCGCCGCAGATTCGGGATTTCCAGCCAGTCGCTCAGCAGGTAATAGCCGTCCAGTTTGATGAGCGGATTGAAGTTGAAGAGGGTTTGAAACCCCGAGGTGGCGGTCACGGCCAGGGCGACATGGTTGATCCCGGTCCCGGGATCGGTCAGCCACCACGCCAGCGTCGCCAATCCCCAGAGGAAAAATTCAAAATACGGTCCGGCGAAGGAAACCCAGAGACGCCTGGATTTTTCGGGGAACAGCCACGCATCGCTGACGTTGCAGAACAAGCCGGGCTGGAGATAAAAGAGAATGAACCCCAGTTCGTGGACCTCGCCGCCGAAATGTTTACAGGTCAGGCCGTGCGCAAACTCGTGCGCGGTGGTGACGAACAGGAGCACCAGCCAGATGAGCGGCAACGACCGCAGTTGGAAAAGCTGCGGCAAGCTGCCGGTGAAGTCCGTCCAGTTGAAAACAATGACGTTCACCGCGGCCAGGATGGTCACCGCCGAAAGCGCCACGAAATAAGGTGTGAAAAAAAATTGGATCCTGCCGATCAACCCGTTGAAGAGGCGGTCCGGGTCGCCAATGCTGAACCGCAAATAAAAGGCGTTTCCGCGCAGCCGGCGCTGTCTGCCCTTTGGCGGGCTGGAGCCTGTCTGGCCCGTTTCCAACAGCCGGTTGGCGCGCAAGGCGGCAATGAACCTGTTCAACTCGTCCGGTTCCAGCGCGGCGTTGAATTTTTCCGCCGCGCGCCGCCGGATTTCTTCCACCGGCGTCGCGCCATCCAATTGCCGGGCAATGAAACATTCCAGTTCCTTGAACCGGAAAAATTGGGCGCGCACCGGGTCTTTGACGACGTAACTGTCGCCGCCGGCGGCCGGATGCCGGCTGAAAATGAGGTCGCTCCGGAGCCGGCAATATTTTGTCAGGGAAGAAGGTTCTGAATCCAGAAGGCCGCCGGAAGTGTTTTCCGGCGGCCTTCCGTTGGACACGAAAGCAACCAGACGGTCAGTCCGGCTCTTCGTTGTCGTTTCCCCTGCCATGCGGTTTAGTGGCTGGGACCATGGCTCGGATGGCTGCCGTGGCTCGAACCATGGCTGCCGGTGCCACTGCCGTTGGTGCCGCTGGCTCCCGCAGCGCCACCCCCTCCGCCGCCGATCCCGATGCTGATGCCTCCCAATCCCGGAAGGCCCCAGGGAGCGATTCGCTCTTCGAGTTTCTCGATGTTCAAGTTGACGTATTTCATAACCTGTCTTCTTTCATTTCTTATTTGTTGTCATTTGCTTCTTCACAACACACCCGTGCTGTGAAGTCAAAGGTCAACTTTTAGCAAACCAACGTATTTGAAAAGGCGGGAGAAGACCGGAAATTTCGGGTGGACCAAACCCCGAAAGAGGCGTTGGGAATTACTCCATGCGCGGGGAACCGCCTGTAGGACACGTGCCGGCGAGAGGCGGGGCTCGCCGCCCAGCCTTGAGCCTTACGGCAACACTTCCCGCCAGCTCGTGACGAAGTAACCGCCGGGCGAGAGCGAGGGGTTGATCGTTCCCAGGTCCACGTGAAACGGGGCCTGGCCGCTGTCGTCGTAGGAATAGACCGTGAAATCGCCGTAGCCGGGCGCCCCGCTGCTCCAATTCAAGGACGTCTCCGGCGCGTAAATCAGCCCGGCAAAGGCCGAATTGCCCGAGTAGGTCAGATTGGTGCAACTGGGCAGCCCCCACAGGATGACGTTGTCGGCGTAGCCGGCATTGTTGACCACGCCCTGGCCGGAGATCGAATCGCTGCCGCTCAGATAAAACTGCAACGTCGCGTCGCCGGCCACGGTGATGCTGGAGGGAATGGAGGCCTGGCCGCCCTGGAGATTGAAATTGGTGGCCAGGAGTACCACCGGCCCGTTGGTGACCAGGAAGACGCAGTTGTAGTAATTCTGGTTCTTTTTGTCGCTGGCCTGTGGAATGAGGTAGTAGTTGGTGACCCCCGGCCCGAACCCGGTCAGGACATACGTGCCGTTGGTCTCGGTGGGCAGCGGCTGCCAGCTCACCCCGGCCGGCGCCGAGGCATCCGGCACCGGATCGAGATTGACGGTGTTGTGGGTCCAGCCCGCCTCGATGCCCGGCCCGGCCCAGGAGATGTCGCCGATGCCGGCCCCGCCGCTGACCGAGATGCCGTCGTTGGGGCCGACGTTGACGTGGGCGTGAATGAGGGCGCTGCCGCCCAGGGAAACCGCCGGATTGAGGTTGTTGGTCAGGACGGTGACATTGAAATTGGCCGTAATCAGGCTGGGGTCGTATTGTCCGTTGGAGCTCAAGCTGGGGTCTTGCGAATCATAACCGTCAATGAGGCCGCCGCCGCTCATGTTGATGTCGGCCAACACCAGCGGCCCGGATTGGGTGAATGTGGAACAGGTCGTGGTCACCCGCACGGTGCGACTGAGGAGGTTGGTCGCCCCCGTCGGGCCGGTCCAGACGACAGTGCCGGTGGAGGTGATGGTGGGGATGTTGTTGGAGTCGCCGCCGACAGAGACATACGCGTCGTAATAACCCGGGTCGCCACTCATCTGCCGCTGGATGTGGTAAGTGTTGTTGCTGATCAGCGTCCAGCCGTCGCTGGTCGCCGTGCTGGGCCAGTTGGTCAGAGTCGTGGAGGTGCCGACGTTTTGGTTGACCAGCGCCAGGCCTTCTTCAATGCCCGCCTCCGCCACCACCAGCGACCGGTTCCAGGCCTGCGACCGCGACGCCATCGCGTTCTCGTTCTCCACCGTCAGCAACATCCCCACCAGCATCAGGCTGATCACCAGCGTCCCGATCAGGCAGGCCAGAATCACCACGCCCTGCCCGGCCCTCAAGGTTCTCCGCGGCATCTTCATCGC
>JAGWMQ010000002.1 GCA_028873125.1 Verrucomicrobiota bacterium | reverse complement strand
GAGGAAGCGACGGAATCCATTTCTGCAGCTACGGCACCGAAGGCTACGGACCGCCAAAGCCGGTTACCGACAGTACAGGTTCACCGTTTTCCAATCCGGATGACCAAAGGAAGAACTACGATGGAACGTACGGCACTGGAATTTAAGATTTGGCAATTCATTATGATCCTACCAGGCAGAAAGAAGAATTGTATGCCATGACAGGTTATTGGGTTCAGCAGCCTGAGGTTTTTGAAATTGAGATTGATCCTTCGGACCTGAATTACGGGAAGGTAATTAGAGGCCCAATTTCCATTGACCCACCAGCGTCTGATGGCTCAGACGGTTTCACAGTGCTGCCAAACGGCGATTTCCTGATAAATGAGGGCGAAGCATCACCCGTCTATGACGAGTATGACGGCACCACGGGAGCCCGCATCTACATAGCGCCGGACGGGCCGCTCGTTGATCTTGGGAGTCTGTTCGGCCTTAACTGGGCCACAGGAGTAGCCTTGGCGCCAGATGGACAATCGTTATACTTCCACGCCGGCATCCGCCAACATTCATGGGAGACCGGCCAAAATCCATCTTTTATTCAAACGGACCTAACCGGCCACTTAATCCGAGCCGAACCGTTCGTTAACCCAAATTCTCTTAACGGCGGCGCGATTGAGGATATTAGTTTCGTGATTCCATAAAAAAGATCGCACGGTAACAAAATACGACGATAAAGAAAAGACATTCATCTTTATGAACAAAGTGTTGTTTCGAATTTTAGCTTTCGCAACCATCTTTGCGAATGCGGCGCGTGGCCAGGGCACCTTTCAGAACTTGGATTTTGAGTCCGCCAAGCTGATTTTTCCAGATCCCTCTTATCCTTACTTCCTTGCCGCCACGAATGCCCTGCCCGGCTGGTCAGCCTTTTCCGGCACGAATCAATTGACCGGAATTTACTATGATGAGGGTGCGGTTCTTTCGGATGTCATGTTGTTCGGTTTCTTCAGCGGTGTTTTGAGCGGGAATTTCGACGTTAGCTTGGCTCACCCAAATGGCAGTCCAAGCGGTTCCATCAGCCAGACTGGACTAGTTCCTTCTGACGCTCAATCGCTGTTCTTCGAAGCCAGCACGGCGGGACTGCTTCTATCTATGAACGGACAAAATTTATCATATCTGCCCATATCCAATGGCCAGAATTCCAGCGGCTACAAATACACTGTGTATGGGGCCAATATTTCCGCATTTGCCGGGCAGAGTGCAACACTGACATTTTCGACCATTCCAGGGGGAGGCGCCTTTTTAGATAACATTCAATTTTCCTCCCAACCCATTCCCGAGCCTTCGGCTCTATCCTTCATTTTCCTCTGTTGCGGAATCCTCGTCTCGCTTCGCGCCTGTCGCCGCCAGCGGCTGCGTTCCTCATTTCACCGCACGTCCTGCCGATAGAGATTCACTGAGTAACCCGGCGCTTCAAACGCGGAGTTTTTAATCGCGGCCGGTTCCTTCTTGATGACGACCTGCGGCGGTTTGCCCGGTTCGTTGTAGGCCTCGGGATCGGGATTGCTGATGACCCAGTGCATGGCCTCCGGCGCGAAGGCCGTTCCGCCAAAATCCGCCGTCACCCGCGCCGTGTCCGGATCGGGATTGACGATGGACAGCGTGAGCGCCTTCCGGTCCGCCGTCCACGCCGCGGCCACGTCCAGGTCGCCGGTCTCGCCGGCCACTTGAACGGGAATCTCGCCGTAATGATGGCGGTAGAGTTCCAGGACCAGGCCGGTGGTGGCAAAATCCGCCGCCGTGGGCGTGGTCTTGATGCAGCCGATGACGTTGATGGTCTGGGCGTAATTGGCCATGAAATAGATGTCGCTGTTGCGGAAGTATTCGTTCAAGCCTTCGGCCACGCCCAGGGCGTCCTTCAGGTGGTAGCGCACGCCCAGTTCGCCATAGAGGTAATCGCCATACCAGTAGTTCCACTCGTCCATGGCGACGCGGATGTGCCGGGCGGCCAGCCCCGGGATGTCGTGCCGGTCCTCCCGGAAGGCGCCGGCCACGCGGCGGATTTGATCGGCCAACTGGCGCGCGTGCGCCGCCACGTCGGGCAGGTCGCGGCAGTAAATGTGTTCGCTCAGGTAATTCATGTGGTCCTGGCAGACCGTCAGCATGGTCTGGTCCCAGCGGCCCACCTCGCCCACGGCCACCAGTTGCGCGCCCGGGTCCACCTTCCAGATGGCGTCGGCCACCTGGTTGTGTTTCCGGACGTAATCGGCCAGGGGCATGTGGCCCAACTGCCAGTTGCCGAACATCTCGTTGCCCACCGCCCAGAGCTTGACGCCGTAGGGTTCCGGGTGGCCGTTTTCGGCGCGCCACCGGCCCATTGGCGTGTTGGTCGGGCCGTTGAAATACTCGACCTCGTTGGCCGCCTCCTCCACGCCGCCCAGTCCGGTGTTGAGCGCCACGTAAGCCTGGGCGTGGATCAACTGCATCAACTGCATCGTCTCGTCGCTGCCCACGTCGTTGGGTTCCACGCCCTTCCAGGCCGGGTTTTTCCGCGGCGGACGCTTATCGCGCGGGCCGATGCCGTCGCGCCAGTTGTAGCCGCTGACGAAATTGCCGCCCGGCCAGCGATAGACCGGCGCGTCCAGTTGCCGCAGCAGGGCCACCACGTCGCGGCGCCAGCCGTTCAGGTTGTCCGCCGGCATCAGCGACAGCGTGCCGATCTTGAAGGCGCCGCGGCCCTGGCTGACGATTTCCAGGCGCGCGTTCTCGGACGCCGCCGGCGCGGTGAATTGGAACGGATAAGATTCAAAATCGGCGGAGACGGTCTGGATGGTTTGCGTGAGCGTTGTTCCGTCGTCGAGCGCCAGCCGCACCTTGATGGGCGCGGCGCCGGCGGCGCCGGCCAGGACGATGTGGCCCACGTAATTGCTGCCCGCCAGCACCCACAGGCCGTCCTGGGAGATGCCGGCCCAGCTCCCGTCGCCGGGCAGATGCACCACCGGCGTGTGTTCGCCCACGTACGGGGCGTGGGTGTCCATGCTCACCGTGCCGGGCGGCCCGATGACTTTCCACGGCGAGGCCTTGAGGTAGTGGTAGGGACCCGCCTTCCAGTTGGGATCGGTGCTCGTGCCCCACGGATGATAATCGTCGGTGACCGGATAATAAAACTTCCGGTCCTGGAGCATTTCCGCCCAGAGGCCGCCGTAAAAGCAGCGCCCAAGATGCTCGATGAACTGGCCGTAAATGTAGGGAGAAATCGGCGCGCCGGTCTTTTGGAGGTCAATGTTCACCGACACGTCCGCCCGGAGCGGGCCGCCCAGCAGCGTGGCGCCCAGGAGGGCCGCCGTCATTTTGATGATCTTCATAACTCGACTTGCGTTCAGGCTGGCCGCGCCGCGACCGGGGCGCAAGCATCCAAACGGTTCCAGTGTGAAGGCCGAGTCTCGGAACGTCCGGCGCGCCGGGCAACGCCACTTTGCGCAAATCATTCGCCATTTTGCGAATGAAGGAGAGGATTCAAGATTTCAAGTTGCAGGTTGAAAGGAAAATATTGGCGCCTTTTGTGACTTATGCCGCAGGTCCTGAGCTTGAAGTCTTCAACCGGCAATCCACAACCTTCAGCCTCTCTCCATGAACCTTTCGGTGGGGCGCGCAGTCCTCTGCGCGCCGCGAATGCGAAATGAGGGTCTCGGGTCCAAGGCGGCGCGCACGGAGTGGCGCGCCCTACCCGCCTGGAGTTCAGGGCCTCGAGACGCCATTCGAGAATCACCAAGGTTTCCCAAAACGTCCGTTGAAAATTTCCCGCCGGGCGGTTAGGTTCAGGTGCCATGCTGGAAGACCGTGATTACATGCGCCAGGAGGCCCGCGTGGGGCCGGCCGTGTCGCTCACCATCGCGCTGCTGATTGTGAACGCGGCGGTCTTCGTCGCCGAATTGGCGGCCGCGGACGTCCCGCGCGCGTCGGCGGTGGTGTGGAATTATTTTGCGCTCAGCCTGGAGGGTCTCAAGCAGGGGTTTGTCTGGCAACTGCTGACCTTCCAATTCCTGCACGCCGGCTGGCTGCATCTGCTGTTCAATTCGCTGGCCATCTTCTTCTTCGGACGCCCGGTGGAATCGGCCCTGGGAGGGCGGCGCTTTCTGGCGTTGTATTTTTCCAGCGGCGTCATCGGCGGTTTGGTGCAGATGCTCTTCGCCCTGGTCTTCCCGTCCTTTGATGCGCCGGTGGTGGGCGCCTCGGCGGGCGCCTACGGGCTGGTGGCCGCCTTCGCGGTGATGAACTGGTGGGAGCGGTTCACGCTGCTGATCTATTTCTTCCCGGTCACGATGCGCGGGCAAACGCTGCTGTGGGTTTCCCTGGGGCTGGCCGGGGTGGGACTGTTGATACCCAACACCGGGATTGCCAACGCCGCGCACTTGGGCGGCATTTTGACGGGGGCGCTGTATGTGCGCCAGATCGTCCAGGGCCGCTGGCATTGGCCGCGCTGGCGCCTGCCGGCCCGGCGCGTCCGTCCGCGCCAATTCGTCGGCGCGCGCGCCGGCAAGGGTCTCTGGCGCCCGGACCCGGGCAAGCCCGACGAGGACCTCTCCACCGACGAATTTTTGCGGACGGAGGTGGACCCCATCCTGGACAAAATCTCCGCGCACGGCATCCACAGCCTGACGGCGCGCGAGCGGGAAATCCTGGAGAAGGCGCGCGCGAAAATGGGGAAACGGTGATTCGTCAAAGCGCCGCGGCGTTTTGAACGTCACCCGCTTCCACGGTTCGGCGATTTAACGCTTCAACACGGTGCGTCTTTCATTTTTAATGGGCGCATGATTACGCGCTATTCGCGGCCGGAGATGCGGGCCATCTGGACCGACGAAAACAAGCTCCGCCTCTGGCTCCAGATCGAACTGCTCGCCAGCCAGGCGCTCGTCAAGGAGGGCGTCGTGCCGGCGAAGGACTTCGCCCGAATCAAGGCCGGCGCGGAAAAGTGCTTCGCCGACCTGCCGGGTTTGGTCGCGCGCCAGAAGGAACTGGAAAAGACGCTCAACCACGATGTCATCGGCTTCACCACCGCCGTCGCCGAAAAAATTGACGGGGGGCGCGCGCGCGCCTCGCGTGCCGTGGTTGACGCCTCGTCAACCGCAAGAAACGCGCGCGACGAGGCGTCGCGCGCCGCAGCCGGGGCGGCTGCGCTCCCCAGCCGCTGGTTTCACTTTGGCCTGACCAGCAGCGACATCATTGACACCGCCTTTGCCGTCCAGATGGTCCAAAGCGCGGACCTCCTGATTCAAGACGTGAGGGCCGTCCGCGCGGCCATCGCCAGACAGGCGCGCCGACACAAGTTCACGCCCTGCATCGGCCGGAGTCACGGCATCCACGCCGAGCCGACCACGTTTGGGCTTAAATTGGCGCTGATGTATGACGAATTTGGCCGCGCGCTCGAACGGCTCGAACGCGCCCGCCGAGTGGCCGGCGTGGGAAAATTGTCCGGCGCGGTGGGCACCAGCGCCCACCTCTCGCCCAGGGTGGAAGCGGCCGTGTGCCGACGGCTCGGTCTCCGGCCGGCGCCCATCGCCACCCAGGTCGTCCAGCGCGACATTCACGCCGAGTTCATGACCGTGCTGGCACTGATCGGGGCGGGCATCGAGCGCTGGGCCGTCGAGTTCCGGCACCTGCAGCGCACGGAAGTGCTCGAAGCCGAGGAACCGTTCACCCGGGGACAGAAAGGCAGCAGCGCCATGCCGCACAAGCGCAACCCCATCACCTGGGAACGGCTCACCGGCCTGGCCCGGGTCCTGCGCGGCAACGCCGTGGCCGCGCTGGAGAACGTCGCCCTCTGGCACGAACGCGACATCAGCCACAGCAGCGTCGAGCGCATCATCTTCCCCGATTCATGCACGCTGCTGGACTACATGTTCGGCCTGCTGACGCGGCTGATGGACGGCCTCGCCGTTTATCCGGAGAACATGAAGAAGAACCTCGGCCTCTCGCTGGGCATGTGGAATTCGCAGACCGTTCTGCTGGCGCTCATCAAAAAGGGCCTGACCCGCGAAGCGGCCTACAAGCTGGTCCAGGATGCGGCCATGAAGACCTGGGAAGTCAAGCACGCCGGGCGCGACGACGCGGACTTTGTCGAGCAGCTCAAGGCCGACCCGGCGGTGGCCAGGCATTTCAAACCCGGCGAGCTGGAGAAACTCTGCTCGCTGGACTTTCATTTCAAAAAAGTCAAGAACCGTTTCCGGCGGTTGGGATTGTGACAAGCCCGCCGACACGCATTGTTCAGTGCGCCGAGGAACACCTGCCGGCCATCGCCGAATTGGCGGGCGTCATCTGGCGCGCCTGTTATCCGGGAATCATCTCCTCCGAACAGATTGAATACATGCTGGCGCGGATGTATGCGCCCGAGGTGTTGCTCGAGGAAGTTCGTTCCCAAGGCATCCGTCTTGATCTCCTGCTTGTGGAGGGCAAGCCGGCCGGGTTCGCCTCCTACGGGCCGGCCACCGAAGCCGGTGTGATGAAGCTCCACAAGCTTTATTTGTCGCCGGAGTTGCAGGGCCGGGGACTGGGCAGCCGCCTGTTGCAACATGTCGAGCGCCAAGTCGGCCGTCTCGGCACGCACCGCCTGATTCTCTCCGTCAACAAGCGCAACGCCAGGGCCATCGCCGCCTACCGAAGGAACGGGTTTGTCGTCGCCAAATCGGTGGTGACGGACATCGGGGGCGGCTTTGTGATGGACGATTACATTATGGCCAAGGATGTTCCCGGCGACTTGAGCCGGTGAAGGCGCGTCGGGCTGGCGCCGACCGATTCAAACCGATCCCGGCGCGGCGGCCGGGTGGGAAAGGTCCGGGCCGTGCTGGACTTTTCCGCTGGCAGTCAGGCGGATTTCGGCGACGAATTCCAGCGCGCCTGGGACTTTGTGGCTGGAAAGCCGGCGGCGGCAGAAGGAAAGAATTTCTTCGCTCATGGCCGGGGAACCGCCGTTGCGCAACTGCACCTCGGCGCAAACCGCCTCGCCCAGTTGCGGATGCGGACGGCCGAAGACCCGCGAGCGCAGCACCGCCGGATGCTGGTCGAGCACGCCGGCGATTTCCTCCGGAAACACCTTGTGCCCGGCGATGTGGATCACCGAGGAGGTGCGTCCGTCCAGGACGATCCGGCCGCGGCGGTCGAGGTGCCCCAGGTCGCCGGTCAGGAACCAGCCGTCCCGCAGCGCTTCGTCGCGCAACCGCGGCGGGTTCAGGTAGCCGGCAAACATGCCCGGCCCGCGCAGGATGAGCTGGCCCGTTTCATTTTCCGGCAGCGGTTTCATCGTTTCGTCCACGATCCGGGCCTCAAAACCGGGCACCGGCCGCCCCACGGCCTCGGGATGTTCCGCCGCCTCGGCGAGATTCATGATGGGCAGGCCCACTTCGATGATGCCGAAACCCTGGGACACCGGGACGCGGTAGCGCGCCAAAAAATCCCGGGCCGCCCGCGGCTCCAGCCGGCTGGAAACGGACATCACCCGCTGAAGCGAGGGCGGCAGGGCGCGTCCCGATCCTTCGCCGGTTAACAGGCGGACGTGCATCGGGGTCAGGTAAAGAAAGGTGGCCTGATGCTCGGCGGCCGCGTCCAGAATGCTCCCGGCCAGATAATCGGCGGTGACCACCACCGTGGCGCCGACTTCCAGATAAAGCAGGATGGAGACGTAGAAGTGATAAGCCATCGGCAGCACCCAAAGGATTTTGTCCTGGCAGGTCAATCCCAGCCCGGCATTGGCGGCGCGGATGCGCTCCAGGACACCGCGATGCGTCAGCACCACGCCCTTGGCCGCGCCGGTCGTTCCCGAGGTGAACCGGACAAACGCGGCGTCCTTGATCGCCGGCGCAAGCGGTTGTTGCGGGCCATCCAGCCGGGTGAACCGCAGACCGTTGCCGCCGGGATTATCCAGGGCGACGGTCCGGCCGGGTTGTGCCACGGCGCAGCCATCGTCCAGAATCACACCCAACGGCGCGCGGGCCAGCATCTCCGCCAGTTCGGCCGGCTTGATCTGGTGGTGGATGGGCATGATGACCGCGCCGCAGCCCAGCGCGGCCAGCGCGCCGATGACGAAGGCCCGTCCGTTGCGCGCCCGCACGCCCACGCCCTGCCCCTCGCGCACGCCCCGCCGGTCCAGTTGGACGCGCAACACGGCGATTTCGCGCCAGAGGGAGCGATAATCCAAGGCCCCGCCGGCATCCACGATGGCGACGCGGTCGGGCCACTGGCGGGCGGAACGAGAGAGCGTGTCGAAAACGTTCATCAACCAAAATTCTTTCGGCTTTTAGTCTGCTTGAGTCAAGTCCGGCGCGCCACCATTCATTGACCGTCGGATTGCCGTTACGGCCTCCTCCAGCGAACGGGCCGAGGCTTGAAAAGCGGCGGCGGTCCCGGCGGCCCAGCCGGTGGCCAGGGCCGTGCCGATGACGCGCGCCGAGGTCATCGCTCCGGTCGTCGCCGACAAACAGCGGCCGGCCACCCACACGTTGTCCAGTTCCACCGGGCGGAGGCAATCCAGAGGAATCTCGTAGTAATCGCGCTCGGCGAAACAGGTCATTTCCGGTCCGGGACGATTCGTCCAGCGCTCCATGGGCCAGCCGCCGCGGGCGATGCCCCGCGGCGACTTCCGCGCGCCCAGCACGTCCTCGTCTGCCAGCCGGGCCCGTCCCAGAATCCGGCGCCCGGAGCGGACGCCGAGTTGCGGAGCCACCGAGCCCAGGTGCGCCTGCCGGCAGGAAACGACATTTTCAATCAGGAACCGACAGAGTGGCTCCACCAATGCCCGGGCTTCGCGTTCCCAATCCGTGATCTGCCGCCAAAGGGCGCGGTCGGGCTGTGCCGGGAGCAGGCTTAATTTGAGGGCCATGCGGTTATCGGCGCCAGTACCGGGAACCAGCGACAACCGTTCACAAAGCGCGGGCAAGGTTCCGCCGGCAACGGCCCGGCGCAATTCGCGCCGCACTTCGAGCAGGCCGCGCTGCGCCAAGGCCGGGTCCACATTCACCAGGACGAAAACCAAGGCGGGGGCCTGGTCCGCCGCGCCGTTCTCCGCCCTGGCGCCGGCCAGGGCGGCGGCGGTCGCTTCACCGGTGCAATCCACCACGGTTTGCGGACGGAAATGCAACGGCTCATTCCAAACCAGGGCGCCGACCCGGGTCAGGCGGGAGCCTTCAACCTGCGTCTCCGCAACCGTGGCGTGCAAAATCAGGGTGACGTTTTCGGATTCGCTCACCATCGCGTCGGCCACGGCGGCAAAGGCGGGCGGATCGCAGGGCAACACCCAGAGACCGGTGTCGGTCACCCGGATGGGTTTCGCGTCCGTCGCGCGTTGCAGCCGCCGGGCAAATTCCTGCGCGAAGCCGCCGCCGACCGGCGTGGCCTCTGCGCCGGCCGTGTCGCGCAGATACAGTCCGCAGATGGTGCCGACCTGGGCGGCGGTGGCCAGGCCGCCTAGAAATCCGTAACGTTCCAACAACACCACCCGCGCGCCGGTCCGGCCGGCCGCAGTCGCCGCAGCAACGCCCGCCGCGCCGCCACCGATGACCAGCACATCGCAGGAAAGAGTGTTGTTCAATTTACGATTTGCGCGCATTCGCATTATTGACGGATTTCGTAAATCGCAAATCGTAAATCGTAAATCAAAATCACAATTCCTCTTCCAGCAAGGCCCGCCTCGCGTCGCGTTCCAGCCGGTCCACTTCGACCAGGCCCAGGCAGTCATCCACCCATGACAGCATCGCGGAAAGCCGGTTGCCAAACCCGTAAAACAGGATGGTCAAGCCCGGCGAACGCCAGCAGGGCACCAGATGGGTGACGTCCAGGATCCGGGCGCCGCACCACTCGGTCATGCCGGGGCAGAGTTCGCCCGAGTCCGAAAAGCTCAGGGAGGCGACCTTGCCGCAGGTCGGTTTCCCGAGGTGCCGCATGTAATAACCCGGCGGCATCCACTGGCACAGGTGGAGCGCCGCCATGCAGGATTGGGGAAAGCGGTCGCGAATTTGATCGGCCATCTGCCGGCTCAACGCGCCGACGATGTCGCGGATGCGTCCGGCGTCCCGCGGCTCGACGCGGTAGAAAAGGATGGAAAGGTGATTGGAAAAAATCGGGCCCTTGGCGCCGTGGCGGCGCGTGTCGTGGGGCACGGGAACCAGATAGGCGCCGTCCCGGTTGCCGCGGCGCACGGCCAGGGCGTGCAAGGCCCGGATCGAGGCCGCCAGAAAAAAGTGGCTGCGCCGGAACCCGGCGGCGAGGTCCCGGCTGCGGGCCTCGATGCGGGCGGTTTCCGATTCGGTGAACCGGAGGACCCGCTGCAGGTTGCGGCGCGGGCCGGCAGGAGGCTCGGGGGGCACGAGACTGAAGAGGGGTTCCCGGCCGGATTCGCCCAGCCATTTGAGCGAACCGCGCGCCAGTTTTGCGCCCGGCCACCATCCGGCCAGTCCCCGGCTTTTGTCCTGTTCGGGATTGAGGAAATCCTCGATGGTCGGCGCCCCGTTCGCCGCGCCGTCCGCATTCAAATATTTCAACAGGAGGTCCAGGCCCTGGGCATCCAGCAGCGTGTGGTTCCAGGAAAGAAACAAATGACTCGAGCCGTCCGCGTGACGCACCACATCGAAAGTCACGCCCGGCCCGCGTTCCGCGCGCAGCTCGCGCTTTGCCACCACGGCGGGCCGGGACCACGGCGTTTCCAGGCCGGGGTTGGGATCGGGGTGTTCAAAAAAAATGGCTTCCCGTTCCCGGCTCGTCCGCCAGACGAGCGGCAGGAGCGGAAGCGGACGGACGAGGCGCGCGCGCGCCAGCCAATCCATGACGGGCGACCCAGCGATGCGCCGCCGCAGCCGGTCCAAATCCAGGCCCCGGTCCAGATGGATGACCGCACAGCAGACGTTGCCCGGCAATCCGGCCTGCCGCATCCCATGGTCCTGGGCGTGCATGAAGTAATCCCCGGCAGCCAATCGAATCTGGCGGGGCAGGTCGGGCATAATCGGCGAACTGGCCGAAGCTCAGGAGGCGGGCGCGCCGGGGCGCGCCAGTTCGGCAATGCAGCGGGCCAGCGCGGAGAGCGAGGCCAGGTTGGCGCCGGTCAGATGCGAGTCCGGCACCCGCACGCCGAGGACCCGCTCACAAAAGAGCAGCAGCTCCACCAGCGCAAAGGAATCAATGCCGGCCTTGGAGAGGGGGCTGTTTTCGTCAAATACCTGGCCCTCGGCGACAAAATTGGCTCGCGCAAACTGGCAGAGTTGCGCGGCGATTTTTTGAGGCTCCAGCTCCGGAGTCATTGGGCAGTTTAATCGGCGGACCCGCACCGGCATAGCGCCCTGGCAAACGGGCCGAACCATGGTTGATGATAATCAACATTCATTTTAGAAGTATGACCCGGAGCGAAATGAGGTCAAGCCCGGAAGCCACGCCGGGGCCGGGCATTATCGGCTTGCCCGCGTCCGCCCTTCGGCACAGCCTGTCCCAAATGGCAAAATCCGTTTCGGATCAAATCACCGTTCCCCGGACTGCCGCGTCGATCCGCCTGGCCAGGGCGAAGGCGATCGCGGTCAAAATCATCGGCCTGACCGTCCTGGCTCTGGCGCTCGGCCTGGCCCAGAACTGGGCGACGGCCCGGTATTACAAGTCGGACCGCGTGGCCGGCTTTTACACGGGCATCCTGCACGGCATGTTGATGCCGGCCGCCCTCCCGGGCTTGCTGCTGGGAAAGGACCTGACGATCTATGCGTCCAACAATTCCGGCCGCGCCTACAACATCGGCTACATCCTGGGCGTCAACGCCTGCGGCACCCTCTTTTTCGGACTCGCCTTCTGGCAGCCCCGGCCCAGACGACGGGACGACGGCCCAAGCGCGTCGGATTAATTTGCGAACTGGGATGGGCGATGGGCGCGGCGGCTTGGCCGGGGGGCCCGATTCGCAAATCGCACGGCGCAAACCGCAAATCAATAAGGCCAGTCGCAAAAAATCTCCACGACGTTCAGGTCGCCGCCGCCCCAATAGCGGCTGGGCGCAAAGGTGAACACCCGCCGCGCCCGCTCATAGACGAGCTTGACGGGGTGCTCGGGGATGTTCGGATCGTAGGCCTCGAATTCCATGGTTTGCTCCGACTCGTTCAGGGCGTACAGCGCGACGCCGTGGTTGATGGTGATGCGGGGGAACCGAAACAGATGCACCAGGCTCAGACCGCGTTGGGACAGGGAAAGTTTCAACTGTTGCGCCATTCTCTCCTGAAACCGGCGGAGGATGGGAAAGACCATCCGCCAGTGGCTGCGCAGGAAATAGGATTGCCACGGCCCGCCCAATTCAGCCTTGAGCAGCGCCTCGTGCGCCCGGCTGAATGAACGCAGATCCTCGTAGCCGGGAATCTCCACCCGCTCCGAGGCCGCGCAGGCCCAGCGCGGATTGCGGGCCACCAACTCGCGGATCATCGGGCGGTAAACCTCCGGTTCCACCGGCGGCCGCTCCGGCGCGAACCGGGCGTGATAAAAAAACTGCCGCGTCGAGCGCGCCATCACGAAGCAGCGATGGTAATAAGTCGGCGGCGGGTTGGAGTGGAAGGTGGTCATCGCCCCGGTCACCGGATCGAAACGGTATTGCCACACCAGTTCGTGCGGGAAGGCAAAGGTGTCACGCTCGAACTGGAAAGGACGGACGGAGTGTTCGGCCAGCACGGTCATGGTTTTCCAGGCGGGCCGTTGCCACTGAGGGTCAGTTCGGCCGACAAGACTTTGGCGTCGGCGACGAAGACGGCCGCCTCCGCCTGAATCAAGGAACCCAGGCAGCCGGTGATGACCGCTTCGATCCGCAACACGTCGCCCGGGCGGGCCGAGCCGAGGATTTTAACGGCGCGCAAGGCCGTCAATTTCAGGCGCGGCCAGGTGGGATCGGCCGGGTCTTCCTGCGCCACCACGCCGGCCACCTGCGCGGCGGCTTCCACCAGCAACACCCCGGGCAGGATCGGTTCGTCGGGCAGGTGGCCGCGCAGGTAATACTCATCCCCGCGCACCCGGTATTCGCCCACGCCTTTCCTGCCCGGCGTCAGGCTCACCATGCGGTCCACGAAACGGAATTCGGGACCGTGCGGGAGCAACTGGAAGGCCAGTCGCAGAATGTCGGGCGTGGCGCTCATCGGTGCAACGGTTCCACCACGGTGTAATCCGGGGGCAATCGGGCCTCGAACAATTTCGGGTCCATCGGCCGGTTCAGCACCACGTGGGTGAAATCATTGCGCAGACGGGAACCGTCCGCGAACGTCATCTCCGTGGCGGCGATGGCAAAATCGTTGGTGTGAAAATCCATCGTGATCGAGCTGATGAGCTGGCGGGCCGACTCGCTCCGGGGCTGAAGCGTCAGTTGCAGAATCGAGTTCGTTTCCGCCGCCGACACCAGGCGAAACCGCTTTTCCAGGGTCGCCCGGTCGCGCGGCACACTGGCATCCAGCAGGGCCAGCGCGTCCTTGACCGGACCGGCCGGAAGTTGATGGAGCGGATACTTTTCCGCCCGCTTGAACCGCGGATAAATGATGAGGAGCTGATCCGTCCGGTGGAGGACGATGGTCTGCGCCGGCCGGCCCAGTTCCCACCGGAAGGCGCTCCGCGTCACCCAGACCTGGCCGGTGGACACGAGCGGCTGGGCCAGCACCTTGAGCGAACGGGTCTGGGTGAAATCGGCCGACCAGCTTTGAATGCGGGTCTGCGCCGCGAACCATGGGTCGAGGAGCCCGGCGTTGCCGGCTGCATGGGAAACGACCGGCATCAGCAACGGCAACCCGCAAAGACAGCGCCACGCACGAAAGAATCCGGTCAGCCGCGCGTTGGCCAGATGGGAACAAATTGATACCATTGCTCAATATCGTTGCGAATTTCGGGCTCGAATGCACGCAGGATTTGTTGCGTCAGGTCGCGGCGGGCGTCGCGGCCGCCCAGCGCCTGGCGGTCGTAGATGAACTCCGGCAACACCCTGGCGGCATAACCGCCGGGCCGGCGCACGATGGTCACGCCGATCAACGCGCAGCCGGTGGCCCGCGCCAGTTCCGCCGCCGCCGGCGAGGCCTCAAACGGGCGACCGAAGAACTCCACCGGCACGCCGCCCCGCTTGGGCGGCCGGTCCAGCGAGAGGGCCAGGTCCGCGCCGGCCTGGAGTTTCTTGATCGCCTCCACGAAGGCGAAACTGTCCTGGCCGATGATCAGCGTGTCCACGCCATACCGCGCGCGCGCCGCGTTGCGCAGGTCGGTCAGCCCGGCATCGGGCTCGGCCAGCGAGAGGATGGTCAGCCGGATGCCCAGTTGCGCCAGCAACAGCCCGCCATGTTCCCAGTTGCCCAGGTGGAGCGTGATGAACAGGGTGCCCCGCCCGCGACGGCGGGCGCCTTGGATGATTTCCGGTTCGCGCGGATCCGTCAGCCAGTTCCCCGCCGTTGCGCCGCTCTCGACGCGCCACAAATCCACCAGTTTCACCGCGAAGTTCCGATGCGCCGCGCGCGCGGCCTTTTCGGCGGCGCCCCGGTCGCTGGCCAGCACGGGCATGAAATTTTCCACCATCACCTCGCGCCGCCGCCGTTGCACCCACCAATAAAGTCCGGCCAAAACCGCGGCGAATTTTTTTAATAATCCGGCCGGCAGGATTCGCGCGACGGCCAAGCCAAGCCGCCACAGACCCGCGCGATAAAACGCGGGCAGCTTGGCGGGGACGGATTTTCCGTCGGCATCCGCTCCGGCGGCGTCCGGCTTTGGACTTCGGGCTTTGGACTTGGGACTTAACCACCGCCACCACGCCGGAAGGAGAAAGACCGAAATCAGCATGTTGGCGGCGATGCCCACGGCGCACACCCGGCCCAGGCTGGCCATGCCGGGATTGCTCGAAAAGCCCAGCGAGCCAAACCCGGCCACGGCGGTGCCGCCGCACAGCATCAACGCCCGCCCGACGGAACCCCGGACCCTGGCGAGATCGCCGCCGTGCCGGCGCAACGCCAGTTGGATGAACAAGGTGTAATCCACGCCGGTGCCGAGGATCAGCGGCAGGGCCATCAGGTTCATCAAATTCCACGTCCAGCCGGCCAAAGTCATCACCGCCAGCAGGCACAGGCCGCTCAAACCCAGCACCGCGGCCCCCAGCAAAATCTCCGACGCCCGGCAGAAGGCGCACCAGAGAGAGAGCAGCACCAGCGCCGCCATCGGCGTCACCACCTCCCACATTCTGGACTGCACACGCTTCAAGGTCGCCTCGCCGAGCAGTTCCCAGCCCGAAAGCAGGGCGTGATCCTGGGCCAGGCGATTCGACAAATCCGTCAAGGCCGCCGCGTTCACGCGATGGGTGGCCGGATAAATCAAGCCCATCGCCAGCCATTGGCCCGGCGTTCGCGCGACGAACCGTCCGAGCAGCCACCGGCTGACGCGATTGGTCGGCCAGAACACGTTCGTGCCGGCGCCGGCCCGCGCCCAGGTCCGGACCAGTTCCTCGGTGAGCGTCAAGGCGTTGGTGTTGAACCCCTCCGCCAGCGCCGCCTCGCGCAGGAGCGGGCCGCTGCTTCCCAGGAGCGCGGCCGTTTTCCGGTTGGCGCGTTGATACTCCGCGCGCGGCCAAAGGGCGTCCGGCAACAAATACCGCTGGATGAGGTGATTGGTCTCCGCGCCGGTCAGCAACGCCCCGGCCTTGGAAAGGCGCTGATAAACTTCCGTCGCGTCGCGGCCGGAAACAATCAGCCACAGCGGTTGCGGCGGCAGGCCGAGTTCGGAAGTCATTTCGTCCAGCGCGGTCTGCGCCTCGCTGTGCCGCGGATGCAGGGCGTTTCCGCTGCGGTCAATTCCCGGCCGTTGAAAACACAGCACCGCCCCGGCGCCGAGGAAGATGAAGCCGGTCCAAGCCAGCGGAACCCGGTGGCGACTTTTTTCCACCGGTGCCGATGCGCCGACCTGCGGTGAAAGCGGCGCGAGGAAATAATTCCACCAGCGGAATGGCGGCTGGCCCGGACGCGGTTTCCGGCGTTCGGGAAACAGCGGCGGCAGATAAATCATCACCATCACCAGGGCCGACAAACCGATGCCGATGGCCACCAGCGTGCCGAGCTGGCCGAGGCCGGGCAGTCCGCCCAGATTCAGAACCAGAAACGCGCTCATGGTGGTGATGGCCGCCCACAGGATGCTCGGCGCAATCGCGCGGCGGATTTCCGGCACCGCCATCTGCGGATGCGCCAGGGCCTCCTGGTAATGGACGACCGCGTAATCCACGGCCAGGCCCAGCAGCACGGCCGCAAAGCCCAGGCTCACCACGCTGACGGTCCCCAGCACCAGCCCGCCCAGGGCCAGGGTCGCGCCTAAAATCAACATCAACAGCGCCAGCAGCCAGAGCATCGGCCGCCAGCGCCGATGGGTGAGCCAGAACAGCAGGGCGATAAGGACGGCGGTCGCGCCCACCGAATGGCTCAGGTCGCGCTGCATGTTCGCGGCGGCTTCCTCCACGAACACGGGCCGGCCGGTGTAGCGCACCACGACGCCCTTCCATTCCGCTTTCGCCGGGCCGGAACGCCCTTCATCCACGGCCCCGTGAATCGCCTTCAACCAGGCTGCGCACGAACGGTAGCTGGTCAGGTCCACGGCGGACCGCACATACAACACGCGGAACGTACCGTCGGCGGAAGCGAACATCGGCTGGCCTTGATCGCTTGAAAAGCCGGCGAAGTTCGTCAGCGCCGACACGGTCAGCAGGTCGAAGGGATCGAACTCGCGGCGCGCCAGGTCCATCGGCGACATCGTGGTGGCGAGCAGTTTCTTGGTCTGCTCGAGCACCGACTTGAGGCGGGCGGGCGCCAGCCGGTTGGTCAGCGTGCCAAAGGCCTCCGGCGGGTGGTTGAACCAGAGCCAGCCCAGCAGTTCGCCCAGTTGTTCCGGGTGTTCCATCCACGGCGGCTGCCAGGTCACCTCCTCGACCAGATTGGTTTCGCGCCGCAAACGCGCCGCCAGTTCGCCGGCCAGCCGTCCGGCTTGGGCGGCTTCGGGCGCGCGGAGGGTGACCAGCAATTCGCGGGCGTTGGCGAAGTGCTGCTGGTAAAGTTTCAGACCTTGGACCGTCGGCTCATTCGGCGGCAGGAGATCCAGAACGTCCACGTCCAGCCGCAACCGGCACAGGCCGAGTCCGACCGCCACCAGGAGCGGCGCCCACCACCAGCGTTTCAGCAGGGAACTCACGGCGAAAGGAAGCCCTCCAACATTTCTCCCGTGCGGATGTTTTCCAGTTGCCAACGGCCGTCCGGCTTCCGTTCAAACCGCAAGGGCGGAGGGAGTTTTTTTCTCTCCAACGCCGCCGGCAGATAAAGCCAGGCAAACCGGGCCGGGCCGGGGCCGTGTCCGCTGAACGCCATCTGGCGCTGTGGAAACCGGATCAGCCAGCGGGCGGGAGTGATTTCGGCCAAAACCATGGACAATGGCGTTTTGTCGAATTGGACGAGGCGGCGGCCATCGGCATCGCCCGCCAGGACGAGGTCGCCGCCAATTTCCGGGAGGCCGCCACGGGGACGCCACAGCGCCTGGCCTTGTTGCAGGCGCCAACCGGGGCCGGACGCGGTGAACAAATTTTGGGTCACCGTCCGGCAACCGCAGGCGAGCAGGAACACAGCCAGCAGCGCCGACCCGAGGAACGGATGAAGCAGGCCACGCCGGAAGAGCCGCATACGATGGCGGCCATTGTTGCCGAAGCCGGAGGGTTGTCAACGCCGCTTGCCGCCGGCACGCCAAAATATGCGCAGAAAAAGGCAACATTTGGGTTTCGCCGCCGTCGGGATTTGTTACACTGCGCCCCACGTTTTTTGCGAAATGAAAATTTCAGTCCCAAAGGAAACGCATCCGGGCGAAACACGGGCGCCGCTGACCCCCGACAGCGCGGCCAAGCTGGTCAAACTCGGCGCCCAGGTCGAGGTGGAGGCCGGCCTCGGCGTCGCCGCCGGCTTTCTGGACGAGGCATACACCCGGGCCGGCGCGACGATCACGAACGACCGGAAGAACCTTCTGAGCACGGGCGACCTTGTGTTGCGCCTGCGCAAGCCGCCGGCCGGGGAGATTGCGCTGCTCAAGCCCAATTCCATCCACGCCAGCCTGCTGGATCCGTTCAACGAAAAGGAACTGGTCCAAAAGCTGGCCGAACGCGGCGTGAGCGCCATCAGCATGGAATTCATCCCGCGCACCACCCGCGCGCAGAAGATGGACGTGCTGTCCTCGCAGGCCAATCTCGGCGGTTACGAGGCGGTCATCCTGGCCGCGCGTTATGCCAACAAGATTTTCCCGATGATGACCACGGCGGCGGGCACGATCCTGCCCTCCAAGGTGCTGATCATCGGCGTCGGCGTCGCCGGTCTGCAGGCCATCGCCACCGCCAAGCGCCTCGGCGCCAAGGTCACCGCCTACGACACCCGGCCCGTCGTCGAGGAACAGGTCAAGTCGCTGGGCGCGCAGTTTTTGAAGATTGACCTGGGCGAGACCGGTCAGACCAAGGACGGCTACGCCAAGGCGCTGACCGAGGAACAGCTTCAAAAGCAGCGTGAGGCGATGAAAAAGAACTGCGGCGACTCGGACATTGTCATCACCGCCGCGCAGGTCTTTGGCCGCCGCGCGCCCATCTTGGTCACCGCCGAAATGCTCGACGCCATGAAGCCCGGCAGCGTGGTGGTGGACCTCGCCGTCGAAACCGGCGGCAACGTCGAAGGCGTGGTTTACGACCAGGTGACCGGCCGCAAGGGCGTCCAAATCGTCGGCATCGCCAACCTGCCGGGGCGCGCGCCGCTCCATGCCAGCCAGGTTTATTCAAACAACCTCGTCAACCTGGTCGAGGAATTTTGGGACAAGCAGAACAAGAC
Organism: Verrucomicrobiota bacterium; assembly: GCA_028873125.1. Classification (GTDB taxonomy): domain Bacteria; phylum Verrucomicrobiota; class Verrucomicrobiia; order Limisphaerales; family UBA11358; genus UBA11358. The sequence goes on along the minus strand of JAGWMQ010000002.1, from coordinate 82,064 downwards.
CTTCGTCCTCAAGCTCGACGACGACATCATCAAGGGCTGCCTCGTGACGCACGGCGGAAAGATCGTGAACGAAAAGCTCGCCGCCAAAAAGAACTGACCTTTATTTTATGAGCGTAGAAATCCTCGTCCTGTTCATCTTTGTGCTCGCGATTTTCGTGGGCTTTGAAGAAATCTCGAAGGTGCCTTCGATGCTGCACACGCCGCTGATGTCCGGCACCAACGCCATTCACGGCATCATCCTGCTCGGCGGCATGTTGGTGCTCGCCGCGGCGGACACGACATTGTCGCGGGCCCTGGGCTTTGTCGCGGTGGTTTTCGGTTCGGCCAACGTCTTCGGCGGGTTCATGGTCACGGACCGCATGCTGCAAATGTTCAAGAAAAAGAAATAGCCATGAGTTCGACGCTTGCCCTCATCTTCATCGGTGTCGCGGTCCTGTTCATCCTCGGCATCAAGTTCCTGAGTTCGCCGAGGACGGCGCGCTACGGGAATCTCCTCGCCGCCGCCGGCATGTTGGTCGCCTTCTTCGCCACCATTCCGCTGATGCAACTGCACGAGTGGAACCTGAACTGCACGCTCATCGTCGTGGGCATCTTGATCGGCCTGGTCATGGGCGCGGTGGGCGCCTATTCGGTCAAGATGACCGCCATGCCCCAGATGGTCGCGGCGTTCAACGGCTTGGGCGGCGGGTCGGCGGCGCTGGTCGCGAGCCTGGAATTTCTGCGGCGCTCGCACAGCCTGGAGGGCGTCACCGTGTCCGCGGCGGTGCCGATGCTCTTCGCCACGCTTATCGGCTCGCTGTCGTTTTCGGGCAGCATCATCGCGTTTTTGAAGCTGGAAGGAAAATTTGAGAAGCCGCACACCTTTCCGGGCCAGAACTTTTTGAACGGCGTCGTGTTTCTCGTGATTCTCGGCCTGTGCGGCTACCTGATTGGCGGCGAAACGACCAACTCGACGGCGTTCATTGTCATGTTCGCGCTGGCACTCGCGTTCGGCATCGCCATGGTCATGCCCATCGGCGGCGCGGACATGCCGGTGGTCATCTCGCTGCTCAACTCCTTCACCGGCCTCGCGGTGGCGGGCGACGGTTTTGTCATCAACAACCTTTCAATGATCGTCGCCGGCACGCTCGTCGGTTCCTCCGGCACGCTGCTGACGCTGCTCATGTGCAAGGCGATGAACCGGCCGGTCACCAACGTCTTGTTCGGCGCCTTCGGCTCCGGCGGCGGCGGCCAGGCGGCGGCCGCAGGTGTCGCCGGCACCGTCAAGCCGATTCAAGCCGACGAAGCCGCGCTGTTGCTGGCCTACGCCCAGCGGGTGGTGGTGGTCCCCGGTTACGGCATGGCGGTGGCGCAGGCGCAACATCAGGTGCGGGAGCTTTCCGACGAACTGGGCAAACGCGGCGTGGAAGTGCAGTTCGCGATTCACCCGGTTGCCGGCCGCATGCCCGGCCACATGAACGTCCTGCTGGCCGAGGCGAATGTCCCCTACGACCAGCTCTGCGAAATGGAGGCCATCAACCCCTCGATGGACCGCGTGGACGTCTGCCTGGTCATCGGCGCCAACGACGTGGTGAACCCCGCCGCGCGCGAGGAGAAGGGCAGCCCGATCTACGGCATGCCCATCATCGAAGCCGACCACGCCAAGACGGTCATCGTGATGAAACGCTCGATGGCCAAGGGCTTCGCCGGCATCGAAAACCATCTTTTCTACAAGGACAACACCCGGATGCTCTTCGGCGACGCGAAGGCGTCCTTGAACGCGCTCATCGCGGCGGTCAAGGCGAGTTAATCCGCCGCCAGAACCGGAATTTTCGCGCCGGCTTTCAATTCAGGCCGCGGATTTTGCCGCGGCGATGAATGCCCGAACCTTGGCGGCGTCCTTTTTGCCGGGCGCGCTTTCCACGCCGCTGGCCACGTCCACGCCAAACGGCCGGACCTTTTGAACCGCCGCGGCGACGTTTTCGGGCGTCAAACCGCCGGCCAGGAAAATCGGTTTGCCGAAGCGTTTTGCCTCCAGCGCCAGATCCCAGTTGAACTTTTCGCCCGTGCCGCCGCGCGCCTCCAGTGTCCAGGCGTCCAGCAGGTAGGCATCGGTCTGAAATCCGGCCAAGGGTTTCAGCGATTCCGCGTCACGGATGCGGAAGGCCTTCATGCTCATCAAACCGAACCGGGCGCAGAATTCCGGCGGCTCGTCGCCGTGGAACTGGAGCATCGTCAGGCCGCACCCGGCGATGGCGCGCAGCACAAACTCCTCCGGCGCGTTCACAAAGACGCCCACGCGCACCACAAAGGGCGGGAGTTGTCTGGAGATTTCCGCCGCCAGCTCCAGCGTCACGTGCCGCGGGCTTTTTTCATAAAAGTTCAGGCCCAGCGCGTCCGCGCCCGCCGCCGCCGCCATCCGGGCGTCGGCCGGGCTGGTGATGCCGCAAATTTTGACCCGGGTGCTCATTGAACGATTTCCAATTTTCAATTGACGCGCCTGTCTGCGCTTCAAGTCGCAAATCGTAAATTGTAAAGCGTAAATTGCAAATCAGTGGACGAAGCGGCTGACGAGTTGATACACGAGAAAGGCGCAGACCCAGGCCAGGCCGGTCATGTAGCCGATCTGGAACAGCGGCCATTTCCAACTGTTGGTCTCGCGGCGCACCACCGCGGTGGTGGAGAGACATTGCGCGGCCAGGATGTAATACACCAGCAGGCTGGCGCAGACGGCGGTGGTGAACATCGGCGCGCCGTCGGAGCGCCGGGCGCGCCGGAGCGAGTCGTAGAGCGAGGCGTGATGGCCCTCGGCGACGCGGTCGCCGACCCCGTACACAATGGCCAGCGTGGAGACGATGACTTCGCGCGCGGCGAAGGAGCTGACAATGCCGATGCCGATCTGCCAATCGAAGCCCAGGGGCCGGAGCCCCGGCTCGATGGCGCGCCCAAGGTCGCCCGCGAAGGAATGTTGCAGGGAAAATTGATCGGTCAGGCGGGCGGCGGCGGCGCGCAACTCGGAGGCCTTTCCATCGTCGCCGGATTTTTCCAGTTGCGCCGCCTGGATCGCCAAAGCCACGGCGGCGGCCGGCGGCGCGGATTTTGGGTAATGGGCCAGCGCCCAGAGGACGATGGAGACCGCCAGGATGATCGTGCCGGCCTGTTTGACGAAGATTTTCGCGCGGTCGAGCGTCTGGAGCAGGGCGGTGCGCAGGCTGGGCAGGCGATACGGCGGCAGTTCAATCAACAACGGCTTGCTGCCGCCCGGCAAAATGGTGCGGTTGAAGACCACCGCCGCCAGCAGCGCCGCCACGGCGCCGGTGACGTAAGCCCCGGTGAAGACCAGCGCCGCCTTGACCGGCGAGTGCGGGAACAGCAGCGCCGTGACCATGGCATACACCGGAATCCGCGCCGAACAGGTCAGCAGCGGCGTGATCAGAATGGTGACCAGCCGGTCCCGCGGATTTTCGATCACGCGCGTGGACATGATGGCCGGGATGGCGCAAGCGTGGGCCGAGAGTAACGGCAGGAAGGCCTTGCCCGGCAATCCCAGCCGCCGCATGATTTTGTCCATCACAAAGGCGGCGCGCGACAGGTAGCCGGTGTCTTCGAGCAGCGACAGGGCGAAGAACAGGATGCAAATCTGGGGCAGAAACACGAGCACGCCGCCGACGCCGCCGATGACGCCGTTGACCAGCAGGCTCTGCAGATCGCCCGCCGGCGTATGCGCGGCCATCCAGCCCCCGACGGTGGCAAACAGCCCGCTGATCAGGTCCATGGGAATTTGCGCCGCCCAGAAAATCAGGGCGAAGACCAGAACCATGACGACCTGGAAAACCACCACGCCCGCCAGCGGATGCGTCAACACGCGGTCAATTTTTTCCGTCCGCGCCGAACGGCGCGCCGCGCCGGCGTTCATGACCCGGCCGGAAAGGGCCTCCGTCCAGGCATAACGCGCCTGGTAGGGACAGCCGTCACAGCCGAGGGCGCAGTGCGACTTGAAGAGGGCGGCGACCTTGGCCGGGGCGCCCCCGGCGAGCCGGGCGATCTCGCGCCGCAGTTCGTCCATGCCCCTGCCGGTGCGGGCCGCGATCGGGACCACGGCGCAACCCAGTTCCGCGCGGAGCTTGGCGACGTCAATGTGGATGCCTTCGCGCGCGGCCATGTCCATCATGTTCAGCGCGACGATGACCGGACGTTTGAGTTCCAGCGTCTGGCTGACCAGGAAGAGGCTCCGTTCAAGATTGGTCGCGTCGGCAACCACCAGCGCCGCGTCCGGCGCAGCCAGGCCGTTCAGACGCCCCTGAAGCGCGTCGCTGGCCAGTTTTTCCTCCGGCGCGGTGCTGTCCAAGGTGTAAAGCCCCGGCAAATCCATCAGCTCGACCGACCGCCCGCCGGTTTGCAGCCGCCCGACCTTGCGCTCCACGGTGGTGCCGGAAAAATTGGCGGTCCTGGCGCGCAGACCGGTCAGCGCGTTGAACAGCGTCGTCTTGCCCGCGTTGGGATTGCCCACCAGGGCGAGCGTGAAGGCGCGCGGCCCGGGGCGTGGCGGCGCGGGTTTCTCCTCGCAACGGCACGACGGCGCCAGCCCGTTGGCCGGGGCGTCGCGGACGCCGGCGCTTGGGGCGTTGGGCATTAGGTCAAGGGCCGCGCTCATCTTCGCAATTTTAGCATTTTTGGCTGATGCCGGCTTGCGGCGGGTTGCGGAAAGTTAGCCCGTTTTTGACGTGGCTGGATCCTGGCAATCCCCCGGCCGGCACCGCTCCAGCCACACCTGCGCGGCCAGAGACGCCGACAGGCCGATGCGCGAGCCGAACACCTTGACGATGAGCGGATCGCCGGTCTTGAGCACTTCCACCCGCCGTCCAAGACAGATGCCCAGCGCCTTGAGCCGCTGCACCCCCTCGCTTTCGGTGTCAATGCGCCGAACGACGGCGCAGGTCCCGGGCGGGAGCTCGTCCAGCCGTTGCTCGGTTGTTTTTGCCATTTGCTTCATTGCCATCGTCGCGACGACCCGCCCACCGGTCAGGGGCCGGCCCCAAATCCATCAGCCTCTTCGACACCCTAACAGACCAACGGCGGGCGGCTCACCATTCCTTGCCGTCTTTTGGACAAGTTTTGCACAGCCCCGTTTTGGCTCGTCGGCGCCCCGCCCATTTTCGATAATTGCTCCATGCCGCGCACGATCTATTTTGATTACAACGCCACGACGCCGCTGGATCCGGGGGTGCGCGAGGCGATGCTGCCGTTCCTCGACAAGGTCTGGGGCAATCCGTCCTCCGTCCACCATGTCGGGAGAAAAGCCCGGGCGCTGCTCGATGAGGCCCGCGACCGGGCGGCGAAAGTCCTGGGCGCCAAGCCGGGCGAGATTGTGTTCACCAGCGGCGGAACTGAAAGCAACAACCTGGCGATTTTCGGAACGGCCCGGCTCCTCAAGTCCAAGGGAAGGCACCTGATCACCTCGTCCATCGAGCACCACGCGGTGTTGCATTGCTTCGATTATCTCGAAAAAAAGGAAGGCTTCGAGGTGACGCGGCTGCCCGTGGACGCGGAGGGCCGCGTTTCGCCGGAGGACTTGGACCGGGCCATCCGCGCGGACACGGGGCTGGTCTCCATCATGGCCGCCAATAATGAGATTGGCACCCTCCAGCCGGTGGCCGAGTTGGGCGCGATTTGTCGCGAACGCGGGATTGTCTTCCACACTGACGCGGTCCAGTGGTTCGGCAAGGAGCCGTTTGAGGAGATTGGCCGGTTCAGCGCTGATCTGGTTTCCCTCTGCGCCCATAAATTTCACGGACCAAAGGGCGCGGGCCTGCTGTTCATAAGGTCGCCGCTTCATCCCGACCCGGTTTTGTTCGGGGGCGGACACGAAAACGAGCGGCGGGCGGGAACGGAGAACCTAGCGGGCATCACCGGCTTAGTCGAAGCACTGGAACGGTTCCTGAAGCCGCCTGTTTTTGAAAAGGACAAACTCACAAAGCTTAGGCTGCAACTTCGTTCGGCCATCGAAGAGATTGAAGGCGCCGAGTTGGTCGGTTCACGCTGGAACGGCCTGTCCAACACCGTTTCGTTTGTCGTCCAGGGCACCGACAGCATCGCCCTGCTCGCCGGTCTGGACATGGAGGGCGTCTGTGCGTCCAGCGGCTCGGCGTGTTCGGCCGGTTCGCTGGAGCCTTCCCATGTGATCGCGGCAATCGGGAAAAAGGAGTTGGCGAATTCCCTCGTCCGATTCTCCTTGGGACGCGAGTCAACCATGGAAGAGGCGGCCGTTGCCTGCAAAGCGCTGCCGAAGGTTGTGTCCCGTGCACAACAGGCCAAATAAGTCTGGAAGCCGATGTGAATGGATTGTGAGACCTGTGAAAAAAGCCGACTTTTGCGGATTGGCCCCCTTCCCGAGCACCGCTTGTTCTGGTTGCAAGGCGTCATTTTTGCTTGTGTTCTCCTTGACACAGGGTTTTATTTGCCTTATCCACAGACCTTAATAATAACGATTTTTTGGAATAACAAAAATACTATTATCCGCTCATGAACCTGACCATCGCCAAGGATCAAATCCTCACCGGGCTGCAAGCGGTTCAGAATGTCGTCAGCACCCGGACGACCCTGCCCATTCTCTCGAATGTCCTGATCCACGCCGAGTCGGGAAAGGTGGAATTCACGGCGACGGATCTGGACGTGACCGTGGCCAGCAGCGTGGAAGCGAAGGTGGGCAAGCCGGGCGCCGCGACGGTGCCGGTCAAGAAGCTGTTCGGGATCGTCCGCGAATTGAACGGCAGCGAGATCGAAATCGAGGTGGACGACAAGAACGTGTTCAGCGTGCGCTGCGGACCTTCTTTCTTCAAAATCCACGGCCTGGCTGCGGAGGAGTTTCCGCCGATGCCCAAGTTCAAGGATGAGAAGAAGGCCACGCTGGCGCAAAAAACGGTGCGCGACATGTTGAAAAAAACGTCGTTCGCCATCTCGACTGATGAATCGCGCTACGTGCTGAACGGCATCTTCATCAGTCTCAAGGACAACAAGATGACTGTCGTGGCGACCGACGGCAGGCGCTTGTCGCTGGCAGAGGAGGAGGTGGATGTGGCGGAAAAAAGCCAGGGAGAGTTCATCGTCCCCGCCAAAGCGGTGAATGAATTAAACCGTCTCCTCCAGGAAAGCGGCGAGGTGGCCATCAAGTTTGCAGACAACCAGGCGTCGTTCGCCCTCAAGGACGACAAGGCCCTCTCCGTGCTCCTGGTAACCAAGCTTATCGAGGGAAATTATCCCAACTACCGGCAGGTCATTCCGTCGCAGGCCTCGGAGCGGGTGCCGCTGATCCGCGAGGAACTCCTGCACGCCCTCCGCCGGGCCGAGATCATGACCAGCGAAAAGGCCAACTCCGTCAAACTCACATTCAGCAAGAACAACCTGGCCATTACCGCCAATTCACCGGAGGTTGGCGAGGCCCGGGAATCACTGGCGGTCAATTACAAGGGCAAGGAGCTTTCCATCGCCTTCAACCCCAAATACCTCATTGATCCGCTCGGTGCGCTGACCGAGGACGAGGTCTTTTTGGAGTTGATTGACGAACTGAGTCCCGGCGTGCTCAAGGTCAATGGACCCTTCCTCTATGTGGTCATGCCGATGCGGTTGAGTTGACGCCGACAGGTGGCATCGTCAGACCGTTGGGTAGGACCATTGAACCGGTCAGAGGACATGAGGTTTCGATGGGCCGGCCGTTCACAATTTCGCAAACGGCATCTCTACGACGCGCGCGGGAGTTTGGGCATCCGCCGTCCGCAAGGTCAGTTCCGTTCCAAGCTGGCCGGCTTCGCGCCGGACATAACCCAGGGCGATGTTGGCCCCGAGGGATGGAGAGCGCAGCGCGCTGGTCACGTAGCCGACTTCCCTCGCTCCACAGAAAAGCTTGTCGTGCCTTCCCGGCAGGGCGTTGAGATTCCCGGCAAGGCGCAGGCCGCACAGTTCCTTCGTGACGCGACCGAAGCTGTGGATGCGGTTGATGACCTCCTGCCCGATGTAGCAACCTTTGCGGTAGCTGACGGCGCCGGCTTCGATGCCGCATTCGAGCGGCAGGTTCGTTTCATCCATGTCCGCGCCAAACCGGGGAATGCCCGCCTCGATGCGCGCGGCTTCAAACGCCGTCCAGCCGGCGGCCCGGCCGCCAAGTGCTTTGGCCGCGGCGATCAATTTGTCGGCGATAACGGCGAGGGAATCCTTCGGCACGAACAGATCAAACCCGCACGAGGTTGCAGAGTGCGCGGACGAGTCCAAGCCCTTGGAAGCGGCGGTCTCCAGCCACGGCCTGAGCCGGGGATGGTTCATCAAATAAATTTCACCCCGCGTTGGATCAGAAATTTTCACCGAATCCAGGGGTACATGCGGAATGTCGGGAAACAGGTTCAAACCGCCGATGACACGTTCCGAGCCCGGTCCCTGCGCGGTGAGGAGGCCGTAATGCGGCGCGGCGTCCACGATTTGCACCTCGTCGGCCACGATGAATCTTTCCAGCCGCCGCGAAATTTTTTCCGTCAGGCCCGGCTCGAAATCCAGAAGCAATTCGTCCGCCAGGTTGAAAATGTTCAGGTCGCCCTCCATTTTGCCTTTGGCGGTGACCAGCGCGGCATAGCAGCCGGCGCCGGCGCGGAGGGCTTTCACGTCGTTGGTCACCTGGCCGTGCAGGAACCGGATCCGGTCCGCGCCGACCAGGCACAGGCGGCCGCGAAAACTGAGATCCAGCACGGCGCTTTGGCCGAGTGCGGCGTGTTCCGCCAGCCAGTCGCCGTAATCGCACGCAACCTCGGCCCCGTTCACTTCTCCGAACCGGGCGCCGAGGCGGCGGTGAAAGTCGCGCAGTGCCAGTGAATTCATGCCGGACAAAATGATGTCAGGCTTCCGGCGGGGCGCAAACGGGAATCGCATTGCGCCGGCGCGCGTTTGGCCGCAAATTGGGCGCATGAAACTGGACGCGCTGTATTCCGAGCTGACGCTGAAAACGAAAGCCAAACTCGCGCTGGTCGTCCTCGACGGCCTCGGCGATTTGGCGACTCCGGAGCAAAACAACATGACCCCGCTGGAGGCGGCCACGACCCCCAACCTCGACGCCCTGGTGCGCAGCGGCTGCGCGCAGGGCCGCATGATTCCCGTGGCGCCGGGCATCACCCCCGGCAGCGGGCCGGGTCATCTGGGCCTCTTCGGATACGATCCCTTGGAATTTCAGGTCGGCCGCGGGGTCATTGAGGCCCTTGGGCTGGGCCTGGAGTTGAGACCCGGCGACGTGGCCGCGCGCGCCAATTTCGCCACGCTCGACGCCAGGGGCGTTGTCACCGACCGCCGCGCCGGAAGAATCGCCACCGAAATTTGCGAACGATTGTGCGCCAAACTGGCCGCCCAGATCAAAAGCATCGGCGACACGGAGGTGCTCATCAAGGCCGGCAAGGAACACCGTTTCGTCGTCGTCTTCCGCGGACCGGGGCTGGAAGGTCCGCTCACGGACGCCGATCCCAACCGCGAGGGCTTTCCCATTCCCACCGTCCGCCCTCGGGACGAAAACAACGCCGGGCAGAAAAAGATGGCCGCGCTCGTGGCCGACTTTTACAAGGCCGCGCTGCCGGTGCTGGCAAAGGAAAAACCCGCCAACGCCTTTCTCATGCGCGGCATCGCCCATCAGCCGCACATCCCGCTCTTCGAGGAGCGCTACCGGCTCCGGCCCGCGGCGCTGGCCGTTTATCCGATGTATAAGGGGTTGGCGCAACTGGTCGGCATGAAAAAAGTCGAGGGGCCGGCGACGATTGCCGAGCAATTCGAGCGCTACCTGGTCGAATATCCCAACTTCGATTTCTTTTTCATCCATTACAAATACACTGACAAGGCGGGCGAGGACGGCAACTTTCTGGCCAAGATGAAGGCGCTTGAGGATTTTGACGCCGCGCTGCCGATCCTGCTGCGCAAGAAGCCCGATGTGCTGGTCCTGACCGGCGACCATTCGACGCCCGTAGCCGTCCAGGGGCATTCCTGGCATCCGCAGCCGGTGCTGCTGCATTCGGCCGTGAGCGGCTCGGACAAGCTGGAGCGCTTCACCGAAACCGGCGCCAACCTCGGCTCGTTGGGGATTTTTGAATCGAAGTATTTGATCCGGCTCATGCAGGCCAACGCGCGGATGTTCGATAAATTCGGCGCGTAACCATTTGCGAAAAGCGGTTGACGGCCGGCGAATCCGTCGTTGGAACGTCGCGCAAATCGCAAATCGCAAATCGTAAATGAACCTGCCCAACAAACTGACGGTCCTGCGCTTTGGGCTGACGGTGGTCTTTCTCTGGGCGCTGTTCTGGCCCTGGCCGGTCCCGCTGCGGAACACGCTGGCGCTGCTCCTGTTCTGCGCCGCCGGGGTCACGGATTTTCTCGACGGCCGGATCGCGCGTCGCCGTGGTCTCATCACGAATTTCGGCATTTTGATGGATCCGTTGGCGGACAAAATCATGACCTGTTCGGCGTTCATCGCCTTCGTCGAAAGCACGCATCTGCGTCCTGCCGCACCCGTCAAGGTCGCCGCCTGGATGGTTGTGCTCATCGTCGCGCGGGAGCTGGCCATCACCGGCCTGCGGCTGCTGGCGGCGTCCAAAAACGTCATTCTGGCGGCGGAGGGCTGCGGCAAGCACAAGACCGTCTCGCAAATCGCGGCGATCATCGCCGTGCTGATCGTGGTGGCCTGCGCGGAATGGCCGCCCTGGCTGCAGGGTCTTTTCCAGCCGTGGCTCCCAATTGCCGCGCGCCTCATGCTGTGGGTGGCGGTGGCGCTCACGGCGGCGTCCGGGACGATGTATTTGTGGCGCAACCGCGCGCTGTATTTGAGCGAAATGTGACCGCATTTGCCACAGGCGACGGGCGGCCTCCACATTTGCCTTCGTTCGCGCGCGTCGCGCGTCCAGCGCATCACGCAGATCGCAGAATACTTCACCGCTTCGGCAGGGGCAGGGTTTCGCCGGAACCGGCCGGCTGATAGACCGCCGGCGGCAGGCCCGCCAGGGGATTGGCGCGCTGATGATGCCGCCACAGCAGCGTGACCATCATCGCGATCAGGATGACGCCCAGCGCGGCCAGACCGATCACGCTTTTGCGCCAGTCGAACTTGGAGAGCAGAAACATCACCTGGTCGAGGGTGGTGTTGGATTCCTCGACCAGCGGCGGCGGCTCGCTGAATTTTTCCGTGCCGTGCAATTCCTCGTCCAGCGCGGCCATGATCCGCGGGGTGTCCAGTTTCAGCAGCGTGGCGTAATTGCGCACCGAGCCGCGGATGTAGATGGTCGCCGAAAAGGCGTTGTAGTTTCCCTCCTCCAGCGCGCGGATGTGGTCGGTGCGGATTTTCGTCGCCTCCGCCACTTCGGCGATGGTCAGCTTGCGGGCCTCGCGCGCGGCGCGGAGTTGTTCGGCAACCGTTGGCATTCGGGTCATTTAGCGGGTTTGCCGCAAGGTTGGCAACTGTGGAAATCAATCGCCTCGAGCCTGGTTTCTCCGTTGAAGAAGGCGGCTGCGTCTGACGGCCCTCCGGTTATCGGAAAGGCCGGAAGTTGAACGCTGTAACCGGACGTGGATTGATCGTCCGGGCGCAAAGGGAATCCACGTGCTGGACCATTTCGGAGGTGGCTGATAAGACCTCTCAGAAGCGGAACTGCCTGTCGCGGGTTTTAATCACCGAAAAATCGCCGTCACCCGGCGCACCGGATCGCCGCCCGAATCGGTCGGAGCCGAGGCCGGGTCCGGCTTTAATTCCACGGTGAAGTACCGCGTGGCGGCGTCGTAGTTCACCGCGCCCGCGCCGCCGTTTTGGGCCGTCACTTTAGGCGCGCGGGCGGCGTAGCCATGCAGGACAACAGAATTTTCGTTGGTCGCGAAAAGCACGCCGACGGTCAATTGCCCCGGCGTGTCCCGCATCGAGGCAATCCGTTGGCTGCCGGTGGAAACAAATTTGCCGCGGTCGCCCAGAAACGCAATTCCGCTCTTGCCGACGGGCGCGACGAGGTAAAAGGCGGCCGCCTGCGGCTTCAGCGCGGCCGAAAAGAGGCGGCTTGAGGTCAGGTGCCGGGCGGCGCCGGCAAACCAGTCATACACATAAACCGGGCCGCTCAATCCCAGGTCGGCCGGCGCAAAGCGCATTTCCTCGTCGTCGGTCCTGGAGCGGTTGAACGCGAAAACGTATCCGGTCTTCAACCCGTCGTGGTCGGTGAACGTGCCGGCGATCAGCGGCGACTGGATTCCCCGCGCGTCCGCCAGGTAGCTGCGGTCCAGCGGCACGATGGGCGCGTCGGGCTTGACGATGACGCCGTCGGCGCGGACGGCTTTCAAAAGGTTCGCCTTGTTTTCCCGTCCGATGGCGTCGCCGATGCCGACCGGTCCGGCCGAGAGCGTCGCCAGAAGCAGGTTGTTGGTCTCGCCGCTCATGAACACGTCCACCCACGGCCAGATGCCCAAGGCGGCGGCCAGACGCGAGGTGTAAAGGAAATTGTTCCAGTGCGCCGGCTGGAACCGGTCGTCGCTGACGCGGATGGTGGTGAGGTTTTCATAACGGCTGCCTTGCAGGAAATGGCACGGATACGGCATGCAATACTGCATAGTCAGGCTCCGTTCGCGGCAGGCGCGCGCCATGTCGTCCAGAAACATCTCCGCGGTGTCGGGGGTGCTGCTGAAGGGCGGCGAGTATTTGTAAATCCGGTCCAGCCAGTCCTGCTCGTAGGTCGCCACGCCGCAGGATTTCAAATAGTCGGTGATGTGGTCCCACCATCGTGGGTCCACGGCGGCGAGGCCGGAGATTTTGTATTTCTGGTGATAGGGGCTGGCCGGGTCAATCCAACGGTTGTGCGTCACCAGCGGCAGGCCAATGGTTTTTTGGAACGCGGCCAGTCCGTCGGTGAACAGAAACGGCGGCGCCTTGTATTCGAGCAGGCCACCGTAGCGGTTCCATTCGCCTTCGGGCAATTGCGGCGCCTTGGTTCCGCCCGGCTGGCCGTCGGGGCCGTTGAAACTTTTGTAATACCACCAACTGTCCAGTTGCAGATAGTGGATGGGGATTTGCTCGCGGCGGTAACGCTCCACCAGCGACTCGAGCGTGCCGGCGTAGCCCAGGTTGGTGTCGTAATTGTAATAATAAGTGGCGCCGTTGTCGGTCCAGTAACCCAGGTATTTCAACACGTCATCCGCGTCGTCGCCGGGCCGCGTCGCGCCTTCCAACGCGGTCAACGTGCAGCCCCACAAAGCCCACGCGCGGTTGATGCCTTGGCCGAAGGCCAGAAGCGTTTGCTGGGTGAAACCGGCGGGAAGGTTTCGCAACCGGTTGTTCATGCCGCTGGCAATCCGGCTCCGGCCGTCTCCAAACAGACTCGCCACCATGAAATGAGAGGCCGGCGAGATGACCAGCGCGTTGGCCCGCCCGTCAAACAGCAGCCAGGGCGTGGAGGTGTCGTTGGCCTCGAATTGCGGCGGCGCAAAGGTCTCCTGGCGGTAGCTGAAGACATGCAGGTCGGCGGGCAGCTTCGTGAAGTCCGGGAAGGGCGCCGGTGGCGTTTCCACCGCCGCGTCGCACATTTCGGCGAACAGCGCCAGCGGTTTCCCATTGTAAAGACGGATTCGCCCCGTCATCGGCGTCGCACCGTCGCGCCACGCAAAACGGATTTCCCGATAAGCGCCGACCGTGTCGCTGCCGCGGCTGACGACGGCATCCGTCATGGGCGCCGCCAAATGGCCCGCGAACCTCCTAGCCGGATGATGCAGCGCGACCTCGTAAACGCCGCTGGCTTCGTCCACACGCGCCGTCAGGCCGCTCCCGGGGGCGGAAATGGCGACGGCGGACTGGCTGCGGGACGCGGCCAGAGTCAACATAGCCAGCACGGTGACGAACGACCGGACCTTTGGAGAAACCCGTTTGGTTGCAAAGTGAAACAGGGAAATCAACGATGGCGTCATATGGAGAAAGCCTAGGCACATTTCGGGGGCTGTGACAAGCGCGGCGAAACGGATTTGCTTCTTCGGACCTGATTCCGCATCCTGCCGGGGCGTGAATATTGCCGAACATCGGAAGGCCATTGACCGGCTGGACGGGCAGATCGTCCGATTGCTCAACGAGCGCACGCGCCACGTGCTGGCCATCGGCAACATCAAGCTGGCGGCGGGCGAGGAGATTTACGCGCCGCACCGCGAACGCAGCGTACTGGAGCGCATTTGCAAACTCAACGCCGGGCCCATGACCAGCGAGCAGCTCCGCGCCGTTTACCGCGAAATCATGTCCAGCGCGCTGGCCCTCGAAAAGACCATGACCATCGCCTATCTCGGCCCGGAGGCGACGTTCACCCATCAGGCGGCCATCCGGAAATTCGGCGCCAGCCTGCGTTATGCCTCGCAGAAAACCATTGCCGACGTTTTCACCGAGGTCAGCAAGGGCCGGGCCGATTACGGCGTCGTGCCGGTGGAGAATTCCACCGAAGGCGTGGTCACCCACACGCTGGACATGTTTGTGGACAGCGATTTGAAAATCGTGTCGCAAATCGTCCTGCCCGTGCAGCAATGTCTTCTGAGCAACACCCCGCGCCCGAAGATCCTGAAGCTCTACGCGCATCCGCAGTCGCTGGCGCAGTGCCGCGGCTGGATTCAAAACCATCTGCCGCGCGCGGAAATCATCGAGACCTCCTCCAACGCGCGCTCGGCGGAACTGGCCGCCCGGGAAAGGGACGCCGCAGCCGTCGCCGGCGTGCTGGCCGCCGAGAAGTATGGTCTGGAAATTCTGGAGCAGGACATCCAGGACAACGCCGCCAACGCCACGCGCTTTTTGGTGCTGGGCCGCCAATGCAGTCCGCCCACCGGCGACGACCGGACCAGCCTGATGATCAGCGTTCACGACAAGGTCGGCGCGCTGCACGAGGCGATTGCCGCCTTCCGCCGTTACCGGATCAACATGACCAAAATCGAGTCGCGCCCGAGCAAGCGCAAGGCCTGGGAGTATTTCTTTTTCATTGACTGCCAGGGCCACGCCCGGGACGCCAAGGTGGCCCGGGCCATCCAACTGCTCGGCGCGCATTGCAATTTTGTCAAGGTCCTGGGCTCGTATCCGAACGCCGACTGAGACCCCTCACTCTTTGGAAAAGGCGGAGAGTTGCCGGGCCAGTTCGATTTCCGCAGGCGTGGACGCCACTTTCCTGCCGAACAGGATGTCCCTCACCGAAACATATCTGCCGTAGTAGATTTCATTCGCCCGGTTGTCCGGGGAGAGGGTACCACCTTTGATGGAGACGCCGCCGTAGAATCCGTTACGATCCTCGAAAATCAGCGCCGCTTGCCCGGAATCCGTGAACTTGCCTTCGACCCCGGAGCTCTGATTGCCCGCCGTCCCGCGCGCCTCTCCGCCGAAATTGCTGGTGGACCCGGTCAAGGCCTCCGTCGCCCGGGTCGTCATCAACAGGATCACGCAAAAGTTCCGCTCGCCGCCCACCTGAAAGCCGAGGCTGGCCTCGTTCGCGGTCAAAAACGCCGCCGGACTCCAGTGTCCCGATTTGTCCCGGACCAGGGCCACACCGCCGCCGCCTTGAAAGGCGAACAGGAAGCCGGCCTTGAAGCGGTCCAGCAAAACGACGCCACGCGCCTGGCGCAGCAGGTCGGCCGGCACGCGTTGGTCCGGCGAGCGCTGCAACGCCTCGAATTTCGCGGTCAGGAGGCGGATGCGATCGTCCAGTTGCGTCCGGTCCAGCGCCAGCGCCTGGCCCGCGCAACCCAGGAGCGCCAGAACCAAAAGGATGGGTTTCGTCACGCCGCAACGTCGCCCACGGTTGCGCAAAATGCAACGGCCGCTTGTCAGATGCCCACGCGGTGGCATCGGGATCGATCCGCTGATCCGGGCCGTCGGGACTTCGATTTGCTTTCCGCTGGCGACTGGGGCATCATGGCTGCCGATGTCCCAAGGTTGGCCGTCTGCGAGGTCCGACCCGTGGCATCGTTGGGCTGACGACCGTGAACTGGTTGAATCAAAATTTTCTGGTGGCCTCCATGTTTTGGGGGGCGGTGTCCAGCGGATATTGCATTTATGGCTGGCGGCAGCGCAGCACCGTGCCACTGGTGGCCGGCGTGTTGATGGGCGCGGCGTCCTGGTTTGTCACCAGCGCGCTGATGATGTCGCTGATCTGCCTGGCAGTGATGGCCGCGGCTTACTGGCTGGCGAGACAGGGGTATTGAAAGAGGAGAAGGATGAAGAACCCACGAAGAACCAGATGGGGGAAGGGTTGTATTTTCGCTTTTTGAGCGGCCTCCGAAAGCGAGGAACCGGAAGCCCGTTTCCGGGCGACCGGTCTGGAATCCGCGCCGGCGGTTGCCAGCCGGCCCCTCAACCCAATCGGGACCGGCCGGACGAACCGTCAGCCCTTGGGCAGGGCGCTCGTGCCGGCATAGACGGCGTTTTTGCCGAGGTATTGTTCGATGCGCAGGAGCTGATTGTATTTCGCCAGCCGGTCCGAGCGGCTGAGGGAGCCGGTCTTGATCTGGCCGCAATGGGTCGCCACCGCCACGTCGGCGATGGTCGCGTCCTCGGTCTCGCCGGAACGATGGCTCAGGACCGACGTGTAGCCGTGGGTCTTGGCCAGTTCGATGCAATCCAGCGTTTCGGTGAGCGAGCCGATCTGGTTGAGTTTGATGAGAATCGAGTTGGCCGTGCCGGTGTCAATGCCTTTTTTGAGAAACTTCACGTTGGTCACGAACACATCGTCGCCCACCAGTTGGACCTTGTCGCCGAGCTTGTCGGTGAGCTTCTTCCACGTCGCCCAATCGTTCTCGCCGCAGCCGTCTTCAATGCTGACGATGGGATACTTGGCGACGAGCTTGGCGTAAAACTCCACGAGTTCGTCGCCGCTGACGGTCTGGCCGGTGCTTTTCTTGAAGGTGTATTTGGCGTTGCCGCTGTAAAATTCGGACGCCGCCGGGTCCAGCGCCAGGTAGATGTCCTTGCCCGGCTTGTAACCGGCGTCCTTGACCGCCTGCAGGATGGTGTCCAGCGCCTCCTCCACGCCGCCGAGTCTGGGGGCGAAGCCGCCCTCGTCGCCCACGGCGGTGCTGCAGCCTTTCTTTTTCAGGACGGCCTTGAGCGCGTGAAAGGTTTCCACGTTGGCGCGCAGGGCCTCGCTGAAACAGGAAAAACCCAGGGGCATGATCATGAACTCCTGAAAATCAATCGGCGCGTCCGAATGCGCGCCGCCGTTGATGACGTTGGACATCGGCGCGGGCAGCACCTTGGCGTCCGGCCCGCCCAGGTAGCGGAACAACGGCTGGTTCAGCGCGGCCGCGGCGGCCTTGGCGCAGGCCAGCGACACGGCGAGGATGGCGTTGGCGCCAAGCTTGGATTTGGTCTCCGTGCCGTCGAGCGCCAGCAGGGTGTGGTCCACCGTCAGTTGATCGCAGGCGTCCAGCCCGACGAGTTTGGGCGCCAGGACGGTGGTGACGTTCTTGACGGCCTTTTGAACGCCTTTGCCGCCGAACCGCTTCTTGTCGCCGTCGCGCAATTCGATGGCCTCGTTTTCGCCGGTGCTGGCGCCGCTGGGCACGGCCGCGCGCCCGCAGGCGCCGCCACACAGCGTCACGTCAACTTCCACGGTGGGGTTGCCGCGCGAATCCAGAATCTCGCGCGCCAGGATGGTTTCAATTTTGGTCATAATTTGTTTTTGCGGCCCGGAACGGCCGCAACAGCGGGCGTCATCATAGGTCTGGCGCGGGCCGAGTCAAGAAGGCCTTGCGCCGCGCAACCATGGGAGCGGTTCGGAAGAGGGGTTCGTGCGCCGGGGTCCAACCATCACCCCGGCGGCGATTGCAACCGATCGAACTGCCGGGCCAGATCAAAGTCCCTTTCGGTCAGGCCGCCCGCGTCGTGCGTCGTGAGCGCCAGCGTCACCCGGTTCCAACGGATGTCAATGTCCGGGTGGTGCCAGGCCTTTTCGGCCAGGTCGGCGACCGCGTTGACGAATTTCATGGCGGCGGGAAAGTCCTTGAATTGAAACGTCCGGGAGATGACCGCGCCGTTGCGCCGCCAATCCGGCACGGACGCCATCGCGGCTTCGATCTGGGCGCCGCTTAATTTTTCCATGCGTCACTCTTCGCACAGGTGCGGCGGAATTTCCAGTGTTGACCGGTCAGCCATCAGAAAATTCGTCCAGCGGACTCTGAAGGCCGAAGGCTGGAGACCATCGGTTGATCAAAACCACTCGCGCCGTCCATCCACGTAAACGCGCACGAACTCCTCGTCGGTCTTGCAAAGATAGATGATGCCTTCGATCAGTCCGATGAGGTTCGTCAGCGGCCAGGCCAGGCCGCAGGTCAACACCGTGACCAGCAGCAGGATCAACCCGGCGCCGGTGTAGCCCAGGATGAATTTGTGAATGCCCAGCGCGCCCAGCAGGATGCCGCAGACCCCCGCCGGGATCTTGTTGGCCGCGCGGGCCGCCGCGGCGGGCGCGGGCGCCGCCATTGGCGGCGGCGCCGGCTTCACGTCCGACGCGAATTCCGGCAGGGTGTGCAGCGGTTTCCATTCGGTCGCGCCTTCGGGCAGGGCGAGCGAGTGGGCGTTGAGGCGGTTTTCGGCCAGCCAGCGGCGGATCTGGTCCGCGCCGGCCGGGCCGTATTGCCGGCCGTCGGCTCCGATGATTTTATACATAAGCGGCCTTCTGTTTTTGATTTTAACGACTTCAGGACGAAAGCTTCGGCGGTTTGCCGGGCAAATCCGCCAGCCGCGGCGGCATGTTTTGGCGCTTCTGGTCCTCCTGCCTCTTCGCCTGCCGCATCAAACTGACGCACGTGATCAGCATCCAGGAATAGCTGACGGCGAAACACACGACGCCCCATTCCCACAGCCAGGCGGGAGGGCGAGGCGGGAGCGCTGCCCACGATTCCGCCTGAAAGATGCGGTTAAGCCATTCTATCATCCACGCGCTGAGCAGAAAGAAGCCGGCAAACACCGCCGCCAATTGGCAACTGCCCGCGAAGGTCCGTCCCGCCTTCAGCGAGCCCCATCCCGAGATCGAGAAATTCAGCGTGACACACGCCCAGGCGCGGTCGCGTGTCAACGGGTCGGCGGGAGAACGGGGCATTGGCACTCAGGTAAACTGCGATTTGACTTCCGGCTTGGCCAGCACCACCAAGGCCCAAATCCCGAAAATCAGGCCGATCACGTAGCCGCAACAGGGGGTCAGACACGGAATGACGGACAGCACCGCCGCGGTAAAGGCGAATTCATGGCTCCGCAGCGACTGCATCTTGGCCGCGCCGATGAAGATCAGCACCGCCATTCCCGCTCCCAACAGGGCGTTGGCGACGCCGAGCGGGCCGTAGGCGAGGTGCATGATTTTTTGCATGAATTGCTCGAGTTGGGGATTGTTGAGCGCCTGCAACTCCGAGTTGAACTGCCTCAGGTCCGGGTGAAAGAACATCAGCCGGACCAGACTCCACGCCGACAGGAGCAGGTTGATGATCGCTGTGACTTTCAGGCCGACAGCGGGGGTCTTGACTTTTTGCAGCGCCGCCTGGCGGGCGCCGTCGCCTGCAGGCGCGAAAGGCGGCGGCGCACCCGGCGACGGAAGCGACGGCGCAAAGACGTCGGCCAATTCGGGAACCGCCGACAACGGGCGCCATTCGGCGTCGCCTTCGCCCTTGGCCTGCGATTGCGCGTTGAGCCGGCCCTCGGCGACCCACTTGCGCAATTCGTCGGCCGTGACCGGGCCGTATTGTTTGCCGTCGCCGCCGATGATGAAATAGCTCGCCATAAGTTTCTCCCTCGTTGGCCGAGTTCTAGTTTATTGCGCGCCAACACGCAAGCCCGCATGCAAATTAAGATGGACGCGCCGGGGCCGCGGCCTCTCCAGCGAATCAGCCTCGGTTCCCTGGTCCGCGACCTTGGCGTCCTTCGCCCGTGATTCAACTGTTCTTCACGAACAGTTTTCCCGGCGGTTGCTTGACCGCGCGCTTCAATTCCAGGCTCAACAGCGCCACGCTCACCGCCGAACTGGGGAAAGATTGGACTCATTATGTTCATGGGTCTCTCACGATTGCGCGGTTTTGTTTGTTGTACGAGAAGCAGCGGAAATGCGAGTTTCCGATGCTTGAAATTAGTTGCAATTCCGTTAATGGCTGCTACACTGCCCATGTCTTGCAAGGTGGCAACGGACATTTTAATCAGTTCAGCAAGTCGGCCATTGGCAGCCTGCTGATTGCCTTGATTTTGATGCTCGACGCGATGGCGGCGTGTCTTGCGTTGCATGAATTGATCCACAAGGGCGCGGAGAATCCAGGTCATCGTTGCGCGGTCACCTTGCTCGCCCAAGGGAAAGTCAGCCTGGCCGTCTGCGAAATTACCATTCCTCCGCCGCAGTTTGTCGCGGAAACAACCCGCCCTTTCGTCATTTTCCCTTTCAGTCCGGCCATTGAAAATCTTCCGCAAGGCCGCGCCCCGCCCGCTCCTTCCGCGGTTTCCTGATTCGTCGGCTTCGCGGAGCCACCCGCTCCGATTGAAGCGTTCCCATACAACCTGATCTTTGCCGGCGCCTTGGCGTTCGCAAAGTGTGGGTTCCTGAACAGTTCGCCGGACGGTTTTAAGACCGTTGCAAAAGGTTCTTAAAAGCAAAACGAGATCGCAGAGCCTATGAACGCAATGTTTAAATGGCACGGCCTGCGCGTCACCGCAGCCTTGAGCTTGTTGCTCGTCGCCGGCTGCGCGGTGGGGCCGAACTTCAAGAAGCCGCCGCCTCCCGGCGTCAACCGCTACACGCCCGCGCCGCTGCCGGCCACCGCCGCCACTCCACATATTGCCGGTGGCGCCGCGCAACATTTTGTGCCCGGACTCAACATTCCGGGGGAATGGTGGGCGCTCTTCCATTCGGCGCCGCTCAATGCGTTGATTGAATGCTCGCTCACCAACAATCCCGACCTCAAGGCGGCGCAGGCGGCGTTGCGGGTGGCGAGAGAAAGCGTCTTGGCGCAACGGGGCATTTACTTTCCCAGCGTCGCGGCTGGTTTCTCGGCGAGCCGTCAGAAGCAGTCAGAGGCGCTCGCGCCGACGCCAAACTATCCCGTGGTGCCCAACGAGTATCAATATGACCTGTTCACCCCGCAGGTCAGCGTTTCGTATTCGCCCGATGTCTTCGGCCTGAACCGGCGGACGATGGAGTCGTTGAAGGCGCAGGAGAACGCGGTGCGTTTCCAACTCATCGCGACGTATGTCACCCTAAGCGCCAACGTGGCGGTGGCGGCGATTCAGGAGGCGTCGTTGCAGGCCCAGGTTGACGAAACCCGCCGGCTCATCGCCATCAATTCCGACATGGTTCACATTTTGCGTTACCAGTTTGCCAAAGGTTACGCCAGCCGGCTCGACGTCGCCGCGCAGGAATCGCAACTGGCGCAGGTCACGGCCACGTTGCCGCCGTTGCTCAAACAACTGGCCCGGCAACGCGATCTGTTGGCGGCGCTGGCCGGCAAATTTCCGAGCCGGGCGCCGGCCGAAAAATTCGAGCTTTCCACCCTGCGATTGTCGGAAAAATTGCCCGTCAGCCTTCCATCGCAACTGGTCGAGCAGCGTCCGGACGTGCGTCAGGCCGAGGAAAATCTCCATGCCGCCAGCGCCCAGATTGGCGTGGCCATCGCGAACCGGCTGCCGAACATCACGCTCACCGCCGATGCCGGCAGCACGGCGCTGGCCATTGATCAAGTGTTCGCGTCGGGCAGCGGCTTTTGGGGACTGGGCGCGGCGGCGCTGGCCCCGATTTTCCAAGGCGGCGCCCTGCTGCACCGGGAACGGGCCGCCAAGGCGGCGTACGTCCAGGCCGCAGAGCAATATCGCAGCACGGTCCTGGCCGCCTTTCAGAATGTGGCGGACACCTTGAACGCGCTCGAACAGGACGCCAACGCGCTAAAAGCTGCCGCCAACGCCGCCGCAGCCGCCAAGGTCACTTTGAATCTGACACGGCGACAAACACAGGCCGGCTACTCCAGCGACCTGGCGTTGTTGAACGCGGAACAAACTTATCAACAGGCCCGCATCAATCTGATTCAAGCGCAGGCCAATCGTTTTGCCGACACCGCGGCGTTGTTTGAGGCGCTCGGGGGCGGCTGGTGGCAGCGCACGGATTTAACCAAGGATAAGCATGAAAAATAAATTCTTCACCGTCATGGCGGCGGTTGTCGCCGCAACGTTCACCGGCTGTTCGTCCAAAACCGACAGCAGCTCCCCGGCGTCATTCCTGACCGCCAGCAACGTGACGCTCACGGCAGCCCAGCGGCAGAGCATTCACCTTTACACGGTCGAGCCGGCCAGGTTCCGCAAAACCGTCGAAGCCACCGGGACGGTGGACTTTGACCAGGACCAGGCCACCGCCGTGCTGGCGCCGTTTGGCGGCCCGGTGTCGAAATTGCTCGTGGCCCTTGGCGCGCAGGTCAAGGCCGGACAACCCCTGGCGGAGGTGGATTCGCCCGACTTCGCCGCCGCCATCAGCGCCTATCGCAAGGCGCTCGCCACCGCCAGGGTCGCGCGGAAGCTCGCCGATTTGGACCAGGAACTTTTGCAGCATCACGGCATCGCCCAGCGCGAGGCGCAGCAGGTGGAAACGGATGCCGTCAACGCCGAGGCCGACCGCGATGCCGCCCTTCAGGAACTGCGCTCGCTGAAGGTGAGTTCCCGGACCATCAAAGACATTCAGGAAAACAGGCCAATTCCACGCGTCGAGGGCATGATTCGCTCGCCCATCGCGGGAACCGTCGTGGAAAAATTGATCACGCCCGGCGAACTGCTGCAAGCCGGCAGCACGCCGTGCTTCACCGTTGCCAATCTTTCCCGCGTCTGGGTCATGGCGCACGTGTTCGGTTCGGATGTCGCCTCGGTCGGCGTCGGCGACCCGGCTGAAGTGATCACCGGCATCGCGGCGACAAATTTCCCGGGGACGGTGGACAACATCTCGGCGGAAGTGGATCCCGACACCCGGTCGGTGGCGGTGCGTGTGGCCGCCCAAAATCCAGGCGACGTCCTCAAGAAGCAGATGTATGTCCGCGTGTTGATTCACGCCCAGCAGCAAAGCGCCGGCCTGCCGGTCCCGGTTTCGGCGATTTTGCGCGACTCGGAAAACCTGCCGTTTGTCTATGTCGCCCAGCCCGACGGCAGCTTCGCGCGGCAACATGTAACCCTGGGTTATCGCGCGGGAAACAGATATGACATCACCGAAGGTCTCAAGGCCGGGGACCGGATTGTGGTGGAAGGCGGCATCTTTGTTCAATTTCTCCAAAACCAATGAGCGACCCGCTGTCATCCCCCGTGCCTCCGCCGCGCGCGGCTTCGATCCTGAACCGGATCGTGGCGTCGTCGTTGCGGCAGCGATTTCTCGTCGTCCTCATGACGCTGGTGTTGATGGCCGCCGGCTCCTGGTCGCTCGACCAGCTTCCGGTGGATGCCTACCCCGATTTGTCACCGCCGATGGTCGAGATCATCGCCCAATGGCCCGGCCACGCCGCCGAGGAAATGGAGCGGCTGATTACCGTGCCCGTCGAACTCGGGATGAACGGCATTCCGAAAATGGCCACCATCCGTTCCATCTCGCTTTACGGCCTGTCCGACGTAATCCTCACTTTCCGCAACGGCACGGACAACTACTTCGCCCGCCAACGGGTTTTCAACCGCCTTCCCGGTTTGAGCCTGCCCAGTGGCGTGACGCCGTCGGTGTCGCCGCTGTATTCGCCTTCGGGCCTGATTTATCGCTACGTGCTGCAAAGCCCCGACCGCTCGCCGATGGAACTCAAGACCATCGAAGACTGGATCGTCGCGCCTCAATACAAATCCGTTCGCGGCGTGGCGGACGATTCCGGGTTTGGCGGCGGCGACATGCAATACCAGGTGTTGCTGGACCCGGACAAAATCGCCGCGGTCGGCTTGTCGGTGCCGCAGGTGGAGGCGGCGCTGGCGGCCAACAACGGCGACGCCGGCGGCGGGTTTTATTCGCAAGGCGGCCAATTCTATTACGTGCGCGGCCTGGGCCGGCTCAAGACGTTGGAGGACATGGGCAACGTCGTGCTGGCCGTGCACAACGGCACGCCGGTGCTGGTCAAGGATGTCGGTCGCGTGGTCATCGGCATCGCGCCGCGCCTGGGCGAGTTCGGCTACATGAACCAGAACGACGCCGTGGAAGGCGTCATCTTGATGCGCACCGGCGAGAAGACGCAAAACGTTCTCAAGCGGGTCGAAGCCAAGACGAAGGAACTGAACGACCAGATCCTGCCCAAGGACGTCAAAATCCTGCCGTTCTACGACCGCAGCGATCTGGTGACGCTGACGACGCAGGTGGTGGAGCGAAACCTGTTGCGCGGCATGTTGCTGGTGGTGGTGGCGCTCATCTTTTTCCTCTACGACGTGCGGTCCGGCTTGATCGTCGCCACGGCCATTCCGCTGTCGCTGCTGTTCGCCTTCGTCTGTCTCCACCTTCAGAACGCCTCGGCCAACCTGCTGTCCATCGGCGCCGTGGATTTCGGCATCCTGGTGAACAGCGCGGTGGTGATGGTGGAAAACATTTTCCGCCAGGTCGCCAAACGGCAGGGCACGCCGCTCAACATCCGGGAGATCGTGGTGGACGCCGCGGCGGAAGTGGACCGGCCGCTGTTCTATGCGGTCGCGGTGACGGTCGCCGGTTTTCTGCCGATTTATGTCTTGTCCGGACCGTCGGGCAGGCTCTTCAAACCGATGGCCGACACGATGGTTTACGCGCTGGTCGGCTCCTTGATGGTCACGCTGACGTTGCTGCCGGTGTTGTGCGCCTGGTTCATGCGCAAAGGCGTGCGGGAACGGCGCAACGCCGTGTTCGAAGCCGTCAAATTCGCCTACGCCAAGGGACTTGATTTTTGCCTGGCGCATCCTTGGGGCACGACCTCCGCCTCGGCGATCCTGCTGGCCGGTTCGTTGCTGCTCATTCCGCGCATCGGCGCCGAGTTCATGCCGCAACTGGACGAGGGCGCGCTCTGGGTTCGCGCGACGATGCCATACACCATTTCGTTCGACGAAGCGGCCAAGATCGCTCCGCGCATCCGGCAGATTTTACGTTCCTTTCCGCAAGTCACCACGGTCGCCTCGGAACTGGGCCGGCCCGACGACGGCACCGATTCGACCGGATTTTTTAACTGCGAATTTTACGTCGGCCTCATACCTTACTCGCAATGGACCGGTCCTTGTCGCACGAAGCCCGAACTGATTGCCGCCATCAACCGCAAGCTCGAGGAGCTTCCCGGAATCATCTTCAACTACACCCAGCCCGCCGAGGACGCCGTGGACGAGGCGGAAACCGGTCTGAAAAGCGCCCTGGCCGTGAAAGTTTTCGGCCCTGATTTGGAAACACTGCAACAAAAGGGCACGGCCATCAAACAAGTCCTGGAGCACGTGCACGGCATCCGGGATGTGACCGTGGTGCAGGAGCTTGGGCAGCCGAGCCTGACGATCAACATCAACCGCGCCAAGATCGCCCGTTACGGTGTGAATGTCGCCGACCTCAACAGCCTGATCCAGGCCGCCGTCGGCGGAGATGTGGCCACCGAGGTGGTGCAGGGAGAAAAGCAGTTTGATCTCGTCGTCCGCCTCGCCCGTCAATACCGGGACAGCGCCGGGTCCATTCGCAACATCCTGGTGGCCACGCCCGGCGGCCAGCAGATTCCGCTCAAGGAATTCGCGGAAATCCGGGTGACGAACGGCGCGTCATTCATTTACCGCCAGAACGATTCGCGTTACATCGGCGTCCAATTCTCGGTGGAGGGACGCGACCTCGCCGGCGCTGTGAATGATGCGATGAAGCAGGTTCAGCAGAAGGTTTCCCTGCCGGAAGGTTATCGTTTGGATTGGGGCGGAGCATACAAGGAATACACGGCATCGCGCCGGCAACTGAATGTCATTTTGCCGCTGACCCTGTTCCTGATTTTTCTCCTGCTGTTCGCGCTTTACAGCAATTTGAAATTCCCGTTCATCACCGTGCTCGGCGTGTTGCTCTCGTCGCCGGCGGGTGGCATTGTGGCGCTCTGGCTTACGGGCACGCCGTTCTCGGTCTCCTCCGGCATCGGTTTCCTGGCCCTGTTTGGCGTTTCGGTCCAGACGGCGGTCGTTTATATCTCCTATGTCAACGAACTGCGTCGTGGCGGCGCCGGGACCGCGGCAGCCATCCGCGAAGGCGCCATCGTGCAACTGCGGCCGATCATGATGACCGCGCTGGTGGCGGCGTTGGGACTTTTGCCGGCGGCGCTCGCCACGGGCGTCGGCACTGATACGCAACGGCCCTTCGCGCTGGTCATTGTCAGCGGCCTGTTCTCGCGGTTGTTGATCAGCATCTTCCTGATGCCGGCGCTCT
The DNA here is from genome assembly GCA_028873125.1 of Verrucomicrobiota bacterium. GTDB lineage: Bacteria > Verrucomicrobiota > Verrucomicrobiia > Limisphaerales > UBA11358 > UBA11358. Next base: position 55,722 of record JAGWMQ010000002.1, on the reverse strand, counting down.
ACGCCCTCGTGGCCCGGCCGAAGGACCGGTTGGAAGTGTAAGTGCCGGTTCCCTCGCGACTATGCGTTTCTTACAAACAATTTGCCTGGCAATTGCTTGACCGCGCGCTTCATTTCCAGGCTCAACAGCGCCACGCTCACCGCCGAACTGGGCAGACCGCTCTTGCGGATGATTTCGTCAATGCTGCGCTCCTCGCGGTCCAGCGCGTCGAACACCTTCTGCTCGTTCGCGCTCAGTTCCAGCGCCGGCAGCACGCCGGTGTCCGCCGCTGACGGGGGTTTGTTGGACGGCGGAAACAAGTATTCGAACTCGCTCAACACATCCTCGGCGCCTTCGCAGAGTTTGGCGCCCTTCTTGATCAGATCGTGGCAGCCCTTGCTGCGCGGCGAGTCAATCCGTCCGGGCACGGCGAAGACCTGCCGGCCGTATTCGGTCGCGAAATTCGCCGTGATGAGCGCGCCGCTGGTGAGGTTGGCTTCCACGACGACCGTGCCCAGGGTCATGCCCGCGATGATGCGGTTGCGGATGGCGAAGGTCTGCCGGTCGCCGTTGCGGTTGAACGGAAACTGCGTGACCAGGGCGCCGCCGGCGGCGACGCGCTCGAACAGGTCCCGGTTCTCCGGCGGAAAGATGACATTGATGCCGGTGCCCAGCACGCACACCGTCCGGCCCCGGCCCGCGAGCGCGCCTTGGTGCGCCGCCGTGTCAATGCCCCGCGCGCCGCCGCTGACCACGGTCACGCCGACGTAGGCCAGTTGGTAGGCCAGCTTGCGCGCCGATTCGAGGCCGTAATGCGTCGTCAGCCGCGACCCGACCATCGCCACGGCGTTCTTGTCCCGGGCGGTCAATTCGCCTTTGACGTAAAGCACCAGCGGCGGATCGTAAATTTCACGGAGAAGCGCCGGATAAGTTTCGTCGCTCAGAATCAAGACGCGGCAATCGAAGTCGGCGATGCGCTTCAATTCGCCGGCGAGGTCAATCGTCTTCTCCCAGGCGGCGATGGCTTCGGCGGTTTCTTCGCCGATGTTGCGGACGCGCAGCAGTTCGGACTTGGACGCGGCCAGGATTTTGGGCGCCTCGCCGAAATGCTCCAACAGGAGCCGGGCGCGCACCGGCCCGACGTGTTCGATGAGGTTCAACGCGATCAGGGCTTCGCGGGAATCCATGCGCGGATTAAAAACTTTCAAGCTGCGGATTTCAAGTTTCAAATTTTCTGCCGGTCCTTTCCGGGCACTTCAAACTTGAAACCGGGAACGTCGCGCGCTACTTAATGCGCGTGCCCGATCCCAGTCTGCTGCTCCTGATCCCGGCCTACAACGAGGAGCGCCGCATCGAACCGGTGCTGCGCGATTACGCGGCCTTTTTCCGGGAAAATTATTCGGGCAAATTCCAGATCCTCGTGGTGCTCAACGGCTGCACCGACGACACGCTCGGCGTCGTCCAGAAGGTCGCGGCGGAGTTCCCCGCCGTGCGCGCGCTGGAGTTCAAGGCGCCCATCGGCAAGGGCGGCGCCATCATCGAGGGATTGAAGCTGGCGGCGTTGGGCGATCTGGTCGGCTACGCGGACGCCGACGGCGCCACGCCGCCGCGCGCTTTCCTGGAATTGATCCGGAACATGAGCGACGCCGATTGCGTCATCGGCTCACGCTGGCTGCCCGGCGCGGTGTTGCATCAGGAGCAGACCCGATTGCGGCAATTCCTCAGCCGCGTGTTCCATTTCATCGTCGAGGTCTTGTTCTGGATGCACATCAAGGACACGCAATGCCCGTGCAAACTGATGCGCCGCCAGGCCGTGGAACGCATTCATCCGGCCCTGCGCCTGACCGACCTTTCATTCGACGTGAACCTGTTGGTGGCCTTGAAACGCGCCGGCTTCAAGGTAGTCGAGGTGCCGATTGAATGGACCGACAAGATCGGCTCCAAGGTCACCGCGTCGCTGTTCCGGTCGTCGCTGGCCATGTTCCTGTCGGTGGTGCGCCTGCGGCTGGTGTATTCGCCGTTTTACAAATGGCTGCGCCCGCTGCGCCCGCTGGAGGGTTGGATTTACAAGAAACTCCGCGCGCCGCAGCCGCTGCCGGGGCCCAAAGGCGCGAACGCGAAATGAAAGACGGCGCCCGGCATGGGACGCGGTGATCATGCTCCCGCCGTCGTCTTTGCCCCGGGTTTCATCGCCCACGTGAACCAGGCGCACACGCCGAGCAGCAGGAGATTGAAAACCCCGAGCGTCTTGAGCACCGTGACCAGGCGGTCGTGAAATTGCGTGAGCGCGACCCCGTATGCCGCGGCGAGCAGAAGCAGCACCGGCACGATGCGGAATTGCGAGCGCGCGAGCAGATTGTTGACCAGCGCATAGGCCAGCGACAGCGGCACCATCGCCCATGCATACCATGGCAGCACCGCCGCCGCGATGGAGACGTATTCCTTGGAGTAGATCAACCGGACCACCCATGGTCCCAGAATCGTCAGTCCCGCCGCGCCGCCCGCCGCCAGCGCCGCCGTCCCGAGCAGCACCACGCCCAGCAGGCGGCTTGGCTCCGAGCGCGCCACGCTGTGGATGATTTTGGGAAACATCACCGTGGCCAGCGGCACCACCAGCCACATCAGCCCGCGCGACAAGGTCCCGGCGCTCACGTAAAAGGCCGCCGTATCGCCCGAAAAATACGCCTTGACGAACATGGTGTCCGCCGTGAAAAAAAACTGGACCGCGCCGAAACCGAGCATCAGCGGAAGGATTTGACCCAGCAGGCCGCGCCAGTCGAACGGCGCGGCGCGCAGTCCCCACAGCGACCGGGTTTGCCAGATGGCGACCCCGGCGCCCACGGCCAGCCCCAGGCACACGCCCAGCATCATCCCCCCGGCATAGGCGCCGAGCGCCAGCACCAGGACGCACGCGCCGCCCAGGCGCCCGGCGCCGCTGAGAATGTTCGACCAGCCCAGCCAGAAAAAATTTTGCTGCCCTTGCAGCACTCCCCAAAACATCGGCAGCCAGAACGAGAACAGCACCACGAACACGGTGATCCACAGATCGGCCGGATTGGAGATTCGCCACCCCGTCAGAATGTCCGTTTGCCAGAGGAACACGGCCAGCCCCAGCAACAGGAACAGGCCGAACGTCCCCAGCCACGCCAGTCGGATCATGCCCGCCAGCTCCCGCCGCCGGCCGGTGGCCAGTGCCTGCGCCGTCTGCTGCGCGAAGACCATTTGCAACGGCATGTTGGGCACGAACATCGCCACCGCCAGCAGGACGCCGAAGATGCCGTATTGCGCGGGTGGAATTTTCTTATTCAACAGGTGCACCGCCAGCATCATCAGGCCGCCGCCCACGTTCGCAATCATCAGCCAGCCGCTTTGCCGGAAAAAAAGCGCGTGGGACCTGGGTTCAACCGTCGGGATGGATTCGGTTTGCGCCTCGGACATGAGCCTTTTCGCAGAAGATTGCCAAAGAAGCCCCGCGGAGAAAAGGCATTTCAGCCGCAAAAGGCGTGAAAAACGACGCGCAAGGCGGGCATTTACGATTCACGGCTGATGCCTTACGGCAACGACTGCAGAAAATGCAAAAGTAAATTTTTCCCGCGCTCCAGTTGCGCCAGCGAAATCCATTCGTCCGCCGTGTGCGCCTGGGCGATGTCGCCGGGGCCGAACACCACGCTGGGGATACCGCCCGCCGAGAGCACCGCCGCGTCGCAAAAAAAATCCACGCCGACGGGCCGCCTTTGGCCGGCGCCGCGCAGAAATTTTTGGACCAGTGGAAGTTCCGGATCGGTCTCCAGCGGCAGGGCCGGCGCGAGTTTTCTGTCGGCGACCCGGACGGAAAGCCTTTTCGATTGGAGAAACGTTTTGATTTCGCGCTTCACGCCCGCCTCCGTTTCGCCCGGCAGTGTGCGCCGATCAATCGAGATGACGCAGCGGTCCGGCACGATGTTGGGTTGGGCGCCGCCGGAAATGGTCCCCACGTTGACCGTCGCCGCCCCGAGCAGCGGATGGCGGCGCTTCCGCAACCGCGCGGTGTAGCCGATTTCCAGCGCCTCCACGATGCGCGCCATTTCCAGAACGGCGTTTTTTCCGAGCTGCGGCGCCGCGCCGTGTGCCGCCTTGCCGCGCGTCTCCAGTTCCAGCCACAAGCTGCCCTTGTGCGCGGTGACGACCTGCAACCGCGTCGGCTCGCCGACCAAGGCCAGAGCCGCCTTGAATCCGCTCGCAGTCAGCGCGCGCGAACCGGCCTGCGCGTTCTCCTCGTCAACCAATCCGGCGAACACAACCTCCGTTTCCTGCGGACGGGATTTGGATTCCGGCAGTTCGCAAAGCGCGGTGAACATGGCGGCGATGGAGCCTTTGGTGTCGCACGCCCCGCGGCCGTGCAGCCGCCCGTTCTTGCGGCGCGGGATGAATTGCGAATCCTCGGCGCCGACGGTGTCGAGGTGCGGCGCGAGCAGAATGCTTTGGCGGATTGGGTTTCGCGGCAACAGGCGCGCGATGACATTGGCGCGGTCGGGCAAAACCTTTTGAAATTCGACTTCCAGCCCGGCTCGCGCGGCGATGGCGGCGAGAAAGTCGGCCACGCACTGTTCCCCCGCACCGGGGTGTCTTGGCGGCAGAAAGGCCGGATTGACGCTGGGCAGCGCGATGAGTTCGGCCAGCAGTTTTTCGGTGCGGGTCATGGGGCCGAGGCTAGCGGATTTCACCTCGCCTCGGCCGTCCCCTGTTCGCGCGGCGGAAATTCAAAGGTCACCTTGCCCTTCTCGTCCATCACCAGATAGGCCGGGAACGGTTTGCCGGATTTGGAGATGAATTTGTCGAGCAAATCCGTCCGGCCGTCGGCGAGGACCTTCCGGACCTGGGCCGGCTCGATGGGCTGGCTCAGGATCTCGCCGCTGATCTTGAACCGGCATGGTTTTTTGTCGGCCTGGGACCGCTCGCACAGATACCCGGCGTCGGTCTGAAACACCCGTCCGCCGCACTTGGGACACTGGCCCAGCGGCTCCCGTCCGGCGAAATCCACCTTGGGCGGCGTCTCCCCGGGCGCCGCGGTTTTCCGGGCGGCGGCCTTTGCTCCGGCCTTCCGCGGCGGAAATTCAAAGCCGATCTTGCCGTCTTTGAGGACCAGGAAGGCCTCGAACTTGCGGTTGTTCTTTTTGGAGACGAAGTTCTTGAGCAGATCCGTTTTGCCCCCGGCCAGCAGCCGGGTCATCTGCGCCGGCTCGATGTTTTCCTGCAGGATGATTTTGCCGACGCGAAAGTCGCAGGTCTTTTCCGGGCCGGCGGCTTTCTCGCAGAGATAGCTCATGCCGGCGTCGAACACGCGCGCGCCGCATTTGGGGCATTGGCCCAGCGGCGTCTTGCCGGTGAAGTCCACCGGGGCGGCGCCTTCGGCATTCCGCCCGTTGTCGCCGAAATCGAATTCCATCCTGAACTCGCCGTTGAGTTTGAGGACGGCGGCGAAGGGCTTGCCCATTCTGCTGCGGAACCCCTGGAGCGGACCGATCTGCTTTTCGGCGATCAGCTTCTCGGCTTCGGCCATTTCAAACATCCGGCCGCAGAGCGTCTTGGACAGCGAAAAATCGCACCGGACGCATTGAAACTGCTTGTAGCGTTCGCGGACTTCGCCGCCGCATTTGGGACAAGGCGTTTTCAGGACCCCGAAATCGCCGGGGATGGTGTCGTGCTCGTATTTCTTGGCGCGTTCGACGATGTGCCGCGTCATGTCGGCGATCTCGGTCATGAACTCGTCGCGGCTCTTCTGGCGGCGCTGGATCTGGCGCAGCTTGAATTCCCAGTCGCCGGTCAGTTCGGGCCGGGTCAGTTCGGGGATGCCCAGGCCGTTGAGCAGTTCCATGAGCGAAAAGGCCTTGGCGGTGGGCTGCAATTCGCGGCCGTTGCGCAACAGATACTGCTCGTAAATCAGGCCCTCGATGATGGCCGCGCGCGTGGCCGGCGTGCCCAGGCCCTTCTCGCGCATCGCCTCGCGCAACTCGTCGTCCTCGACCAGCCTGCCCGCGCCTTCCATCGCGCTGAGCAGCGTCGCCTCCGTGTAGCGCGGCGGCGGCTTGGTGATGTTTTGCTTCACCTCGACCTCGCGCGTCCCGACCGTTTCCTCCGGTTTTACCGGCGGCAGGCTCGCCGTTTCATCCGCATCCGATTCCTTGCCATAGAGCGCCAGCCAGCCGGGATTGACCAGCACCTTGCCGGCGCTCTTGAACGGCTCGCCTTCAACGCGCGTGATGCGGGTGGTTTCCAGGAATTCGGCGGCCGGATAAAACACCGCCAGAAAGCGCTTGGTCACCAGGTCGTAGAGCTTTTGTTCCGGCTCGGTCAGGCCCTTGGGCGTTTGCGGGGTCGGGATGATGGCGAAGTGATCGGAAATTTTGGCGTTGTTGAAGATGCGTTTGTTTGGGCGCACCCAGTCGTTTTTCAAGATGGTTTCGGCAAAGAGCGCGTAACGGCCGCCGGCCAGCGCGCCCAGGACGTCTTTGACCGTGCCGGCGTAATCCTCCGGCAGCGCGCGCGCATCGGTGCGCGGATAGGTCAGGACCTTGTGGCGTTCGTAAAGGGCCTGCGCCAGGCCCAGGGTGTTTTTGGCGGAAAAACCGAAACGCGAGTTCGCGTCGCGCTGCAGACTCGTCAGGTCGTAGAGCAGCGGCGAGAGCGAGGTGGTCGGTTTGCTTTCCTCGGTGACGACGCCGGGTTTGCCGAGGCATTTGTCGCGGATCGCCTCGGCCCGGGATTTTTCCCACAACCGTTCCGGCCGGAGCTGGTCGTCGCCGTCCTGGCCACCGGGCTTTTGGAATTTTTCGTCGAACCAGCGCCCGGTGTACCGTCCGGCGGCGCAATCGAACGTGCCGATCACCTCCCAGAAATCCCGCGGCACAAACTTGCGGATTTTTTCCTCACGCTCGACGACGACGGCCAGGGTGGGGGTCTGGACGCGCCCGACGGTGGTTTTGAAAAAGCCGCCGGACTTGGAATTGAAGGCGGTCATGGCCCGCGTGCCGTTGATGCCCACCAGCCAGTCGGCCTCAGACCGGCTGAAGGCGGCGTTGGCCAGCGGCATCATCTCCTCGTCGCCGCGCAGCCGCTCGAACCCCTCGCGGATGGCCGCGGGCGTCATGGATTGCAGCCAGAGCCGCTTGACCGGCTGCCGGGCGTGGGTGTGTTTGACGATGTTGCGGAAGATCAATTCTCCCTCGCGCCCGGCGTCGCAGGCGTTGATCAGGGCCTCCACGTCCTTGCGCCGGATCAGCCTGGCCAGGACCTTGAGGCGGTTTTCGTTCCGCTCGATCGGCTTCAAATCGAAGTGCGGCGGGATGACCGGCAGGTGCTGGAAGGTCCATTTGCCCCGGGCCGCCTCGACGCCCTCGGGCGGCACCAGCTCCAGCAAATGGCCCACCGCCGACGAAAGGACAAACCGGTCGCTTTCGTAAAAGTCGCCGCTCTTGTCTTTGGCGAAGCCGCCCAGCGCCCGCGCGATGTCGGCGGCCACCGAGGGCTTCTCCGCGATGATGAGTGCCTTACTCATTTGTCGTCCGCGCTTTTACACCCGATGCGGTCAACAAGCGAAGAAAATTTTTCGGCGGCCCGCCGCAAACTGGAACCGCCGAAGCCCAAGAAACCGCACCCACGACGGCGCCGGCCAAAACTCTGAATGCGCGGCGGCGCGCTTCGGAGACCGTTTTGCCACACCATCCACCCCGTTGCCGGAGTGGCTGCGCGGCGGGAATTGGATTGAAACCGCACCGGAACCTGGCTAAAGATGCCGCTGTGAAGGACACTTGCATCAGGACCACCCTTTTTTGCCTGGGGATAATGGGCGCCGCGGCAGTGCGCGCCGATGTGCTGGTGGACAACTTGACCCAGCCCACCGAAGGGTATTATGGCCCCATCGGCAGTGATGCCAACACGAATGACTTTCTCGTCGCCCAGGAATTTACGGTGCCCTCGGGCCTGACGCCTTACCGTCTTGACAAAGTCACCCTGTCGCTCAGCCCGACCAGCGGCGGGGGGAACATTACCGTCAGCATCTGGAACGTCGGGCCGGACATCAATCCGACCAATGAAATCGCCGTGGTGGCGACGCGGCTGGTGGCCAACGCGGGCAACGCGGATTTTATTCCGGCCACCAACATCACGCTGTTGCCGGGCCTTTATTATGTGGTGGCCGCGCCGAAGACCGCCGCGGACAGCGGGTTGGTGAGCTGGGCCTACACTGCCTCCACGAATTGGACCGGCTCGGGGGCGCTCGACGGTTATGCCGACACCCGCGGCGGTTCGTGGACCAGTTATGCCTTCGGGACCCCGCAACAGATGAGCGTGCAGGCCACGCCGGTGGCGACTGTGGGCATCCATTCCCGGAACGGCGCCACGGTGCTTTCCTGGCCGGCGCTGTTGAACACCTTCGCCCTCGTCAGCGCGACCAATCCCGCCACGCCGGCTTGGCTGTCGGTGACCAACCCCCCGGCCCTGGTTGCCGGCAACTACACCCTCACCAACTTCTGGCCGGACCGGGCGCGGTTCTTCCGGCTGCGCCAACGTTTTGCCGTGGACAACTTGGAGCAGCCGACCGCCGGTTATTATGGTCCCATCGGCAACGATTCCACTTCCAACGATTTTCTCGTCGCCCAGGAGTTTGCGCTGCCCACCGGAAATTATACGCTGGATCGGGTCACTTTAATGTTGGAACCGACTTCCGGCAGCGGAAGCGTGACGGTCAGCATCTGGCATGCCGGCGCGGACAACAACCCGACCAACAAAATCGCCGTGGTGGCGTCGCAAATGGTCAACAACACGGGGTATGTGGATTTTGTCCCCACCGCGCCCATTCCGCTCCCCTCCGGGGGTTATTATGTGGTGGCCGCACCCACGACTGTCGCCGACAACGGCTTGGTCAACTGGGCCTACACCCTTTCCACGCCCTGGATCGGATTCGGATCGCTGGGGGGTTACGCAGACACTTCCGCCGGCTCATGGGTGAATTATCCGCTGAGCAACGGCCCCCAACAGATGCGCGTCCAGGCCACGCCGGCGGCGCCTTGAATCTCTAAAAGCGCTTTCGCCTTGCCGTTTGAAGTGGGCGCCGTTTTCGCCGTAACAGGGTGTCCCATAGCCGACACGCCGGATTTCGGAAAACCACACGGCGATGTCGGCGGCTTCTGTTCCGCTTGGTTTCCCTGCCGGTTTGTGGTTAAGCTTTTGTCGTGTCCGCCGAACAAGAGAATTTGAAGGACCGCAAGACGCTCGACGACCGCGCGAAGATGACCGAGTTGGACCGCATCCGGCACTCGTGCGCCCACGTCATGGCCACGGCCATCCTGCGCCTGTGGCCGGACGCCCAATTCGCCGCCGGGCCGCCGGTCGAAACCGGATTTTATTACGACGTGGACCTCAAGCACCGCATCTCGCCGGAGGATTTCCCCGCCATCGAGGCGGAGATGAAAAAGGAAATCAAGGCGAACCATCCCTTCGAGAAAATCGTCGTCACGCGTGAGCAGGCCATCAAGGATTCCGAGAGCGGCCGGCTCGGCGGCTTGGGCGAGCGTCCGGGCAATCCCAGCAAGTTCAAGCTCGGCAACCTCGAAGCCATTCCCGAAGGCGAGCCAATCACCTATTTTAAGAACGGCGATTTCTTGGACCTGTGCGCCGGGCCGCACGTGATGCGCACCGGCAACATCGGCGCGTTCAAGCTCACCAGCGTGGCCAGCGCCTACTACAAGGGCGACGAGCGCAACCCGCAGCTCCAGCGCATCTACGGCACGGCGTTCAAGAACAAGACGCAGTTGGATGAGTATTTCAAGATGCTCGAAGAAGCGAAGCGCCGCGACCACCGCAAGATCGGCGCGGAGATGGGGCTGTTCGCGATTGACACGGAATTTGTCGGGCCGGGCCTGCCGTTGTGGCTGCCCAAGGGCACGGCGATTCTGGAAGAGCTGGAAAAGCTGGCGAAGGAAACGGAATTCGCCGCCGGCTACGTGCGCGTCAAGACGCCGCACATCGCGCGGGAGAAAATGTATTTAACGAGCGGCCATCTGCCGATTCTGTACGCGGAGAGTATGTTCCCGCCGATGAAATTGCGCGAACGCGGTGAAAAGGGGAGCGCGGGCGTCCCGCCTGCCGTTTCCGGCGTCGCGCCGGAAACCTCTTCGCACGCCGCGACAGCCACCGAAGCGCCGGGCGCGGCGCCCGCCGCAACAGGCGAGACGCGTGTGCTCCCAGAAACCCAATCAGATGCGAAATACTCCAAACGCCGCTTGCCGCACTTCGAGCGTCCGTGGGCCAAATACATGGTGACGTTCGGCACCCAGGAACGGAAGCAATTATCACCGGAAGCCCGTGACATTGTGTTAAAAAGCTTGTTGTTCATGCGCGAGCAGCGCCGCTACGAACTTTACGCCGCCTGCGTGATGCCGGACCACGTTCACTTGCTTTTCGAACCGCAAATCAAGGAACAGGATAAGGAAGGCAAGCCTGTTTTCTGGCCGTTGTCCGAACTCCTGCATTCCATCAAATCCTTTACGGCTCACGAAATCAACAAGGCGCAATTGACGAAAGGCAATCCCGTTTGGGAGAAAGAATCGTTTGATCGAATTATGCGAGGCGGGGCGGACTTGGAAGAAAAGTTCCATTACATTTGCCGAAATCCGTGGGACGCGGGTGTTGCCAAACAGGATGAGAGTTATCCGTGGCTTTGGACGCCTGACGCTCCTTGGCGCGACGCCGAGGAGGGCACGCGGGACGCGCGCGCTCCCCAATCATCGCAGAACAGTGCCGGGAGCGCGAACGTCGAGCGCTATTACCTCAAAGCCATGAACTGCCCGCATCACCACCGCATTTTTGCGGCCGAGCCGCGCAGTTACCGCGATTTGCCGCTGCGCCTCGCGGAATACGGCACCTGCTACCGCTACGAGCAGTCGGGCGAATTGTTCGGCCTTATGCGCGTCCGCTCCTTAAATATGAATGATGCGCACATTTATTGCACGCCGGAGCAATTTGCCGCCGAGTTCAACGCGGTGAACGAGATGTATCTCAAGTATTTCAAGATTTTCGGCATCGAGAAATACGTCATGCGCTTCAGCACGCACGACCCGTCGCGCCTGACCGGCGACAACGCCAAGTTCGTCAACGAGCCGGAGTTGTGGAAGCAGACGGAAGACCTGGTCCGCAAGGTGTTGATTGATTCGAAGATTCCCTACGTGGAGGTGCCGAACGAGGCGGCGTTTTACGGGCCGAAGATTGACGTGCAGGTCTGGAGCGTCATCGGCCGCGAATTCACGCTGGCGACCAACCAGGTGGACTTCGCCGTGCCCAAGCGTTTCGGCCTGGTCTATCGCGACAAGGACAACACGGACAAGACGCCGTTGTGCATCCACCGCGCGCCGCTGGGCACGCACGAGCGGTTCATCGGCTTCCTCATCGAGCATTACGCCGGCAATTTCCCGCTCTGGCTCGCACCGGAACAGGTGCGCGTGCTGACCGTCGGCGACGACGAGAAGCTGGTCGCTTACGCAAGAACCGTCGTGAACGATCTGCGCGCCAATTTCGTCCGCGTCGAGGCGGATTTTTCGTCCAACAAAATCAACGGCAAGATCCAGGATGCCGAGACGGCAAAAGTCCACACCATGCTCGTCATCGGCGCGCGCGACATGGAAGCCGGGAACGTTTCGGTGCGCGTCCACGGCAAGGGCGATCTCGGCGCGAAGCCGAAGGGCGAGGCGGTGGCGGAGATTTTGGCCGCCATCAAAGAACGGCGGGCGTAGCGACGTTCGCAGACAGCCTGTCTGCGATACGGCATGCTGTAGCCTGCCCCACGGCGAACTCGCGTTTAGTCGGAGGCGGAATTCATGGCGGACGTTCTGACCGCCATCACGAGGCCCACGCTTTGGCGCGCAAAGGTATCGTGGAATGAGGTTTTCGCGGCCCGGCGTGGACGACATTTTGAATGTCATTTGCGGGTGCCTCGAATACCTTGCCTCCATGAACGTCCAAGTTACCTGCTACCTCGACGTCACCTCCTCCTGGTGCTATTGGGCGGAGCCGGCGTGGCGGGAATTGAAACAACGCTACGCCCACTCGCCGGTGACCTTCGGCTGGAAAATCGCCCTGCTCGACGAGTCGGGCATGGTCAAGTCGCGGGCGCAGGCGGACTGGTTCTACCGGCGCAGCGGCACCATCATGCGCTCGCCGTTCATGTTGAATTCCGGCTGGCTGACAGGGTTGAAGGAATATCTGGCGCCAAACTGCGTGGCGGAGGCGGCAAGGGATTTCGGCGTGACCGATGACCGCGTGCGCCTGGCGCTCACGGAAGCCGCCTTGCGCGAGGGACAAAACGTGGGCGACTGGGACGTGGCGGTGTCCGTGGCCGCCAAGACGGCCGACCTGGATTCCGCCGCTTTGATCAAGACCGCCCGATCATCGGAAATCGAACGGCGCGTGCGGACGACGACGGCGGAATTTCACGCCTTGCAGGTAACCCAGCGTCCGGCTTTCGTGTTGAAAAGCAACATTGATGACCGCGCGGTGTTTTCCGGTCTGGTCAAGTCCGGCCCCGTCGCGGCCGCGATTGACGCGATGCTGGATGATGCGTCGGCTTACGCCGCCTTTGCGGCGCATTTTGGTTCACCGCCGCCGGACTGATCGGTTGCGCCGCCGGAGCCGCCTGGCGCCAGGCCAAAGACAGTTGACGACCGGCGGGGCGGGTTCGTCGAGGTCAACTGAACACAAAGCCGCCGGACGGGAGCGCGCATTGTCTCAACGCGCGGCACGAGCGATCCATCCCATCGCTGCGGACGGAGGGCAATCCGCGCTCCCCGGCGAATCACGGCAGGGTCGCGGTTGAACTGTGTGGCGCGATTTTGCTATGTTGCCCGCATGGGCCGACAATGGTTGCATGCCAAGCGTCTGGTCGCCGGGCTGAAAAAAGGCCGCGCCACCAGCAAAATCGTCCGGGAAATTTCCGTGGCCGCCAAGACGGGCGGGCCGGACGCGGACATGAATCCGCGGCTGGCAACCGCCGTGGAGAAGGCCAAAAAGGAAAGTGTCTCCAAGGACGTCATCGAAAGGGCCATCAAGAAAGGCGCGGGGACCGGCGGCGAAAAGCTGGTCATGGAGCACGCCATCTTCGAGGGCTACGCGCCGCACAAGGTGCCGGTCGTTGTGGAAGTCTATACCGACAACGTGAACCGCACCGCCCCGGAAATCCGGGTGCTGTTCAAGCGGGGCCAGCTCGGCACCGCGGGCAGCAACAAGTTTTTGTTCGACCGCGTCGGCCTCGTCGAGGCCCATCATCCCGACGGGAACATTGACCGCGAGGCGGCGGCGATTGAAGCGGGCGCGACCGAAGTGGAGGCGCTGACCCGCGAGCAGAACGACGACATTCCCGAGGGCGCGGCCGGCGCGCGGTTCATCTGCGCCTCCGCCGCCGTCCACGCCGTTTCCAGGTGGTTGTCGCAGCACGGCTGGACGGTGGTGACCAGCGAACCGGGCTACGTCCCGAAAAACTTCCCGGAACTCACCGACACCCAGCGCGCCGAGGTGGGGGAATTTCTTCAGGCGCTCGACGACCACGACGACGTCCACCGCGTGTGGGCGGCGGTGAAGTAATCCGGTATTGCGCGCCGGAGATTACCGACCACCAAAACCCCCGCGCAGTCCGCCGCCCGTCCGGCAACCTGGAACTACAACGTTCGTCCGCAACATGGTGCAACACTACTGGGCCGTTTTCGTCGGATTGATTGCGACTCCGTTCGAGCACGTCGCGCTGGTTTGGGGCATCGTGCCGCTCTATTTCGGCCTGTTGCTGAATGAAATGACGTCCAGCAAGGCCAATTTCCGGACGGCCATCCAGACCGGCTTCAGTTTTCTATGGGCGGCCGCGCAATGGCTGGCGCCCTATTGCGTGCGGCAAGACGGCCACCGGCCGGCCCTGGAGTGGAACGCCATGCTGCCGGTCAACCTGTTGGTGACCCTGCTGGTGATGGCGCTGGGCACGGTGGCGCTCTGGAGCGGCTTCCGCAGAAAATTCCCCCGCCGCCTGAGCTTCATCGGCCACACCCGCTTCGCCAATTATTTCATGATCACCATCTTTCCCATCCAGGCCCATTATTTGCCGTGGACCTGGGAACGGCTGGCGGCCATCGTGATTTTTGCCGCGCCCGTCTGGCTGGCGCTGCATTTCGGCCTGATGCCGGCGCGCAATCGGGGATTGAAATAAACTTCAAAGCGGCGAAACTGTTGCCCCGGATGGACACGCGTCCGACAGACTCCAACAAGCCCGTGCCGCTGGTGATGACCCTCCTCGGCCCGGACCAGACCGGCCTGGTGGAACGGGTGGCGCGCGCGGTGGCCGGCCGTGGCGGCAACTGGCTCGAGAGCCGGATGTGCCGGCTGGGCGGCGAGTTCGCCGGCATTTTGCGGATTGAAGTTCCGGCGGCGGAAAAGGCGGCGCTGCTGGACGCCCTCCAGAAAATCTCCGGTCTCCAGGTCGTTGTCCGCTCCGACGAGCCGCCGACGGCCGCGGCCCGGCCGCGGCAGGCGAAATTGGAAGTGATGGGCCACGACCGTCCGGGCATCGTGCGCGAACTCTCCGCGGCCCTGGCCCGCGCCGGCGTGAACGTCGAGGAATTTTCCAGCGAAGTCACCAGCGCCCCGATGTCCGGCGAGACGTTGTTCAAGGCCGTCGCCAGCCTGCAATTGCCCGAACGCTGCGACCTCGCCGGGTTGAAGGACGAACTGGAAAAAATCGCCACCGATCTGCTGGTGGACCTCTCCCTGGCGGAGGTGTTCGACCCGTGATGGGTGGGCCGTCGAGCGCCGGAGAGGCCGGGATTCCGGCCGCTGAGTTTTTTCATCGCAGTCCTGCGCCTGGGCGGCCATTTTTTGGTCTCCACACCGGCCGCTTTGATTTAGCCTCCGCCTGATGTTCGAGCTCCTCAAGACCGACGCCCAAACCAAGGCGCGCCTCGGAAAACTCCACACCCCGCACGGCGTGGTGGACACGCCCATGTTCATGCCCGTGGGCACGCAGGCCAGCGTCAAGGCCCTGGATCCGCGCGAGCTCCGCGAAATGGGCGCGCAAATCATCCTCGGCAACACGTATCATCTCAACCTGCGGCCCGGACTGGACATCCTGCGCGCCGCCGGCGGCCTGCATCAATTCATGAACTGGGACCGGCCGATTCTCACCGACAGCGGCGGCTACCAGGTCTTCAGCCTCGCCAAGATCCGGAAAATCAAACCGCACGGCGTCGAATTCCGCTCGCACCTGAACGGCGCGCCGCTGTTCCTGGGTCCCAAGGAAGCCATGGCCATCCAGCGCGCGCTGGGGGCGGACATCGCCATGGTCTTCGACGAATGCCCGCCGCACGACGCCCCGGCGCGCGAGCAGCGGCTGGCGGTGGAGCGCACTCTCCATTGGGCGCGCGAATGCCGGGAACAGCCGCGCGCGCGCGGCCAGCAGGTTTTCGGCATCGTGCAAGGCGGCAGCAATCCCGCGCTGCGCGATCATTGCGCCCGGGCCCTGGTCGCCATGGATTTTGATGGTTACGCCATCGGCGGCGTGAGCGTGGGCGAGCCGGAGCCGGAGATGTTGAAGGCCGTCGAAATCACCGAACCCTTTCTGCCGGCGGACAAGGCGCGTTACGCGATGGGGCTGGGCACTCCGGCGCAGATGCTCGAACTGGTTGCGCGCGGCGTGGACTTGTTTGATTGCGTGCTGCCCACGCGCGTCGCGCGCAACGGCACGGCGTTCACCCGCAGCGGCGCCTTCGGCCTCAAAGGCGGCGCCTACAAGTCGGATTTCCGGCCCGTCGAGGAAGACTGCGACTGTTTCGCCTGCCGGCACTTCACGCGCGCCTATCTGCGGCACCTGCTGAACGCCGGGGAAATTCTCGGCCTGCGCATGGTCAGCGTCCACAACACCCATTTGTTCCTGAAACTGATGGCCGAGGTGCGCCGGGCCATCGCCGCCGGCACGTTCGCGGAATTTTACCGCGCGTTCATCGCTGACTACGTTCCCTCCCGGAAAATCCTGGCGGCGCGCCACGCCGCGAAGCTCGAACGTTAGGCTTTGGCAAACCCGTTGCCCGCAGAAAATTGCCGTGGATTGATGCCGCGACTTTGATTAGGATGAGTTGTGGCAATGAAACCGCACGCTCTGTCGGCGTTGGGCCGGCGCATCGCCGAACCGCCGATCTCCTGGCTCATGCGCGCCGCGCTCGCCCGGCCCGGCTTCATTTCGCTCGCCGCCGGGTTCACCGACAATCCGTCGCTGCCCGCCGCCTTGTCGCGCCGGCTGCTGAACGACCTGTTGCGTTCGCCCAAATCCGCCCAGCCCGCCCTCCAATACGGCCTGACGCCCGGTGAACTCAATCTGCGCCGGCTGACGGGCGGGCACCTTACGAAGCTGGACGGGCAAGCGGCCCTGCCCCCGTCGGGCGGGAAAAATGTGAAGACCGGGACGATGGCCCGATGGGACGAGATTCATTCGCCCGAACGCCTGATGATCACCGGCGGCTCGCAACAGTTGCTGTACATGACCGTGGAGGCGTTGTGCGACCCGGGCGACATCGTGCTGGTGGAGGACCCGACCTATTTTGTTTTCCTGGGGCTCCTCCAAAGCCACGGCGTTCGCGCCCGCGGCGTGAAACTCGAACGCGACGGATTGGATTTGCTCCATCTCGAATCCGTCCTGGAACGGCTGTGCAAATCCGGCGAACTGGACCGCGTCAAGGCCTTGTACCTGGTGAGCTACTTTCAAAATCCCACGGGGGTTACGACCTCCTTCGCCAAAAAGGCGGGCATCCTGGAGTTGTTAAGGAAATTCGGGCGCGCCGCCGGCCATCCGATTTTTCTGCTGGAAGACGCCGCCTATCGCGAGCTTCGATTCGCGGGCGCGGACGTTCCGTCCTCACTCCTGGTCCGCGGCGCGGCGGACCGGGTGGTTTACACCGGCACCTACAGCAAACCGTTCGCGCCCGGCGCGCGCGTCGGATTCGGCATTTTGCCCGAGCCGCTTTTCGCGACGGTCCAGCGCATCAAGGGCAATCACGATTTCGGCACGGCGAACTTGCTGCAACAGCTTCTGGCCCGCGCCTTGGAGACCGGACTTTACGACCGGCATGTCGCCAAAATCCAGAGACGCTACGCGCAAAAGGCGCGCGTGATGAAGCAGGCGCTCGCCGAGTGCTTCCCGTCGGACGTGGAAATCTGGGAATCCGGCGGCGGCCTTTACTTCTGGGCGCGGCTGCCGGAAGACAATCCGACCGGCGTCAAATCGAAGGTGTTCCAAACCGCGCTGACCAACGGCGTGCTCTACGTGCCCGGTCAACTGTGTTACGCCGACGAGCCGGCGCGGGCGAAACCGGACCACGAAATGCGCCTGAGCTTCGGCAGCGCCAGCGAGGAAAACATCCGCGAAGGCATCCGGCGGCTCGGCAGGGTGCTGCGAAACATCCCCGGCCGCAAAGCCCGGCCGCATCCGCGAATGGCCCGACGACGCCACCGCCGGGCGGTGGCCGGGAAAGGGGCCGGCGAGGCTTGACCTGGCGGTGAGCCAGCCGCTCTGTGTCATCGGGTATGCGGCTGATGTCCTGCCAAGGCGGCGGAGATTCCACCGGGAACCGATTCCCGGATGGCAATTGTCCGTCCCGTGGGCTACGGTCATCGCGCATTGAACACGGCCTCCATTCTCCAAGTTTCAGACCTGCGGATCGAGCGCGGCGGCACGATCATTCTCGACGGTGTGAACTGGCGGGTCGGGCGCGGACAGCATTGGGTGATCCTGGGCGCCAACGGTTCGGGCAAAACGTCCCTGTTGAGCGCGCTCACCGGTTACCTGACGCCGACGGCGGGGGACATCTTGCTGCTTGGAAAAATTTACGGCCACGCCGATTGGCGCGAACTGCGCAAGCAGATCGGCCTGGTCAGCTCGGCGGTGCGGCAGATGATGGCCGATGACGAGCCGGCGCTTGAAACCGTCGCCAGCGGGCGGTGGGCGATGATTGATTTTTGGGGGCGCCTGTCGCCGACGGACAAGAACCGCGCGCTGCGCATTCTCCGGCAGATCGAGTGCGCGCCGCTGGCGGAACGTCCGTGGCGTGTGCTCTCCCAAGGCGAACGCCAGCGGGTGTTGATTGGGCGGGCTCTGATGGCCCGGCCCCGGGTGCTGATCCTGGACGAACCGTGCGCGGGACTGGACCCCGCCGCGCGCGAGCACTTCCTGCAGTTCGTGCAGCGGCTCGGCAAGAACCGGCGGGCGCCGACGCTGGTGCTGGTGACCCATCACGTGGAAGAAATCATGCCGGTCTTTTCGCACGTGCTGATTCTGAAACGCGGAACGGTCCTGGCCGCCGGCGAAAAAGCCGCCGCGCTGACCGCCCGGAATTTGTCGCTGGCCTTTTCCGCGAGAACGGAATTGAAATCCAGGGCCGGACGCTACACGGTGAAGGTTCTGCCCAAACGGGGCATCGTGCTTTGACCGGGATGGGACAAAGCGCTCCCGTTTGCGATGTCCTTGTTGCGATTCTTGCAGCGGTTCAAATTGAATAGTCTTCCGGGAAAACCTTCACGTTTTTTAATTCCACGAACACCGTCTCGTCCGGCCGGGGCTGCAGCGTCTGAAACTGTTCCTGGCTCAACTGCACCGTGAACGATTCGCGGGTGTCGAGCCGCTCCAGTTCAAGACGCGCGAACGGGCCGACGGCGTGGCAATGCTTGAGCCGGGCGGCGAAGGCCGCCGGGCCGCCCGGTTGGCGCGTCACCCGGATGTCGTGCGGCCGCACAAACGCCGACGCCGCCGCCGCCGTCTGGCCCGCGGTGGCCGGAGCGGCAAATCTGCCCTCGCCGATTTCCACCGCGCCGTCCCGCACACGTCCGGCGAAAACGTTTACGTGGCCCAGAAAATCATAAACGAACGGCGTCGCCGGATGATCGTAGATCTCCTGCGGCGTGCCCACCTGCTCGATGCGCCCCTCGCGCAGAATGGCCACGCGGTCGGACACTTCCAGCGCCTCCTCCTGGTCGTGGGTCACGAACAGCGTGGTGACGTGGATCTCCTGGTGCAGCCGGCGCAGCCACTGGCGCAGTTCCTTGCGCACCTTGGCGTCGAGCGCGCCGAACGGTTCGTCCAGCAGCAGGACCCGGGGTTCGACGGCCAGGGCGCGGGCCAGGGCGACGCGCTGGCGCTGCCCGCCCGAGAGCTGGGAGGGGAAACGGTTGCCGAAGGTTTCCAGTTGGATGAGCTTGAGCAGCTTTTCCACGCGCGCCCGGATTACCGATTCCTTCGGGCGCGACCAGAACGGGAGGACGCGCAGGCCGAAGGCGATGTTCTCAAAGACGTTCAGGTGGCGGAACAGGGCGTAATGCTGGAACGCGAAGCCGGCGCGGCGCTTGTGCGCCGGCACATGGGTCACCTCCTCGCCGTAAAAGAACACGCGCGAATCGGGCGAGTCGGGGAATTCTAGCCCGCCGATGATGCGCAACAGGGTGGTCTTGCCCGAACCCGACGGGCCCAGCAGCGCGACCAGTTCGCCGGACTCGACCTTGAGGCTCACGCCGTGCAGCGCGGGAAACCGGCCGAATTGCTTGGTCAGGTTGCGGACTTCGACGCTCATGCCTTGTTCACAGTTTCAGCGAGGATTCCTTGCGCTCGATCCAGGCCTTCAACGCCAGGGTGACCAGGGCCAGCAACGTCAGCATGGAGGCCACCGCAAACGCCCCGGTCAGGTCGTAGCCGTTGTAGAGGAACTCGACGTGCAGCGGCAGGGTGTCGGTCCGTCCGGCGATATGGCCGCTGACGACCGAGACGGCGCCGAACTCGCCCATGGCGCGCGCGTTGCACAAAATGACGCCGTAGAGCAGGCCCCACTTGATGTTGGGCAGCGTGATGCGCCAGAACATCTGCCCGCCCCGCGCCCCCAGCGTGCGCGCCGCCTCCTCCTCGGCGCGGCCCTGCGACTGCATGAGGGGGATCAATTCGCGGGCGACGAACGGGAAGGTGACGAAGACGGTCACCAGCACAATGCCGGGCACGGCGAAGATAATCTGGATGCCGCGCGCCGCCAGCCACGGACCGAGCCAGCCTTGCGCGCCGAACACCAGGACGTAGGCAAAACCCGAGATCACCGGGGAAATGGAAAACGGCAGGTCTATCAGCGCGGTCAAAACCTGTTTGCCGGCAAAATCGAACTTGGCAATCGCCCAGGCGGCCGCCACACCGAACAGGCAATTCATGGGCACCGAAATGCCGGCGGCGATGAGCGTCAATTTGATGGCGCTCCAGGTGAGCGGATCGTCCAGGGTGCGCACGTAAAAGCCGAGGCCTTTGGAAAGGGCCTGGACAAAAACCGACAGGAGCGGGAGGACCAGAAACAAGGCCAAAAACAACAGGGCCAGGACGATCAACAGCCAGCGCACCAACGCCGGTTCGGTCGTCGGCCGATGGCGACCGAGGTTTTTGACGGCGTCGAATGGAGCAAGGGCGGGCACGTTCAAGGATTCACGGAAGGGTTGAAGCGTTGAAGTGGGGCAACGCTGAAGTCCGCTGGCGTTTGCCGTCTCCATGCTCCAACGCGGCAACGCTTTGATGGAACGAAAAAGGTTAGCATGGCGGGGATCAGGTTTGCTGGTGATGACGCGCCGTCCGCCATTGCAGCCCGTTAATGGCCAGCAGCAGCAGGAAGGAAACGACGAGCATGACCGCCGCCAGCGCGGCCGCGCCGGCGTAATCAAATTGTTCGAGCTTGGACATGATGAGCACCGGCACGATTTGCGTCCGGAGCGGGAGGTTGCTGGAAATGAAAACCACCGAACCATATTCACCCAGCGCGCGCGCGAACGCCAGCGCGAAGCCGGTCAGCAGCGCCGGAAACAGCGCCGGCAGGATGACGCGGCGGAAGGTTTGGAAACGGTTCGCGCCCAAGGTGGCGGCCGCTTCCTCGACTTCCAGGTCCAGGGCCTCGATCACCGGTTGCACGGTGCGGACGACGAACGGCAGCCCGATGAAGGTGAGGGCCACGAACACGCCCAGCCGGGTGTAGGAAATTTTAAGGCCGTAGGGCGCGAGCCATTCGCCGATCCATCCGTTAGGCGCGTAGAGGGCCGCCAGGGTGACGCCCGCCACCGCCGTGGGCAGCGCAAATGGCAAATCCACCAGCGCGTCCATGAGCCGCCGGCCCCAAAACCGGTAGCGCACCAGGACCCACGCCACGAGCAGGCCAAAGACGGCGTTGACCAGCGCGGCCAGAAACGACACCCCAAAGCTCAGGCGATAGGCGCCCAGGGCGACGGGCGACGCGGCGGCGTGCCAGAAGCGCTCCCAGGTCAGCGCGCCCGTCTTGGCGAACACCGCCACCAGCGGGATGAGCACGATGAGCCCCAGGTAAAAGAGCGAGAAACCGAGCGTCAGACGAAAGCCCGGCAACACCCTGCGTTGGCGCGACAGCAACATGCGTTTAATTTGCGGCGGCAGTGCCTGGCGATTCTACACTCGGGCGCCTCCCGCCGCCACGGGAAAGGCGGCGGTTACGGTTGATAGATTTGATCGAAAATCCCGCCGTCGCTGAAGAAGTTCGCTTGCGCTTTCCGCCATCCTCCGAATTGGCCCTCCACCGTGACGAGTTTCAGACGGGCGAACCGGTTGGCGTATCGGGCGGCGAGCTTTGAGTTGCGCGGACGGTAGAAGTTTTTTGCGGCGATTTCCTGCCCTTCGTCTGAATAGAGATATTTGAGATACGCTTGCGCCACGGTCAGGACGCCGTGGCGTCCCGCGTTCTTGTCCACCACCGCCACGGGCGGCTCGGCCAGAATGCTCAGCGAGGGCGTGACGATCTCGAATTTGCCCGCGCCGGCTTCCTGGATGGCCAGATGCGCCTCGTTTTCCCAGACCAGCAACACGTCGCCGATGCCGTGTTGCACAAAGGTGATCGTCGCGCCGCGAGCGCCGGTGTCCAGCACCGGCACGTTTTTGTAAAGCCGCGCCACGAAATCCCGCGCTTTGGCTTCGTCGTGACCGTATTGGTCCAGCGCGTAAGCCCACGCCGCCAAAAAAGCCCAGCGCGCGCCGCCGGAGGTTTTTGGGTTGGGCGTCACGACCGCGACGCCCGGTTTCACCAGGTCGTTCCAATCTTTGATGTGTTTCGGATTTCCCTGGCGCACCAGAAACACGATGGTCGAGGTGTAAGGCGCGCTGTTGTCGGGGAGACGCTTTTGCCAGTCGGGGGGGAGAAGTTTTGCCTGCCGCGCGATCTGGTCAATGTCGTAGGCCAACGCCAGCGTCACCACGTCGGCGTCCAATCCGTTTATGACCGCCTGGGCCTGTTTGCCCGAGCCGCCGTGCGACATCTGGACCGCCACGGTGTCGCCGGTCCTGGCCTTCCAGTATCGGGCGAAGACGGCGTTGTATTGTTCATAAAACTCGCGCGTCGGGTCGTAGGAGACGTTCAGCAGATTGATTGCCCTGGCATGTGCGGCGAGGGCGAGAACGAGCGCCGGCAGAATTTTCAGGACGGTTTTCATGTCCAAGCCGAATGTTGCAGTGTGGAAGGGAAGGGTGTGCGGCAACGCGCCCCTCCATTCAACTGATGATCCGCCGCCCTTCGTCGAGGAAGATGCCCTTGAAGTTCATCTCCAGGGCCTGCGGGTTGCTGGCCTTGGAAAGCGCCTCTTTTTCCGTGACGCGGCCCGACTTGACGAGGTTGAAGAGCGATTGGTTGAAACTGATCATGCCGTCGTCGCCGCCCGTTTCGATGGCGGCGGACAATTTGTCGAGCCGGTTCTCCTCCATGAGCTTCCGCACCAGGGGCGTGTTCAGCAGGATTTCCAGCGCCGGTGTCAGCTTGCCGTCCACGGTGCCGACCATGCGCTGGCAGATCACCGCGCGCAGGGTGCCGGCCAGTTGGCGGCGGATCTGCTCGCGTTCCTCGGCCTTGAAGAAGTCGAGGATGCGGTTGACGGACTGGGCGGCGTTGGTCGTGTGCAGAGTGGACAGGACGAGGTGGCCCGTGTCCGCCGCGCTCATCGCCGCCGTGAAGCTGATGTCGTCGCGCATTTCGCCAATCATGATCACGTCCGGGTCCTGGCGCAGGACGTGGATGAGGGCGTGGTGATAGGACAGCGTGTCTAGGCCGATCTCGCGCTGCTCGATCACCGATTGGTTGTCCTCAAAGACGTATTCAATCGGGTCTTCGAGGGCGATGATGTGCTTCTTGAAGTTGCTGTTGATATGTTCAATCATCGCCGCCAGGGTGGTGGACTTGCCGCAGCCGGTGGTGCCGGCCACCAACACGATGCCGCGCGGTGATTCGGCGACGGTCTTGATTTGTTCCAGCAGGCCCAGCTCCTCGAAGCCGGGAACATGGGTCTTGACGTAGCGCATGGCCAAGCACCACTGACCGCGCTGCTGATACAAATTGGTCCGGAAGCGCCCGATGCCGGGGACGAAATAGGAAAAATCAGCCTCACGTTCCTCCTCCAGCCGCTTGCGCAGATGGGCGGGCGCCACGGCCCCGACGATTTGGTCCATCCATTCGGGCGTGGGAAACGGGGCGTCCACGGCAATGAGTTCACGGTTGATGCGATAAACGACGGGCGTGCCGATTTTCAAGTGCACGTCCGAAGCGCCGCCTTCGACGGCGGTTTTTAATATGCGATGAAAGAGTTCCATAACCCAAGGCTAGCGAACCCGCCTGCTGTTGTCAGCCGCGAAGTGCGCCCGGGGCGAATAGGGGGCAAGGATGGACTGGACACCGCCGCTTTGGGCCGTATCTTGAAACCCTCTGCCGCCTCCGGACCGCCGGGTCGGAACACCGATGGAAACCGGAGGTTTCAAAGCCGGAACCGGCCTGCCGGCAGGGGCCGTCGGCCGAAGGCGGACGATGGTGGCGTCGGGGTCTGTGCGGCGGCGGCGTGATTCACATTCAACCAGCAAAGCGCAAATGAACAACAATGAGGATACAAAACAGTCGCGGAGGTCCTTTCTCAAATTGAGCGCCGGGGCGCTGGGCGGACTGGCCTTGAGCCAGGAGGCGTTGGAGACCCTGGCCGCAGCGGAGGTTGCCCCCGGGCGCAAGCCCAACTTCGTGGTGTTCCTGGGGGAAGGCGTGCGTTACGACGAATTCAGTTTCATGGGCAACCCGATCATTCAGACGCCGAACCTGGACCGTCTGGCGCGGGAAGGCATGGTGTTTCGGAACGCCTTCGTCACCAACGCCCTGAGCCTGCCGTCCCGGGCCAGCATTCTGACCGGGCTTTATTCCCACACCCTCGGCGCCATTGACAATCGCAACCGTCCCATCCCGCACGACGTCCCGATCGTTTCCGATTATCTGCGCCAGGCGGGCTACGAGGTGGCGTTCCTGGGCAAGTCCCACGTCAAAGGGGCGCTCCATGACCGGGATTGGGACTATTTTTTCGGGTTCAATGGCCAGGCGAAAGATTATTATCATCCGGTTTTGACCGAAGGCGTGGCCGGCAAATTTTCCGAGCCCACGACCTACCACGGTTACGTGGACGATGTGGTGACCGACCGGGCGCTGAACTGGCTGGAACAAAAGCGCGACAAACCATTCTGCTTGTTTCTGTGGTTTTGGGCCCCGCACGCCCCGTTTTACCGGGCCCGGCGGCATCTGGATTTATACAACGGCGTGAAGGTGCCCAAGCCGGCCACATTTGATGATGACCTGAAACATCCACCCTATCCCGGCAAGCCCAGCGCCTTCGTCCAGGCCAACAACAAGATCGGAACCACCACCTTGGGCAACGACGATCCACGGTCGCTCGAGGAGATGGTCAAGGATCATTACGCCGGGGTGGTGGACAACGATGAGAACGTGGGGCGCGTCCTGGAGGCGCTGGAGCGGTCCGGTCAACTGGACGACACGGCCATCCTGTTCAGCTCCGACCACGGCTTTTTCCTGGGCGAGTGGCGTTTTTATGACAAACGCTTCATGCACGAGCCGTCCATCCGCGTGCCGCTCATGGTCCGGTATCCCAAGGTGGTGAAGGCCGGCTCCACCTGCGACCGGATGGCCTTGAACGTGGACATTGCGCCGACGATGCTGGAATTGGCGGGCCTCCCGGCGCCTGCGGCGATGCAAGGACGGAGCCTGGCGCCGCTTTTGAGGGGAGAATCTCCGGAAACCTGGCGCAAGGACTGGCTCTACGAATACTTCGAATATCCCGAGGTTGAACATGTCCGCCCGCATCGCGGTGTCCGCACCGAGCGTTACAAGCTCATTCACTACCACACGCTGCCCCAGTATCCGGAATTGCCGGAGGAATTCGAGCTTTACGATCTGCGGAACGACCCGGGAGAACTCCACAACCTGTATGGCCAGCCCGCTTACGCGTCGCTGACCCGGCACCTCTTGGATCGGATCCGCGAATTGCGCAAAGAAACCGGCGACCACACGACTGATGAGACCACCTGAGCGGCGCCATTTGGTCGAATGGTGTGGGGCTTCGCGCGCCGGCGGCAACTGCCGTGAAAGGACTGGAAAAGTCGTTTCAACCCGTTGGTGCCGCAACGGCTCAATCCTGGAGATTTCCAGACAAGTTCGTATCCGCCCAAAGGGTCTAAAACATGATTCCTGCAAATCTCTGCCCCTGCCCGGCATCGCCATGCGCCCGGCCACAATGCGGATGACCCCATGAAGCTGGTTCCCAACCTGATTTGCGCGGGCTGTCTTCTGGCCGGCATGGCCTCCGCACAGTCGCCGGTGACTCTGACAATAGATACCCGTTCTCCGGGCCGGGCGATCCCGGCTGATTTCACCGGCTTGAGCTTCGGGGCCGTGGCCGAACTGCCCAACCACGGCGGCGCGGCAGGGTGTCTCTTTTCCCCGACGAACACGCAGCTCGTCACCCTGTTCAAAAACAGCGGCATTCATCATCTGCGTTTGGGCGGCAGCACGGTGGACGGTTTGAAGGCCGCTCTTCCGGGCCGCGCGGACATAGACAGCGTGTTCGCCTTCGCCAAGGCCGCGGACATCAAGGTCCTCTACTCGCTGCGATTGCTCAATGGCAGTGCCGCGGAGGACGCCGCCACCGCCGGTTACATTTGGAACCATTACCGACCGTGGCTGGATGGTTTCGCCATCGGCAACGAACCCGACATCCGCCGGTACCATTACCCGCCGTTTGGCACGGGAAGCGATGCCTCCATCACCAATTATTCGTCCTGGCTGGCCGCCTGGAGGAAATTCGCCGCCGCAGTCGGGAAGGCCGCGCCCGACGCGAAATTTGCCGCGCCGGACGCCGCCGGCCGGACTTGGGCGGCGCGGTTTGCCCGGGATAAAAAGAACTCCGCTCTCGTCGCCGTGGTCACCCAGCACTACTACGTCGGCGGAAGCCCTTTTATTGAAGGAAGCCGCGAGAAGATTCCGGCGCAGGAAGCGATTGACAAAATGCTGTCGCCAGACTGGGTTGCCAGGAAATACCCCTCCTTCTACGGGCAGGTATTGCGGCCGGCGCTTGCAGACGGGTTGCCGTGCCGGCTGACGGAATCCAATGATTATCTCAAGGGCGTCCCGGACGCGAGCGATGCCTTTGCCTCGGCGTTGTGGGCGCTGGATTATCTGTGGTGGTGGGCTGCGCATGGGGTGGCCGGCGTTAATTTTCACAACACGGAGTGGCTCACCACCGACACCGTTTATCTGGATGCGTCTGGGAACTATCGGATCAACCCGAAGGCTTACGCCATCAAGGCGTTCGACCTGGGCGCTCACGGCCGCGTGGCACCGGTCTCGATCATCAATGCCAACGGGCTGAACCTGACGGCCTACGCCGCGGGAGACGCGGCCAACCTGTATGTGACCATCATCAACAAGGAACACGGTGCGGGCGCCCGCGCCGCGGCGGTAGCGATCGTGCCCAAGGACATTTCATCGGGAAACGTTGCGGTCATGTTCCTGTCTGCTCCGGATGGCAACGTCGGGGCCACGAGCGGCATCACGCTCGGTGGCGTCCCCATCGCCAACCACGTCCCCTGGCGCGGCCGCTGGACGATGCTCCATCCGGTCAGGAACGGCGCCTGCGCGGTCACCGTCCCGGCCGCCTCCGCCGTCGTGGTGAAAATTTCGACACGGTAACCTGCGCGGCGCGGAACGGGTCCAACCCGTTATTGTCGCGGCCGGGTCCCCGGCGCCAAGACCCGGGCTGGCGCCTTGGCCGCCGGAAATGTGACCGTCCGGATTTCTGGCGCGGCGCCGACGGTTTGCCCCCGCGAGAACCCCAAGTATTTTTTGGAAAAAATGCGCGCCGGCTGTTGACTTGAGTGATTCCTGAAATAGACTGCTTCCAACTGAGCTTCCAGCGCGACGGGCAACCGCGGCCGGTGTCTGTTTTTGGGGTGCGAACGGTTCGCCGGAAATGCGCGGCAAGCCGACAGTGGAGACGGGGCTTGGAATGCCTCGCTGGTCATCCGCGTGAGTGTGTCCGGCCGAATGACAAGGCCGTTTTTGCGGCCGGGCCGGACTCGGTTTAAGAAAGGAAGCATGAAATTGCCGCATCACAAGAGTCGAGTTGCAGTCGCGAGACGGATGAAACCGGCTCTCTCCATCTTGCTTTCGATCGGATTGCTCGCCGGTTGCGCGACCCCGAGCAACATTCAATCCCGGGAACAGGAGCGCGCCGCGGCCTATGCCTCCTTTTCGCCGGAAGTCAAGGCGATGGTGGATCAGGGTCGGATCGCCGTCGGCATGACCCCGGACGCGGTCTATATCGCCTGGGGCCAACCGGATGAAGCGCTCCAAAGCGGAAACCAGAACGGCGTTTTTACGACCTGGGTTTATCGCGGCGCCTTTCTGGAAGAAACCCGGTATTGGGTCGGGCGGCGTTTCCCGTATCTGGCGCACGATTACGAGCCGCGCAATTATGTCCGCGCTGAAATTATTTTCGCCAACGGCAAGGTCCAGGCGTGGCGCACCTTGCCGCAACCGGCGTATTGAACGGCCCGATGCCCAAAATGAAATGCCATTGACCATGATCGCCAATCTTCACATGAACGTTGGCGTGACATGCCTGGCTCTGTTCGTGCTGTGCTCGGCGGGCGGCAGGGCGTCGGCGCAAAACGTCGTGCTGCAACTCAAAAACGGCGATCAGATCAGCGGCCTGATTGTGTCGGGAAACGCCCGGCAGGTGGTGATCTCCAACGCCTGGGCCAGGGCGATTTCCATTCCGCTCTCCGAGATTTCAAAACGCGAGACCAATAAAATCGCGATGGCCTCGCCACCCGCTCCAGCGACTGCCGGCCAAGCAGCGGCTTCGCCGCAACCAACTCCGCCGGCCAAAAAGATTGTGGCTGCCGCCAAATCCGCCCCCAAACTCAAAGTCAAGGGAACCTGGCACGGCCAGATCAACCTCGGCACCAGCGCCCTCTTTGGCACCCGGGACCAGCAGGATTACACCGGCCATGCCCAGTTGACTTACCTGCGGCCTTACCTGAACCAGCCGAAGAAATTTTTCAGGAACACCTCGCAACTGGACGCCGAGTATCAGCGGACGGACGGCCAGGAA
This sequence comes from Verrucomicrobiota bacterium, assembly GCA_028873125.1. Classification (GTDB taxonomy): domain Bacteria; phylum Verrucomicrobiota; class Verrucomicrobiia; order Limisphaerales; family UBA11358; genus UBA11358. The sequence continues at coordinate 27,228 of JAGWMQ010000002.1, read as the reverse complement.
TCCGCCAATCACGCTTACGGCAGCAATAAAAGCGATTTTGACCTGTGGGACCGCTCCTACGCCTACGCCCTGGCGGGAGCCGGTTATGATGACATTCAAAAAGTAGATTTCAAATACCAGGTTGGACCGGGAGCCGGCGCCCATTTGGTTCAGCATCCGAATTTCGCCCTGGACACCGAGGGGGGCCTGGATTATGAGGCGCAATACCGCCGGGACATTTCCAATCTGGAAACGTTTTATTTCCGGCTGGCGGAGGATGTCACCTGGGAGATTCAAAAGAACCTGAAACTGACCGAAAACGTGGCGTTTTATCCGGACATGGAACGCGTCGGGGAATATCACAACGATTTTTCCTCCACCTTGAGCTACGGCTTTTGGGAACACCTTTCCCTGAATCTGACCGTGGTGGACCACTACAACACCGAGTTGGCGCCGGGGGTTGACCCAAATCAATTTGAGGTCCGCTCCTCCCTGGGTTTTACCTTCTGACCCGGGCCGGGGCGACACATCAGGGCGCCAGCCGCTCCAGTTTCCATGCGCCGTCCGGCTGGCGCGTGTAAGAAAAACGGTCGTGCAACCGGCTCGGCCGCCCCTGCCAGAACTCGATCCGCTCCGGCTTCAAAACATAGCCGCCCCAGTCCGGCGGCGTCGGAATGTCGTCGCCCGGGAATTTTGCGGCGAATTCCGCCCATTTTTTTTCCAGCGCGACGCGGTCGGCGACCGCGTCGCTCTGATTGGACGCCCACGCCGAGATGCGGCTGCCTCGCGGACGGCTCCGAAAGTACGCCTCGGATTCCGCGCGGGGCAATCGGGTGACGGCGCCGGCCACGCAGACCTGCCGCTCCAGGTCCGGCCAGTAAAGGGTCAGCGCGGCGCGGGGATTTGCCGCCAGCTCGCGGCCCTTGCGGCTCCCGAAATTCGTGAAGAACACAAAGCCCCGCTCGTCCACGCCCTTGAGCAGCACCGCGCGTGTGGAAGGCCGGCCCGCCGCGTCCGCCGTCGCCAGCGTCATCGCGGTGGCGTCCACCGGCGGATGACCGAGCAGGGCGTGCCAGAGCTTGAAAAGCGCGATGCCCACCCGGCGCAGGCGCGAACCGGATTCCGCGCCCGCCGCCTGCGCGAACCAATGCCGGAACTGCGCCAGCGGATCAGGGTTCAACTGCGCGCGGCGCAGGCTGCCGGCCGAGTATTCCCGCCGCATGTCCGCCATCGCCATAGCGCGCGGAATTTACAGGGGAAAAGCAAATTCAGCGACTCCTTTTTCTTTCGCCGGAGGCGCTACTCTTGGCGGAGGGCGTCTTCGATGGAGACGATGTGCGGCGGATTGAGGGTGTGGGAAACGTCGCGTTCGTCAATGACCACGACCACTTTCCGGGTCTAAGCAATCAAATCACGATGCGGGACGCTGAATTTTTTGCCGTTCGTCAAGTGAGTGGTGAACGGCTGAAAGCCATTTTCCAACCGTTGTCTGATTTGGTCAATGATCATGGCCCGGATTCAATTGGAAACCGCCGTCTGCCCAACGGAAGTTGTCCGCGCCGAAATTTCCAGCATCCTCTCGATCGGCAGCCGCCCGCGCCTCAGAATCTCCGGCGGCAACTCGATGCGCGGCGCAAGACGCTTCATGCAATCGCGCACCTTTTCCAGCGTGTTCAACTTCATGTATTTGCATTCGCTGCAGCGGCAATGGTCGCCGGGCATCTGCATCACGTCGAACGTCGGCGCGCATAAAAACGTCTTCCCCGGACATTCCTTGCGCATCCGGTGGATGATGCCCGACTCGGTCACCACGATGAATTTTTCCGCCGGATCGTTCCTGCAGAACGAAATCATCCCCTCCGTCGAGCGAACCGCGTCCGCCAGGTCGCGCACCTCGCGCAGGCTTTCGGGATGGACCACGACCTTCGCGTCCGGGAATTTTTCTTTAAGTTGCAGCAGCGCCTCGCGCCGGAACTCGACGTGCGCGTAACAATGGCCGCGCCACAACGTCATCGGCCGCCCCGTCTGCTCCATCACCCACTGGCCGAGATTTTCGTCGGGGATGAAGAGAATGTCCCGGTCCGGCGGCGCGGCGTTGACGATCTTCTCGGCGTTGCCGCTGGTGCAAATCACGTCGCACAGCGCCTTGACCGCGGCGCTGCAATTGATGTAGGCCACCGTCCAGAAGTTCGGGTTGGTCTTCTGGAGCGCCGCCAGCCGGTCCGCCGGGCAGCTTTCTTCGAGCGAACAGCCCGCCTCCTTGTCCGGCAGCACGACAATCTTGTTCGGATTCAGGATCTTGGCCGTCTCGGCCATGAAATGCACGCCGCAAAAGACGATCACGTCCGCGTCCGTGCGGGCCGCCTGCCGCGACAGCCCGAGCGAGTCGCCGACATAATCGGCCACGTCCTGGATTTCGGGCACCTGGTAATTGTGCGCCAGGATGACCGCGTTGAGCTGCTTCTTGAGCGCGAAAACTTCCTTCGCCAGCGCCTCGAACTGGAGCCGCGTGATCGGCGGGCGGACTTGCAAGTCGTCCGCCTGGCGCACCGGCAATTCCATGATTTCAGCCATATCGAAGTTTAAGCGGCAGCGGCTATTTGCGCAAGCGTGCCAGAAAACCCGGGTCGTTCCCGGCGAGGTCGGCGCGGCGTTGCCGTGCCAGCAGCGCGCCATAGACCCGAACGTCCCGGACCATCATCTCCAGGCGCCGGTCGAGCGTGTCGCTGACAATCCGGCCGTCCTTCACGTCGGCGTTCGGTTCGAATGAAACGCCATACGGCAGCGTCCACGCGTAACATTGGCGCGCCAGGGTGCGGATCTGGTCCATCACGGTAAGCCCCTTTTCGTGCGAGGCGACGACGGGCACGAGGAGTTTGCCGGCGAACTCGCGCCAGAAATGGTCCAGGAAGTTCTTGAGCGCGCCGCTGACGCCGCCGTGATAATCGGGCGTGCCCAGGACCAGCGCGTCGGCCGCCTCCACCCGCCTTTGCAGGGCGTCAAATCCCGGCGCGTCGCAGGCCGTGTCCGGATTGTAGAGCGCCGGCGATTCCCGGCCCAGATCCAGAATGTCCACCCGGCAACCCTCGCCCTGGAGCCGCGCGGCGACGTGATGGATGACGGCGCGCGTCAAGGATTTTTCGTGCAGGCTGCCGGCGACCGCCAGGACATTCAAAGGATTCTCCGACATGCCGCCAGCTTATCAGCCCCGGCGCCGGAAGTCGAACGAAGGTTGCGGCGGATGTCCGGAGCGTTCAAAGCCGGGCCAGTTCGTCCGCCGCCAGAATGCGCCATTGGCCGGACGGCAAATCGCCCAGCCAAACGCCGCCGATGCGAACCCGGATCAAGCGCAGCGTGGGATGCCCGACGGCCGCCGTCATGTGGCGCACCTGGCGGTTCTTGCCCTCGACCAGCTCCAGCCCAATCCAGCAATCGGGAACGCTTTTGCGGAAGCGGATGGGCGGATCGCGCGGCGGAATTTGGAAAACCGCGGAGGGGGGCGCCCGCCGGTCCTGACGATCTGGATCACCGGATCCGCGGGCGCCCGCCACCGCAATTGAAACCTCCGGCTGCGGGTCCAAAATCCACGCCCGGCACGGCCGCGTTTTGCGTCCCCGGATAAGCACGCCGCGTTCCAAATGCTTCAAGGCTTCCGGCGACGGAATTTTTTCCACCTGCGCCCAATACTCGCGCGGGTGAGCGTGGCGCGGATGCAGCAGCTTTTCGTTCCACCGGGCCTCGTCGCTCAGGAGCAGCAGCCCTTCGGAATCCGCATCCAGCCGGCCGATTGGATAAACGTTTTTGGGAAAGCCAAAATCGGCCAGCGTGCGATGGTTCGACCCGCCGCCGGTGAACTGCGACAACACGCCATAGGGCTTGTGGAAGGCGATGAGCATTCAAGGGAGTTTCCAGTCGCGGGTCCGCGGTTTCAAGTTTCAAACGTTCCGAATCCTGCCATCGAACTCCGTTGGGGTGAGGGCCGGGGCCTCGGCAAAATGGTTCGTGTGATTCGCGGATTTCGCGGTTAGACTCCGGGGGTGATTCGCAACATCATCTTCGACTGGTCGGGCACGCTGGTGGACGACCTGCCCGCCGTCTGGCGGGCGACCAATTTCGTGCTCGCCCAGGCCCGGCGCCCGGAAATGTCGCTGGCGGAATTTCGCGCGGAGTTTTCCCTGCCGTTCGTCAACTTTTACAACCGCCACACGCCGCACGTGCCGCTGCCGCAGCTCGAGGCCTGGTTTCACGCGCACTACCGGGAGATCCAGGACGCCGTCAGCGAACTGCCCCACGCGCGCCGGTTCCTCGAATTCTGCCGCGCAAACAAACTTCACACCTTCCTGTTGAGCACCATCCATGCCGGGCATTTTGGCGCGCAATGCCGCGTCACCGACTTTGACGCCTTTCTCGACCGGTGCTACACGGGCATTGGAGACAAGCGCGAAAAAATCGGCGAAGTGCTCGCGGAAAACGGCCTGCAGCCGGACGAAACGCTCTTCATCGGCGACATGGAGCACGACATGGAAGCCGCGCGCCAGGGCGGCGTTCATTCCTGCGCCGTGCTCACCGGCTACAATACACTGGAGCAACTGCGCGCGGCCCGGCCGGATTTGATCGTGGAGCACCTCGGCGAACTGCAGCGGATTCTGGAGCAAAACGGGCTGAATCTGAAACCCGAAGCGGACAGATTCGAAGAGCCGCCCAGGCCGCAGGCGACGGTCGGGGCGCTGATTTTCAACGCTCAAGGGGAAGTGCTGATGCTCCGCACGCACAAATGGTCCGGCCTTTGGGGCATTGCCGGCGGCAAGATCAAATGGGGCGAAGCCTCCGAGGCCGCGTTGCGCCGCGAGATTCTCGAGGAAACCGGATTGGAGGTGACGGATGTTCGATTCGTCCTGGTGCAGGATTGCATCCACTCGAAGGAATTTTACAGGGACGCGCATTTCGTGTTGTTGAATTACACCTGCCGGTGCGCCGGGCGTGCCCCGCGCGTGAAGTTGAACGACGAGGCGCACGAATTCCGCTGGCTCGCCCCCGCGGCAGCCGGGAAGCTGGCCCTGAACACGCCGACGCGGATTCTGGTGGACGCGGTGCTGGAGACGCTGAGAACCCCTGCAGGACGAGCCAGGCGAGGTTCCAATCGCCGGAAGACTCATGTCGCCCGCTCCACCGGGCGTTGAGTTCGCCCACCCGAAATTGAACTCCAAAATCTCCATCGTTGACCTCGAGGTCTTCTATCGCGTCGGCGTTGCCGACGAGGAGCGCGCCCGGCCGCAACGCCTGCTCTTGACGGTGGAAATGAGCTGCGACTGCTCCGTCGCTTCAGCCAGCGATTCCCTCGCCGACACGATTGATTACTTCGCCGTCTCGCAACGGCTTCTGAAATTTGGCGAAGGCAAAAGCTGGAAGCTGGTCGAAAAACTCGCCGCTGACATTGGTGAAATGGTCCTGGCCGAGTTCAAACCGCGCGGGGTCTCGGTGGAGGTCAAGAAATTTCCCGTCCCGCAAGCGAAATGCGTTGCCGTCACCGTGATCAGGCAGAAAAAGCATTAAATCGTCAGCCAATGAGGAATCCAGAGTTATGGGCCAGGCACGGTTGTGTGTGAAGACACCCAAGGCACGTCTGGGTCCGGCACTTTGTCATAGTCGAACCATGAGCTACCCTCGTCTTGGTGATCCGCCAAATAGGTGTAGGTGACATTGGGGATCAAATCGGGACGCAACCAGCGGTGCATTTGCACGTGGCCGTCGGCAAAGGAAAATGGGCAGGAGTTGTCGTGCCATTTGGCCGGCAGGTCAAACCAAATCCAAGTCCGAGGACCGGAAGTCATGGCGCTGGCGAAGAGCCCGTCACTGATGGTGTCGGGATGCTCATCCACCAGCACCCAAATTTGCGCCGGCCCCAGCCCTCCGATCATTTGGTCTTCTCTGGTATAAACCCGCCACTGTTTGGCTGGCGGCGGGGGCCGAAAGTGCTGAAGCGTGAAAGAGCTTTCGAAGTATGTGTCTCCAATGGCGCCGCTCATTGTATAACTGCGCACGCGCGGCGGGCCTTGCTGATGCTGATATTGGGTGCTGTGATCGGACGGACAGCGATAGAGCTTTGGGTTTTGAACATAAGGCGCCACTTGGGAATACTGCGGGTCCAGCAGCAAGGCGCTGTTCGTGTTCTGCTCCGGCCAATCATAGCCCATGCTCCCGGCGACCCAGTCTTTGGCGGGATCGCTATGAAATTGCATTATCCGATTCAGCGGGAAAAAGCCGTTATTGTCATCGGTATAGATTGTCACGCCCAATGTGATCTGGTTCAGATTGTTCATGCAGTAAACGCCCAAGGCTCTTTGCTTGGCCGTATTCAGGGCTGGCAGCAGAAGCGCCGCCAAGATGGCGATGATGGCGATGACCACCAAAAGCTCGACGAGCGTGAACCCTGGTAAGCGGGGGCCGGCAAGGCGCGGCGGAGAGCGAATCTGTGCGCCGGGCCGCGTGGAACAAGACGCAAAATCCGCCTCGGCTTCGTCGCTGGACGCGCAACCTTTAACCTTGCAGATCGCTTTCACCGATCAACGTTTTCCAAATACCGCAAAAATTGTGAGCTTATCTCAGCGCCATTCTTGACCTACCTCTCTACCCTTTATCTTTAATAACATTCGGTCACGGCATGGCCACCGTGGTGTGTGAAGACACCCAAGGCACGTCCGGGTCCGGTATCGTGGCCCCATTCGACCGGTGCGTCTGATCGGTGTAGGTGACATTGGGGATTAAATTGGGACGCAGCCAGCGGTGCATTTGCACGTGGCCGTCGGCAAAGGAAAATGGACAGGAATTATCGTGCCATTTGGCCGGCAGGTCATCCCAAATCCAGGTGTAGGGGCCGGAGGTCATCACGCTGTCGAACACCCCGACAGAGATGGTGTCGGGATGCGCGTCCACCAGCACCCAAATTTGCGCCGGCCCCAGCCCTCCGATCATCTGGTCTTCTTTGGTGTGAATCTGCCAATGTGTAGCTGGCGGCAGAGGTCGAAAGACATCAAGCCCAGTAACAGACTCTGTGTAGTTAGGGCCAAAGTAGCTGCCTCCGATGGCCTCGTTCATTGCATAACTGCGCACGCGCGGCGGCCCTTGCTGATGCGGATATTGCGTGCTTTGATCGGATGGGCAGCGATAGACCTTCGGATTTTGGACATAAGGCGCCAGTTGGGCATACCGCCGATCCGCGAGGAATGCCCAGTTGGTGTTTTGCTTGGGAAAATCGTAATCCATGTTTCCGGCAACCCAACTGACGGCTGGGCTGATGCCACCCCGCATTGGCAGATTCATCGGGAACCAACCGCTATTGTCGTCGGGATACATTTTGAAGCCCAATGTGATCTGATTCAGATTGTTCATGCAAAAAACCCCCAAGGCTCTTTGCTTGGCCATATTCAGGGCTGGCAACAGAAGCGCCGCCAAGATGGCGATGATCGCGATGACCACCAAAAGCTCGACGAGCGTGAAGGCCGCGATGCGAGGGCTGGCAAGACGCGGCGGAGGGCGAAGTTGTGCGCCGGGACATGCGGAACAAGACACAAAATCCTCCCCGTAATCGCCGCTGGTTGAGCGACGTTTGGGCCTGCGCACCGCTTTCACCGGTCAAAGTTTTCGTTCACCAATCCGGCGGCCCGATTCATCATCATCACCACCGATGGCAGAACATTAAAAGCTTGCATTGGTAATCACTAATGGCAACAGAAATCTTTCGTCGCCTTTTGCCAACCTGCCAGCCAACCAACGGTTGCCGCCAACCAAGCCGCGCCCGCTTGCCGCGCCAAGGTAGCTCGCCTGCTTTGAGCCGGAACGATCCACTTCAAAATGAGGAGCGCGGCCGTCTCGGCTGCACCAGTCGGCGTCGCGCCGACTGGATCGCCCGCGCGGGACACACACCAAACCGTTATGGCCTGCGAACCCTCGATGGATTTGGCGCGACGCCGAATCCCACACGCGAGACGCGCGTGCTCCCCAAAACCAAAAGAATCGTTCCAGCTCCGGCCGGTTCCTGTGCACCTTCTCGACACTCTCTGGTTGATCCGCAGTAGGGGCATTTGCCCACACCCCCTGAACGGAGAGGTATTCACTGGTATCGGTCCGAGGAAGTGAATTGTTGTCCATCCATTGTCCGCAATTGCCGGCCGTGGTCGTCCACGAGAAGGGTCGCCGCGCCGGAATCGCGAGTGTAAATGACCGGAATTTTCCGCTGCGCCAGACGCTCCTTCAACTCGCGGCTCGCCCGGCGCGTGGCGGGAAATTCGGAATCCACGATCACCACAGCCCGGGGCCGGACCGCGTCCAGCAGGGCGTCGCAGAGCGGTTCGCCCCCGGTGGGCAGGCCGGCGATCACGATATCCGCGCGCAAGTCTTCCGCGGCCGAAATCAGCCCGCTCTGTCCGGCGCGTCCCAAATCCGACAGCAGCAGAACCCGGGTGCCATGGAAATTTCCCATCAGCACCAGCGCGGCGTCCTCCGCGCGAGGCACGTGAATGGTAGCTTCCGGCCACAGCGCCCGCCAGCAGCCGGATTGGCCGCCGCAGTCGAAAATTTTTCGGCGCGAGGGCGGGGTTTCAAATGCGGAAACGGCGGCGCGATAGGCGGGGGATCGGAATTTCGCCCCGCTGGTCCACAATTCTCCGACGCCGAAGAGGTCGTCCAGGGATTTGGCGCCGCCGCAGTTTCGCAGGTTTCCTTCGGTCAAGACCAGGCGCAGAATCCGGTTCACGCCCTGCGCCCGCAGAAAATTTTTGAGCGTGAAATTGACCGCGTTCTCGTCGCCGCAGTCCACCAGCCAGTCGTTTTTTCGCCCGGTGGCGTCCACGATAACCGAATGACCGCCGTTCAACGGCAGGACGGTCAATTGGATTTCATCGCGCGAACCTTCCCATCGGCAGAGATAAACGGCGGCGATGCAAATCAAGACCGCCGCGCCCAGGATTTTCCTCCGCGCCGTGTTCAGCCAGCCGCTCAACGCGACGATCAGGACGCCGTAGTAAAGGGCGATGGAAATCCATGAAGGCGCGGGCACGTAAAAGAACGAGCCGGGGATTCTCGTGGAGACCTGGCTGACCCACGTCATCGCCACCATGAAGAACCAAGCGGCGTGGTTGAACAGTGCGGTCGCCCCCGGAAGCCAGGCGCCGCAGACCAGCGCGCCCAGGTTGCTCATCAGCGCCAGGGTGCCCAGCGGCACGGCGATGACGTTGGCCAGCGGCGAAATCGGGCTGAACAGGTGAAAATAGAGCGCCGAGAGTGGAATCGAGCCGGCCCACGCCGCCAGTGACAAAGCGAAGTAGCGCGACAGCATTCGCAGCGCGCCGGTCAGGGTGCGCCGCCATCGGGGAACCAGTTCGTCCGGCAGCAGCGGGTCGTGCCGCAGTGCGCGATCGCAAATCCGGTTCAAAGGCGGCAGCAACAGGGCGATCACCAGCACGACGAAGAAAGACAATTGAAAGCTCGCCTCAAAAAGCTGGCGTGGCTCCCAGAGCAAAATGAGGAAGGCGGCGGCGGCGAGGGAATTGATCAAGTCGCCCGGCCGTTTCAGCGCCCAGCCGCCCAGCACAAGCGTCATCATCACCGCCGCCCGGATTGCCGAGGATTCCCATCCCGTCGCGGCGGTGTAAAACCAGATCACCGGAATGGCGACGGCTCCGCACCACCCGCGCGCGACACGCAGCACGCGCAACAACGCGACCAGCATCCCGGAAATCAGCGCGATACGCAGCCCGTCAATCGCGAAGAGATGCATCGTGCCCGCGCGCAGAAACGGGTCGCCGATGTCGCCGGTGAACGCCGTGCGCCAGCCCAACGTCATGGCCCACAGCAGGCGCAGGGGATCGTCCTTCACCGGCAGACCGATGGCCAGCGTGCGCCTGGACCAGTTCAAAAAGCGGTCGGTCAGCGGCGGCTTCGGCAAGACCGGTTGGCTCAGACGCCAGTCGTTGGTTGAGGCCGCTCTAAGCTGGTAATAAATGCCCCGGGTGGCGAGGTAGTCGCGGTAGTCAAAAAGTCCCTCGGCCAGCGGCGGGGAAGGCCGCGCGATAACGCCGGAGACTTCCGCGGCCTGGCCGGCGAAAAAATCGGCGGCGAGGGGCGCGGGCGTGGAGACCATGATTTTCCCCACGGCCGGCCGCCACTTTTCGCCGCGGCGAATTTCACGGACGCGGACCAGGGTGAGCGAGTGTTGGATCTCTTCGCCTTCGCGCTCGGAGATTTTGATTTGCGGCGTCCGGACCAGGGTTCCGCGGACGACGACGATTTCAGGCCCGTTGCCAATTAAATTGCGCAGGTCATTCGGGGAGAGGATTGCGGTGTGCAGGAGCAGGTTGCTCGCTCCGGCCAGCACCAGCATCGGCCCGATCAGCAACACACGGAGTGTCTCCAGCACCAGGGCCAGGACGAGGAGGGCGGATAAAGCGGCCAACAGGACGAGAGGCGGGGGTCGGAAGGTCTGCGCGATCAGCAGACCGGCCGTATAAAATGCAACCACAGCCACGAGCGGCCGTTTCATGTTGTTCAAGGTTTCCGCCGGCGCTCCTCCGCCAAATCCTCGAGACGTGAACCCAAGGCTCGGGGATTCGCAAGCTGCCTTCCAAGAAGTTCGTCTCAGGCTCCCCCATTTGATCGCTCTCGTTGAGACCCGACGAAATCCGGATCCACGAACGAGTTATTTCTGACTGGTCTTCAACCGCTTGCGATAAAGTTCAACGGGTTTGCCCGCCCCGGGCGACCTGGCGGTCATCACCCGGAGAGGGGAGCCACAAAGGCGACCATCCGGCCTCAGGCTATAACCTGTAAGTTCAATTGGCAAGGGGACTTTTGCGGAAAACTGCTCCAAAAAAGACGAATGGCCGGATTCGCATCCGGCCACTCTTGGTGACGAGGCTTATACGCCTTCACCCAAGGCGCTCAGAAGGGCGACGCGACCAACTTGGGGGTCGCTGTCCGAGCCGCGCCGCGAGCAAAGCCTCTATGCCAACCCTAAACGGACAGCGAAATCCTCAAACGCTGCAAATACTTCGACCCCGATGTTTCGATTTCGTTCAAACAAAATCTGGCAAGCCATCTGTTTCATCCATGCCATATCCGGCGTTTTCACGCCCCTCTCAAGGAACCAAAACAATAAACCACCTGATGCGCGCCGAATCAAGAAAAAAAATAAAAAATTTTCGTGCGGACGCGCGATTGGATCACCCGGCCCAGCGGCGTTTTGCCGGAAGGCGAAAGCGACTCGCGCAAGGACGCCTCCTTTCCTCCACCGGCCACCAAGATCCAGACGCGCCTGGCCGCCGCGAGGGCTCCGTAGCTCAAGGAAATACGCCGCGGGGGCGGTTTGGGCGAGTTTTCCACGACCAAAAACGGGGATGTGCCATTCAGAACGGCAGCCGGCGCATTGGGAAACAGCGACGCCACGTGGCCGTCCTCCCCCATCCCCAACAGGACCAGATCAAGCACCGGCCGGGCGTTTTCGTTGAGCGGCGCCACGCGGCAGATCTCTGCCGCCGCTTCGTCCGCCGCGACCTGCGGCGGGGTTTCGCCTCGAAGGCGGTGAACCTGGCTTTCGGGAATTTTCAGCGGCGCCAGGAGGGATTGGCGGGCGACCGCGAAGTTGCTGTCCCCATGGTCCGGCGGCACGCAACGCTCGTCCGCCCAGAAAATGTGGACATGGTTGAAGGAAACGGCCCGGGCGCGAGCCTGTTCGGCGGCGGCGGCAAAAAACTTCAACGCAATCCGTCCGCCGGAGAGCGCGACGCAATGGGTCCGCCCGGCGCGCCCGGCGGCTTCAATCTCCTCCAGCCAATCGCCGGCGACGCGCGCGGCCAGATCCTCGGCGCTGTTGAAGGAAACCAACTCAAATTTATCGAGCCATGCCAGCGGGGCGTCCAAGTTCATGTCGGCGGTGATTCTGGAGGAGGGACTGGAACCCGGCAAGCCTTGGCCACGAAGCTGATTCCAGCCGGAGGGTTGGGGCAAGGCGCAGCCGCGCCCCTGGCGGCCAAAACCGGGCGCGTCGCGCTGTGCGGTTCCGGCGCTTCGCGCAAAAACTTGTTGGATTCCCTGGGCCTGATAAAACAGACGCCCATGAAACTGACGTTTCAATTGCGATTCCACACCGAGTATGGACAGTCGCTCTGGCTGACCGGCAATCCCGAAATCCTCGGTGGGGGCGACGAAGCCCGCGCCGTCCCGCTTCAATACCAGAATGAGCATTCTTGGCGAACCACCATCCAATGGCCGGATAACGCCCAATCCGGACCCAAAATCGCCTATCACTACGTGCTGCGCCAGGCCGACGGTTTGCTCACGCACGAGTGGGGGGATAAAAACTTGAGGCCGGAGTTGTTCCAGCATGACGAAGTGCTGTTGGTGGACTCGTGGAATCCCGCTGGCGCCTTTGAAAACGCCTTTTGCACCGAGCCTTTCCAACAGGTGTTGCTCCAGGCAAACCGCACCGCCGTGAAGGCTTCCGCGCCGCGCGTGCCGACACATACTTTCAATGTCCGGGCGCCGTTGCTCGGGAAGGGCCAGACGCTGTGCCTGTTGGGCGGTTGTGCTGCGCTGGGCCAATGGCGGACGGCGCGGCCGCTGCTGATGAGCCGGCCTGACGGCGCCGAGGACTTCAGCGCGCAGGCGGACCTGAGCGGGCAGCCGTTTCCCGTCCCCTACAAATACGGCGTTTTTGACGTGGAACGCGGCGTGTTCGTCCGCTTCGAGGAGGGCGCCAACCGGGTTTTGGAGGACGCCGTCGCGCCGGGCAGACACACCGTCGTCCATGACGGATTTGTCGCGCTGCCAGCGGACACCTGGAAGGGCGCGGGCGTGGCGATTCCCGTGTTCAGCCTGCGCGGTGAAGCCAGTTTTGGCGTCGGTGAATTCACCGATCTCAAAAGGCTGGCCGACTGGGGCGCGCGCGCCGGCTTGAAGCTGATCCAGATCCTGCCCATCAACGACACCACCGCCACCCACAGGTGGCGCGATTCGTATCCGTATGCGGCCATTTCGGCGTTCGCGCTGCACCCGATTTATTTGAATCTGGATGAGGTCGCTGCCGGCGCCAACAAGGCGCGGCTTGCGAAACTGGAAGCGGAACGGCGGCGCTTGAACGCGCTCGACGCCGTGGATTACGAAGCGGTGATGAAAGCCAAACTCGCCTTCCTCAAACAAATTTTTCCGCCGCAAAAAGCGTCAACCTTTGCCCGCGCGGACTACCGCCGGTTCTTTTCCGAGAACCGCCGCTGGCTGGAGCCTTACGCGGCGTTTTGCCATTTCCGCGACCGATTCGGGACGGCGGCTTTCAACCGCTGGCCGGCGCACCGGACGTTCCGGCAGGAGGACGTCGCCGCCCTGACCGCGGAAGATTCTCCGGCGCGCGACGACGTCGAGTTCAATTACTTCATCCAGTTTCACCTGCATCGCCAACTGCGGGACGCGGCGGAATATCTGCACGCGCGCGGGATGATTTTGAAGGGCGACATTCCCATCGGCGTGGGCCGTCACAGCGCCGACGCCTGGCAAAACCCCGAACTGTTTCGCCTCGATGTCCAGGCCGGCGCGCCCCCGGACGCCTTCGCGGCCAAGGGCCAGAACTGGGGCTTTCCCACCTACGACTGGCCGCGCATGAGGCAGGACGGCTTTGCTTGGTGGCGGCGGCGCTTCGAGCAAATGGGCCGCTGCTTCGACGCCTTCCGCATTGACCACATCCTCGGCTTCTTCCGCATCTGGAGCATTCCGGCGGATGCCGTCGAGGGCATCCTGGGCCATTTTGTGCCGGCCATTCCGGTGACTCCCGATGAGTTCACCCGGCGCGGCGTCGCCTTTGACCGCGACCGTTTCACGCGGCCGTGGATTACCGGGGCGGTGCTGGAGGAGATGTTCGCGGCCGACGCCGAAATCGTGAAACGTGATTTTTTGGTTTCCGGGCCGGCCGGGCATTATTCGTTGAAACCGGACTTCGCCACGCAACGTGCCGTTGAGAAATATTTTGCCGCGCGGGAACAAAATGAGCGCAACGAAAAAATCAAGGCCGGCCTGCATGATTTGATCAGCAACGTCATTTTGTTCGAGACGAAGGACGCCGGCGGCCAACAATACCATTTCCGGTTCGCCATGGAGGAGACGCTCTCGTTCAAGGCGCTGCCGTCACAAACACAGGCGGTGTTGAAGGAGCTTTACGTGGATTACTTTTTCCGCCGCCAGGAGGCCTTCTGGCGCGCGGAGGCCATGCAGAAGCTCCCGGCGCTCAAGCGCGCCACCCGGATGCTGGTTTGTGGGGAAGACCTCGGGCTGGTGCCCGCCTGCGTGCCCGGCGTGATGAAGGAATTGGGTTTGTTGAGCCTGGAAATCCAGCGGATGCCCAAGGAGCTGCGCCGGGAATTCTCGCGCCCCGCCGCCGCGCCTTACTTGAGCGTGGTGACGCCCGGCACGCACGACATGAGCGTCCTGCGCGCCTGGTGGACCGAGGACTACCGCCGCACGCAACGGTTCTACAACGAGGAATTGGGCCGGCCCGGCGAGGCGCCCGTCGAGTGCGGACCGGAAATCGTCCAGGCCATCGTGCGCCAGCACCTGGCGTCGCCGTCCATGTGGAGCATCTTCCAGTTGCAGGATTTGCTGGGCATGGACGAGGGCCTGCGCCGCGCCGATCCGGCAGCCGAGCGCATCAACGTGCCGGCGGACTCCGCCCATTACTGGCGCTACCGGATGCACCTGACGCTGGAGGCGCTGCTGCAGGCGGAGGAATTCAGTCGGGACCTGCGGCGGTTGCTGGAAGCGTCCGGGCGCTGAGGGTTGAGGCGTTGCGGCGGAAATGGCCAAAGTGTTCGGGACGGAAAACTTTGCCGCTTTAACGCTTCAAACCTGCAACGGACCTCGCCTCCGCCGCTTCCGCATTTTCGCGCTTTTTGCGTGACGATTTGCCGGGAATCGGGTCCGATAATTGAAGCCCGGAATATGTTCAAGTCGCGATTCGACAAATGGCTGGTGACATTGGCAATGCTGGTCATCATCGGCGGGGCGGTATGGCACTTCGTCAGGTCTAATCATGTCGCGCCGGAGCAAAAGCAAAAGCAGATTGCTGCCAGGGCCGTCCCGTCTGGATCCAAGGATTTTCACCCTGACCATGTGCCGTCGGCGCCAGGACTGGCCAATGCGCAGCCTGAACGGGCCGCCGGATTCGAAAAGCTCCCGCGCGCAAAAGTCGAGGCCTGGCTGGCGGAACACAATCGCAATGCGATGAGTCTGCTGGCGGCGTTTCACGCGCTGGGAGACACGAATTATCTGAACGAGGCGGCGACGAATTTTCCAAACAATCCGCAAGTCGAACTGGCGGTGTTGGCGCGAGATGAATTCCCCGCCGACCGGCGCAAATGGCTGGATTTGTTCAAGGTGTCGTCGCCGAGCAACTCGCTGGCGAATTATTTGTCCGCGGAGAACTTTTTCGAGAGCGGTAACACGGATGCCGCCGTCCAAGATCTTCTGGCGGCCACGGACAAATCGCAGTTTGAAAATTACGCCGTCGAATCTGAATTGGACGAAGAAGAGCTGGCTCAATTTGCCGGAAAATCGGCGGTGGAAGCATACCAGATTGCGTTGGCAGGTGTCGCACGAGACGACTTGCCGGAATTGGCAACGCTCAAGCGGCTGGCTCAAGGCATCAACGATTTGCAAACGCAGGAAATCGCCGCGGGGGACCCCGCTTCGGTCCAAAACCTGGCTCAAATGGGGATGGTTCTTGGAAATCAACTTGCCAACGGCGGCGGCGGAAAACTGGTCATTGATCAGCTCGTTGGAATGGCTGCTGAAACATTAGCGTTGTCTCAATTGAACCCCAATGCCAGTTGCGGATTTCTTGGAGGACAGACACCCGGCCAGGTTTTGCAGCAATTGAAGGAGCAAAAGGCTTCGTTGCGGGATCTGGATGCAAGCTTTCAGACGGCTTTTCCACAACTGACCGGAGCAGAGAAGGCAAATTATATCCAGCGGTTACAAATCTATGGCGAACTGGACGCCATGCGCTGGGTAGTCCAACAACATCCGCCAAGCACTCCTTGAAAGCGAAAAGGACGGCGCATTCACGCCATCCTCCCGTTTGTTTCCAATGGTGTCGAAATCAGGCTTTTGCCTCTTCCGGCTTTCTCCAGTTGCGCTTGGGCGCCTTGACGACGAGTCCCTTCTTGATAGCGCTGGCCGCGACCGTGAGGTAGCGGACTTCGCCGCTGGGCAACTGCGCCTTGACGCGCTGCAGGTTCGGCAGGAACCGCCGCTTGGTGACGGCGGTGATGTGCGTGCCGATGCCGCCCTGCTTCTTGGGTTTGCCGCTGCGCCAGATGATGCTCCCCTTGCGCGGGCCTTTGCCGGTCAATTCACAAATGCGTGCCATAAAATTTTCAATCAGGAAAACGCAGCATAGTCACAAAATGCCCCGTGGCAAGCACTATTTCGCCAGTTTCCGCGTGCCTTCACAACGCCGGCATTTTATCCTCCCCCTCTTTTATGGCGACGATCGAACCATTTGCCGCCCTGCGGCCCCGGCCGGAACTGGCCGGCCAAATCTGCGAACTGCCCTACGACGTGCTCTCGTCGGACGAGGCGCGGGAGGTCGCCGCCGGCAATCCCTTGAGCTTTTTCCACGTCAGCAAACCGGAGATTGACCTGCCCCCGGGCACCGGCCTTTACGCGCCGGAGGTGTATGCCAAAGGCCGGGACAATTTCGAGAAATTCGTCCGCCAAGGCGCGCTCCGGCGGGATCCGCAACCGTTCTTCTATTTGTACCGCCAGGTCATGGGCGCGCACGCACAGACCGGCCTGGTGGCCGCCGCCAGTTGCCGGGAATATCTGGACGGCGTCATCAAAAAGCACGAGCTGACGCGCATGGACAAGGAGGACGACCGCGTCCGGCACATCGAAGCGCTCGCCGCCCAGAGCAGCCCGGTGTTCCTGACCTGCCGCGCCCCCGGCGTGCTCGACGAATTTATCGGCAGGAAAATTGCGCGGAAACCGGAGATTGATTTCATCGCCCAGGACGGCGTGCGTCACTCGACGTGGACCCTGGCCGGGGCGGACGACATTCAATTCATCTCCGGGCAGTTCGCCAACATTCCGTTCCTATACATCGCCGACGGGCATCATCGCAGCGCGGCGGCGGCGCGCGTATTCCGGTCGCGGCAGGGCGCGGGGCACAGCGCGCGGTTTCTGGCCGTGATTTTTCCGCACCGGCAGTTGCAGGTCCTGCCCTACAACCGCGTGCTCAAGGATTTGAACGGCCGGACGCCCGAGGAGTTGCTGGAACGCCTCGGCGCCGTGGTTGACGTTGACCCGGACGGATCGGCCAGCCCCGGCCGCGAACACGACCTGGGCTTTTACCTGCGCGGCCGCTGGCAGACCCTGAGTTTCCGCCGGAAATTGCCGGAAACGGACGATCCGGTGGATGCGCTGGACGTGACGCTGCTGCAACGGCGCGTTCTGGAGCCCATTTTTGGCATTCACGACCCGCGCGCCAGCGACCGCATCGCTTTTGTCGGCGGCATTCGCGGCCCTGCCGAACTGGAAAGATTGGTGGACAGCGGCCAATACGCCTGCGCCTTTTCGATGTTTCCCACCCGCGTGGAGACCCTGATGGCGGTGGCCGACGACGGCGGCATCATGCCGCCCAAGAGCACCTGGTTCGAGCCCAAGCTGCGCGACGGGCTGTTTTGCCATTTGATTTAAGCGAAGCCGAGAGCGCGGACCGGACGCGAATCTTCACGGACCGTGGCCGAGTTAATTCCTGAAAACTCGCGAAATTGGCGTCCGGTTTTTTGTGTCATTTTACAGCCGCGCGGTTAATCATTTCCCCGTGTCGTCCAACCGCCTCCAACGCAGTTTGCGCGCCACCTTCACCGGCCTGGCGACCAACATTTTTCTTTCGGCGGCGAAATTGATCGCGGGCATCGCCGGCGGCTCCCATGCCCTGGTCGCCGACGCCATGGAGTCGCTCACGGACATCTTCAGTTCCCTCATCGTCTGGCGCGGCGTGGTTGTGGCCAGCGAGCCGGCGGACGCCGACCATCCCTACGGCCACGGCAAGGCCGAACCGATCGCGGCGGCGCTGGTCGCGGCGCTGCTGTTGTTCGTCGCCGGCTGGATCACGATCGGGGCCCTGCACGACGTGGCGCAGCCGCGCCCGCCGCCGAAATGGTTCACACTCCTGGTGCTGCTCGTCGTCATCGCCGTCAAGGAAGGGCTGTTCCAATTCGTCTCACGCGAAGCGGCCGCGGTGCGCAGTCCGGCCGTGCATGCCGACGCCTGGCACCATCGCAGCGACGCGATCTCCTCCGTGGCGGCGGCCGTGGGGATCAGCGTCGCGTTGGCGGGGGGCGAAAAACTCTTCTGGGCGGACGACGCCGCGGCGGTGGCGGCGGCCTGCGTCATCGCCTGGAACGGATGGCATCTGTTGCGTCCCACGTTGAGCGATTTGATGGACCGGGCGCCCGACCGCACTTTCGGGGACAAAATCCAACGCCTGGCCGAGGCCATCCCCGGCGTGGCGCGCGTCGAGAAATGCGTCGTCCGCAAAATGGGCCACCAGCTCTACGTGGACATGCACGTGGAGGTGGACCCGCAAATGACCGTGCTGCGCTCGCATGACATCGCCCACGACGTGAAGGACAAGGTCCGCGAGGCGATGCCCGCCGTCAGAGACGTGCTGGTGCACATCGAGCCGTTGAACATCGCCGCGCGGCAGGATAAGAATCGCCGTTTGCCCGGCGAATGATTTTGTTCTCCGGCATTGCGTCGCCGGACATTTATCCGTAATTAGACGGCGCAATGAAAAGAATATCCCTGTGTTCATCGTGGCCGGTCCGGCGCGCCCCGCTTCTGCTTTCAATGGCCGTTATTCATCTCCACGCCGCCCCGTTCGCCGGTCCCTTGCCCCGGCTGGACGGCATCTTTTATGAAACGGCCCGCGGCCGGACGCCGCTGCCGTCCGATTGCCTCGCCCAGTTGCGCGGCAGCACCTTTCTCCAATTCCGGACCAACCTGCCCGACGGACGGCTCCTCAAGGTCTCGCTGGACTCGGACGGAACCAATTACACCCTCCGCCTGGACGCGGTCCCCAACTTTGACATCCGCCAATGGGGATTGTCCGTGGCCGCCGGCGCCGACGAATACTTCACCGGCCTGATGGAGCGCGTCGTGGACTGGCCGCAGCAGGATTCCTGGGCGCCGGGCATCACCAACGCCCTGAATCTGCGCGGCCAGACGGTGGACATGATCCTCAAGCCCACGATGTCGGTCTATGCTCCGTTTTACCTGTCGTCCGCCGGTTACGCGGCGTTCGTGCAGAGTGACTGGCCGGGCCGTTTTGATTTCTGCAAAAGCGATCCGCGCGCGGTGAAGATTCGATTTGAAGGACCGTCGCTGACGGTGAAATTTTACACCGGCCGGACGCCGGCCCAGCTCGTCCGCGCCCACGCCCTCGACGCCGGCCCGCCGTTCCTGCCGCCCCGGTGGATGTACGCGACTTGGCGCTGGCGCGACGAAATCCGCAACCGCCCGGCTTACTACGACGGCACGTCCGTCACCGGTCCGTTCAATTCCCAGTTCATGGAGGACGTGCTGCTCATGAAGGCCTACGGCATTCCGCTGGGCGTTTACTGGATAGACCGGCCGTGGGGACCGGGGCCGAACGGCTACGACGATTTTCAGATTGATCCCCGCCGCCTGCCGCGCTTCGCCGAGTCGGTGCGTTGGCTCAACGCGCAAGGCATCCAGATGTTTTTGTGGATCGGCCCGTTCTTTCAGGGCAAAATGGAACAGGAGGCGCTCTCGCGCGGCTACAATCTCCCGGGCCAGCGGCCGATGAAGAACAATTACCCGCTGTGCGACTTCACCAATCCCGACGCGAAAAAGTTCTGGCAGGACGGCGTCGCCAAACTGCTGAAACTGGGTGTGGCCGGGTTCAAACTGGACCGCGGTGAGGAGGGAATTCCCGATGGAGGCCCTTACCGGGTCTTTGACGGGCGCAGCCTCCGCGAAAACCGGGACCTCTATCCGGTCGAGTATCTGAAGGCCGCTTACGACGTGACCATGGACTACCGTCCCGACCACGACTTTGTCCTCATGCCGCGGGCGGCCTACACCGGCAGCGCGCGCTACGGTGTGTTTTGGGGCGGCGACATCGGCGGCGTGCAAAACGGCCTGCGCGCCGAAATTCTCGCCGTCCAGCGCGCCGCCGTCATGGGCTATCCCAACTGGGGTTCGGACACCGGCGGCTACAACCAGCAAAGCATGGACACGGAGGTGGTGGGGCGCTGGCTGGAGTTCAGTTGCTTCACGCCCATCATGGAAGTGGGGCCGACGGATAACCGCGCCTTTTGGGATTACCACCATCCGCCGCGCTATGACGCGAAACTGATCGCCCTCTGGCGCCTTTACGCGCGGCTCCACGCGCGGCTGGCCGACTATAGTTTTGAACAGGCCAAAGTCGCCCATCAAACCGGCACACCCATCGTCCGCCCGCTGTTCCTGGCGGATCCCCAGGCGCCCGCCGCGTGGTCGAACTGGTGGACGTATCTTTACGGCCCGGACATTTTGGTCTCGCCGGTCTGGAAAAAAAATCAGCGCGCGCAGGAGGTTTATCTGCCGTCCGGCGCAAAATGGCAGGATGCCTGGACGAAAAAAATCTACGCCGGCGGCCGGACGATCACCGTTTCCGCCCCGCTCCATCAAATGCCGATTTTTGTCCGGGTTGGCTCGAAGATTGACCTCGGCGATTTGAACCGGGAATGGAAGGACGCCGTAGCCGCCGCCCATACGCGTCCGGATCTGAAGGCGCTCGACGCGGAGGTGCGCGCGTGGTTCAACCGGCATTATTCGAAGCGCTCCGCTTTCGGCGTCATAAAATCCGTGGCCAAAACAAATGAAAACCGGTAAGGTCGCCCCATGAAAATTGCCATCGCCAAAAACCTCCTGTCCAAAAATCATTTCGTCAAATTGTCCCTTTGCGCCGCCGTCGGTCTGACACCGTGGCTGACCCGCGCGGGCGACGCCGCTGGCGCCTCGTTTTATCTCAAGGACGGCGACCACGTCTGCTTCTACGGCGACAGCATCACCGAACAGCGCTACTATGGCATGGACGTGGAAACCTACGTGCGCACGCGCTTTCCGAACCTGCGCGTCAGGTTCGTCAACTCCGGCGTCGGCGGCGACCGGGTCACCGGCGGCTGGGCCGGCCCGATTGATCTGCGGCTGGAGCGCGACGTGTTTCCCTTCAAACCCAACGTGGTCACCATCATGCTGGGCATGAACGACGCGGAATACCGCCCGTTTGACGAGCAGATTTTCGGCGTTTACACCAACGGTTACGAGCACATCATCCAGTCGCTGCAGGAACACCTGCCCGGCGTGCGCATCGTGCTCATCGAGCCGTCCCCTTATGACGACGTGACGGAGCCGCCGAAGTTTCCCGGCGGCTACAACGCGGTGCTGCTGCATTACTGCGCGTTCGTCCGGCAACTCGCCGCCGAACACCATCTGATGTGCGTGGACCTCACGCCCCTGGTGGACGTGATGAAGAAGGCCGAGGCGCAAGACCCCAAGCTGGCCCACGAGGTGATCCCCGGCCGCGTTCACCCGTCCGCAGCAGGGGAACTGGTCATGGCGCAGGCCCTGCTTCAGGCCTGGAACGCGCCGGCCACGGTGGCCGCGGTGGCCATTGATGCCCATCACGACACGGTGACGCGATCCGACAACACCGCCGTGAGCGATCTCCAGAAGTCCGGCGGGACCTTTTCCTGGACGCAGCAGGACCGGGGCCTGCCATTCCCAATCCTCGCGCTCCATGACGATTGGTGGCAATTTCCGCCGACGGAACGGGATGGCGGGTCGCTGACGTTCTTCACGCCGGCGCCGCAGCCCAAATGGGATTACACCAACGCGGCCACGGAAATGATCGTGAACGACTCCGGCTTCTACGAGGCGCTGGACCAGGAACCGCTGCAAGTCTCCGGACTTCCATCGGGCAACTACCAGCTCAAGATCAACGACCAGCCCGTCGGCGAATTCAGCGCCGAGCAATTGGCTGCGGGCGTCAACCTGGCCGCCTGTCGCACGCCGATGCTCGAACAAAGCTATCGCGTTCTGGAGCTGGTCTGGCGGCAGGTGGCGTGGCGCTACTTCGCCTGGCGCGGCATCCAGAACCAATTGTCCTTTGACCACGATCCGGCGGTGCAGGAAGCCGCGCGGTCGCTCATCGCCGCCCTGGAAGCCCAGAAGGAAGGCATCGTGGACCAGCAGTACGCCGCCGCACAGCCGCAGCCGGCGCATTACCAACTGATTCCCGCAAGCCAATAGTGACGATTCTCGGACTCGATAGATGAACCGTCAGGCGCCGTGAACGCGAAAGTTGGAAGAACTGGGGAGCGCGCCAGCTCCGGTCGCTTTTTTCGCGCCCTCGCGGAAAACGTTGAACGTGCCAAATCATTTCAGGTGCCTCGCCCGTCCGCGCCATCCGATTTGCTACGAGGATAAAGTCATTTTCGACGGCGCCGGCGTTTTTTGCACCCAAACCAGCGCTATTTTCATCTAAAAAAGCTCTTTTTGCCATTTAGCCGGCGCGATGAACGTCTTAAAACGGCAATCGCGCCTCCAAGCAGACGCTATTTGCGTCCCAAAAGACCCTTTTTACATCCTCAAACCCATCATTAGCGTGTTAAAACACGCTTGTGGCGTCTTTTTTCAAGTCCCAAGGCTTTGGCTGACAACGACTTTGATTTGATTCAGTCTTGTTCAGCCTGCCAGCCATCCGGACCTACGCGGCTTTGGTTGGAGCCGGTTTGGTGGAGGCGGTTGGACGCCCCGGAAACCGGGTGCGCAAGTCGTCATAAATGGCCTGCGCGCCGGGCACGCCGTGTTTGGCGGCCTGCTGGACGCTGTGATAGAAGGATAACTCGGGCAGAAACACTTCATGCGCCAACACCATGTCCGTGTCGTCGGCGCGCTGGGCCAGTTCGCCCAGGGCGCGCTGGATGTCGGCCAGGTCGGCGCGCGCGGCGGCCAAGGTGGTCGTGTCCACAAAACCGGGGATCAGTTCGGGCCGGGCGGCCATGTAGCTGGCGCACTTTTCGTCAAAGCCGATGGATTTGTCGCCCAGCTTGAGCATTTTGCGGCGCTGCTCATTGGTCAGACCGACCAGGAAGTTGAGCTTGCCGGACAAGGCGGCGATGTCGGCCAGGATGGCCGCCTTGTCGTCGGTGTTGAGGGTGATGGTGACAGGGTTGTCGGAGGTGTTGGCGGCGGGCATAATGTTATTTTGTGAATTGCGGTTGATATTCTTTCCAAACTTCATTCCGAGCCTGCCGCGAAGAATGAGATGATGCTCGCCAAATTTTGGCGGGTTTTGCCCCTCTTTTGCGCCAAACTTTGGGGACTTTTTGGCGGGAAGCGGGCGGCTTGGCGGCGAATTCCCCCGCGTTTGCAATGCTTTTGACATTGCGCGCTCTTTGAGTATTTTTTTTGAGAACTTATTCTGTTGTATCAATCAAGGAAAAATATTTCTCGACAGTTCCCGGCAACGGCCTAAACTAATGCCGTTAATCGAGAAGTTTCAAAACGAATGTAAAAACGAAAACATAAAACCAATTTGCGCAGCGACGGCTGCGGTCCCTCAAAAAGAAGTCCGGCTAGATTTCCAATAGGGCATTACCAAGACCACCGTCGAGTGCGCGCCGAAAGGCGCGCCTCGAAGCATTTCTTGGGGGTGCCCCTAGCCGGACACCTTGAGGGAGGTGCGACGAGTGTCGCGCCATTTGATTCTCCACAGGTGGCCGCGCAAAAAAGGCAAACCATGAAAATCAAACACCTCCTGGTCGGGTCACTGTTCAGCATCGGATTCATCTTGGGCCTGCTTCTGCTTCACGCCCAGGAAACCGCGCCCGTTCAAGACGGCTCGTTTTCTTTGACCGACACCAACATGGATTGGGCTTCCCCGTCTGATGCCCAGATTGAACTGATGGCCATCGAGCAGGTCCCGCCCATTCCCTACGAGGAACTACCTGATGCCGGTCTAGCTGGGACCTACTGGTCGGCTCAACATTCGCCCGTCAGTCCCGTCCCCTGGCCGCCGTTTCCCGGAAACATCAGGAAGTTGCCGATTTGGAATCTGGGCACCAACCTTCAAGGGAACGTCTCCTATTTGCTGGACGATTTGGGGGTCAATTACCATGCAGTAACCGGCGGTTCTTCCGGGAGCGGGGGCACGGTGCAGCCGCTGGATAGCACCAGTCCCCCCAGTCCCACGGACACCAACACGTGGCCACCAATTCCGGTCCCATTCCCCTGATTGGCGGGGGCACGCCTATTGATACCAATGGGCTGTGGCTGACCCTTGACGCGGTCTCAAACGACGAGGCGTTTCTAACCATTCATGGAACGACCAATGGCGTCGAATATCAAGTCCTGAGCCGCGAAAGCTTGAATGACACCAACGGGTGGCAGCCGGAAGGACCGATGGTCTGGGGCGGTGCCAACACCAACTGGACACCCACAACGGCATTTGAAAATGGCCGGACAAACCTTTTCTTTTGGGCGCAGTCCCAGATAGACACGACGGGCACGGGCATCCCCGATTGGTGGTGGTTAAAATATTTTGGAACGACCGCCGGCGCCGATGCCTACGTCGACCCGGCGGGCGACGGGTGGAACAACCTGGAGAAATTTCAGAACGGAATGAATCCGAATCAATTTTACACTCCGCCGGCGCCGCAGGGGGTGACGGTTTCCTACGACCCGGCCACCGGCATGGCCACGGTCAGTTGGCTGGCTTCACCGGGGCCGGTCACGAGCTACACGATCAATTTCAATGGCGTGGTAACGAACGTGTCCGCCGGGACAACGAGTTTTACGGAGAGTTTTGCAAACACACCGTCGGACATTGCGAATAATGGACCGACGGTGTATTCGACTTTCCAAGTCCAGGCGAATTATGCCGGGGGCAGTTCGCCGCAGGTCTCCACTTCGCTGGAATCCGATTATCCGCTGGTGGGCGTAATTGCCGGCTCGTCGGAGTCGGCCTATCTGACTGCCGCGGCTTCCACCCTTCCGGCGGACACGACGGCGATTCGCCTGAGCCGCATTGACATCTATGCGGAAAGCTATTACGGCGATTCTTCTTTCGACACCAATTGGGACATACCGGTCTCTGCTTTTGCCAACGGCCTTTACCCGATTCCCTCCTTCATGCAGGCTGCCCCGGTGGACTCTTATGGCCAGTCCGACTACCGATGGTGGGTGCAGACGGTGACCACGAATGGCAGCGCCAGCAGTTGGGCCGGAAGGGGCGGCGGCTACGGATTGAGTCCGGACGGCTCGACCACCTGGTATGAGCCGCCATTTTACGACGGGCGGGCGCAGCTTAAGCAGGACTTGGTTTTTATTCTGCGCGCTGCCAGTCAAAATCAAGCGTTTTACTTTCAGGAATGGAACACCAATTATTTTTATGCTGGCGCCGGCGGCAACACCGGATATTTCACCTATGATTTCGGCAACCCCGCCAACTATGCCTGGGCCAGCCCTTACAATGCCAATGGGGAATCTCAAGTGGATGGCTCCCAATTTTTTTCGTGGGACCCGTTCGAGCCTTTCGACGACAATTATCGTTACGAGAACTTCGTGTTCAACACGGCAAACGTGGATGGCTCCGGCGCCATGACCACCGGGGTCGTGGATGACAACGGTCAACTTGAATTATGGGACCCGACCTATCAGATTTCCTACCCGTCAACGGTTCACCAGACAACCAACGCCTGGCTGACGGCCAACCAGACGCGCTGGCTCTATTCGGAATGGGAAGTGGACAATAGCAACGTCATCAGCCAGAATTTTCCCACTTACTCGATGTCCGCAAGCGCTCGAAACATTTATGGGTTGCCCTTTGTATCGACGGAATTGGCCTATCCGACCTCTTCGGGTTTAGGCACCACTACTCTTTCTGCCGGAAGCCAAGTCACCCTTTCGTCGGCGCTTTCGTATCCGGAAATCTACCTGGAGACGGCGCAGCCGCAATTTCAAACCGTCGAATATGACTTTTGGAATCCAGCGGCGTCGTCCTACCAAACGCCGCCGAATCAGGATTTGGTTCCGGGAATGTCCGGGTTTTCGGTCACGAACAAGAGCCGGCTGATGATTCTGCCCGTTGGACAGGAGGCCACAATCGCCGGCTACGCCAAACTGGCCGTCACCAACGGCTATCCGGGCGTTTATGCCTATTTGGGCCAATACTTTGACAAGGCCTATGCGGTGGATAACAATGGCAACGTGACGACAAATCAAACCGGCATTCTGTCGCCCTACGGCGATTTCTTCCCGACACAGCCCGGCCCGGCGGCCTTGGTGACGATGCCGGACGTGGACACCGGAGTGTGCGGCACTTGCAGAGTCTATTGCGTCAGCCTGGTATTAGATGCCAACCACGACGGAGTGATGGACACCAGCTTTGGCGGGCCAGACGCCACTTCCGCCAGTTCTCCCACGATTTTTTGGGCCAATAATAACTATGATCGGTTCACCCTCGATTCGGACGGCACAAATTACTATGATGACGATGTAGCTCCCAGCAGCAAAGACGCCCCCTGTCCCTACACATCCAACACGCCCACACCGGACTGCAATTATCTGGACGGCGATGGCCATCGCGTCATTTCATGCGAGCGTGACTTGGAAGACTTTGCGAGGTTGTGGGTTTGCGGCGTGACTTCAAACTTGCTCGCCGCATTGCCAGCAGGCAGCACAGTCACGTTGAACTGGGGCGACGTGGGCAGTCCCCACTCCGCCAATCCGACGATTGATATTTTCACCGCTGCCGACCCGGATGGCGGCATCGGGTATCTGACGAACAGCACGATTGCCAGTGAGCAGGATGACTCGTTGTTTAGCCCTTATATTGGACGACTGGGGCCAGGCGGCAGCCTTCAACTCAACGCCAGCACGTTCACCAATAATTGGGCGGGTAATCACTTCATCTGGTGTGGCGTCAGCAACGGGGTTGGCCAGTTGAATCTGACGATTGCCGATGGCAGCGGCAACGTGCTGGCGCAGGCGTCGCAGTGGATTGAAATTAAGGACATCAAACAGATGTATGAACGGTGGACGGTGGGCGAGCAGCCGAGTGTTGCTCCGTTGACCAACGCTGAAGCTGCCTCGGAAGACTTGGCACCATACACGATGCCGTTTCGCTACACCCAGCCG